>JBBIKA010000277.1:2036-4686 GCA_037445695.1 Chloroflexota bacterium
AGGCGTACGGGGGTTTGCGGGCGGCGACGCCGCCCGCAAACCCATCCGTTATCTCCCCCTCCCCTCTCCTGGCCGAAGGCCAGGAGAGGGGAGGGGGCAAGGGGAGGGGTGAGGCAAGTAATTCTACAGGAGAAAAAATAATGGCAACCGCTCAAGACGCGCAAACTCGCGCAAGCGAGCTCGAACAACGCATCAATGACCTCCTCGCCCAGATGACCCTCAAAGAAAAAGTGAGCCTGATGTCGGGCGCGGACAACTGGCACACCGTGCCGATCGAACGGCTGGGCATCCCCTGGCTGACGATGACCGACGGGCCGCACGGCGTGCGCACGACGAACGACCAGGGCCGCACCTTCGTGCCGGCGACCGCCTTCCCGACCGGCGTAGCGATGGCCGCCACCTGGAACCCGGCGCTGATCGAGCGCGTGGGCGCGGCGCTCGGCCAGGAGACGCATGGCCTCGGCTGCGACGTGCTCCTCGGCCCGTGCGTCAACATCGTGCGCCACCCGCTGGCCGGCCGCAACTTCGAAAGCTACTCGGAAGATCCCTACCTGGCCGGCCGCATCGGCATTGCCTGGGTCAAGGGCCTCCAGAGCCAGGGGGTGGGCGCCTCGTTGAAGCATTACGCTTGCAACAACCAGGAGTTCGAGCGCATGCGCGGCAACTCGATCGTGGACGAGCGCACCCTGCGCGAGATCTACCTGGCGCAGTTCGAGGCCATCGTCAAAGAGGCGCACCCCTGGACCGTCATGTGCGCGTACAACCGCATCAACGGCGTCTACGGCAGCCAGCACCACCATCTGCTGAACGAGATCCTGAAGGGCGAGTGGCAGTACGACGGCGTCGTCGTCTCCGATTGGGGCGCCAATCACACGATCGTCGAGTCGGCCGCGGGCGGCCTGGATATCGAGATGCCCGGGCCGGCGAAGTACTACGGCCGGCTGCTTGTGGAGGCCGTGCACAACTGGCAGATCGAGGGGGCGGTCATCACCGAGGCCGCACGGCGCATGCTTCGCCTGCTGGCGCGCGTCGGCAAGCTCGACAGCCCGGTCACGCCCGCCGGCGCGGCCAACACGCCGGAACATCAGGCCCTGGCCCGCGAGGTAGCCGAAGAGGCGATCACCCTGCTGAAGAACGAGCGCCGGGTCCTGCCGCTCGACCTGAGCAAGGTGCGCTCCATCGCGGTGATCGGCCCCAACGCGGCCGAGGCCGTGATCACCGGCGGCGGCAGCTCGCAGGTCGAGCCGCCCTACCGCGTGAGGCCGCTGGAGGGATTGCAGGCGCGGCTGAACGGCAAGGTCGCCATCCGCTACGAAAAGGGCTGTGAGAACGTCCGCGAGCTGCCCGTCCTGAGGCCCGGCAGCGTCACACCCAGCCAGGGAGAGGGAAACGGCCTGTGGGCCGAGTATTTCGCCAACCCGAACTTTGCGGGCGAGCCGGCCATCGCGCGCGTGGATCGGCGCTTCCGCTTCTGGCGGCTGGGCTTCGCGCCGCTGGAAACGACCCCGGCCGAATTCTCGGTGCGCTGGACGGGCCGGATCGTGGCCCCGGGCAGCGGCACCTACTCCTTCGGTATGAGCAACTCCGGCGTGTGTCGCATCTATCTGGACGGCAAGCTGCTGGTGGAGAATGTCAATCCGCAGTCCGCCGAGGCATGGCCGGTCACCGAGGCGTCGGCTGCGGCCACGTTGGAGGCGGGCCGGACTTACGAGTTGAAGGTAGAATATGTGCGGCCTGCCTGGCTCGACTTGCCGCACCTCCAGTTGCGCTTCGGCCCCACCCCGACCGCGGAAGAGGCCGCCGCGCAGATGGCCGCCGCGGTGGAGGCCGCCCGCGCCGCGGATGTGGCCCTCATCTTCGCCGGCTATCCCGAAGGCTACGAGACAGAGGGCTACGATCGGCCGGACATGAACCTGACCGGTCCGCAGGATGAGCTGATCCGCGCGGTGGCCGCGGCCAACCCGAACACCGTCGTCGTGCTCAACGTCGGCGCGGCCGTGACGATGCCGTGGGCGGACAACGTCGCGGCCATTGTGTTGGCCTATTATCCGGGCATGGAGAACGGCCACGCGGTGGCGCGCGTCCTGCTCGGCGAGGTCAACCCATCGGGCAAGCTGCCGGTGACCTTCCCGCAACGGCTGGAGGATACGCCGGCGTTCCTCAACTATCCGGGCGGCAAGGATGTGCGCTACGGCGAGGGGATCTTCGTCGGCTACCGCTATTACGACGCGAAGGAGGTCACGCCGCTCTTCCCCTTCGGCCACGGGCTATCTTACACCGAATTCGCCTACAGCGACCTGCGGGTCACGCCGACGGTCAGGCCGGGCGAGCCGGTGGCCGTCTCGGTCACGGTGAAGAACGTGGGCGACCGGGCCGGCAAGGAAGTAGTGCAGCTCTACGTGCGCGATGTGGCGGCGAGCCTGCCGCGGCCGCCGAAGGAGCTGAAGCGGTTCGCCAAGATCAGCCTGGCGCCGGGCGAAGCGCAGACCGTGCGCTTCGAGCTGGACGAACGCTGCCTGGCGTTCTACGACCCCGATCGCCGGGCGTGGGTGGCGGAGCCGGGCGAGTTCGAGGTGCTGATCGGCCGCTCCTCGCGCGATATCCGGGCGCGGGCGCCGTTCAGACTGGAGACAGAGTAGTTTTGGATTGC
>JBBIKA010000278.1:0-4629 GCA_037445695.1 Chloroflexota bacterium
TCGTGCCGCCGCAAGCCAAAGCGGCGTCGTGCCGCCGCAAGCCAAGGCGGCGTCGGGCCGCCGCAAGCCAAAGCGGCATCGTGCCGCCGCAAGCCAAGGCGGCGTCGTGTCGTCGCAAGCCAAGGCGGCGTTGTGCCGCCGCAAGCCAAGATGGAGGTCATCGTGGCCAAATACGCAATCGGCATTGATTTCGGCACCGAGTCGGGGCGGGCGTTGCTGGTGGATGTGGCCGACGGCCGCGAGGTGGCGACTTACGTGCATCCGTATGCCAACGGCGTCATTGACGAGAAGCTGCCGGCGGACGCCGGCGGCCAGCGCCTGCCGCCCGACTGGGCGCTGCAAGACCCCAACGATTACCTGGAAGTGTTCAAACGGGCCGTGCCGGCCGTCCTGAAGGAGAGCGGCGTCTCTCCGGAAGATGTGATCGGCATCGGCATTGACTTCACGGCCTGCACCATGCTGCCGGTGAAGCGCGACGGCACGCCGCTCTGCTTCCTGCCGGAGTGGCGCAGCCATCCGCATGCCTGGGTCAAGCTGTGGAAGCATCACGCGGCCCAACCCGAGGCGGATCGGATCAATGCCGTCGCCCGCCAGATGGGCGAGAAGTGGCTCGATCGCTACGGCGGCAAGATCTCGTCCGAGTGGTTCTTCTCTAAGACGCTGCAGATCCTGGATGAGGCGCCGGAGGTCTACGAGGCGGCCGATCGGCTGATCGAAGCGGCCGATTGGGTCGTCTGGCAACTGACGGGCCGCGAGACGCGCAATTCGTGCACGGCTGGCTACAAGGCCATGTGGTCGAAGCGCGAGGGGTTCCCCCGCCAGGAGTATTTCAAAGCGCTTCATCCCCGGCTGGAGAACGTCGTGGCTGAAAAGATGTCGCGCGAGATCGCGCCCTTGGGCGGCCGCGCCGGCGGCCTGACCGAAGAGGCCGCGGCGTGGATGGGGTTACGGCCGGGCACGGCGGTCGCGGTGGCGAATGTGGACGCCCACGTGGCGGTGCCCGCGGCCACGGTCGTCGAGCCGGGCCGCATGGTGATCATCATGGGCACCTCCAACTGCCACATGGTGCTGGGCACCGAGGAGCACGTGGTGCCGGGCATGTGCGGCTACGTGGAAGACGGCATCATCCCCGGCTTTTTCGGCTATGAGGCCGGCCAGAGCTGCGTGGGCGATCATTTTGCCTGGTTCGTGGAGAACTGCGTCCCGGCCGCCTATGAGCAGGAAGCCGCCGGCCGCGGGATCAACATCCACCAGCTCCTGGAAGAGCGGGCCGCGGCCCTGAAGCCGGGCGAGAGCGGCCTGCTGGCGCTCGACTGGTGGAACGGCAACCGCAGCGTGCTGGTGGACGTGGACCTCACCGGCCTGTTGATCGGCGCGACCCTGGCGACGAAGCCGGAGGAGATCTACCGGACGCTGATCGAGGCCACCGCCTACGGCACGCGCATGATCATCGAGACGTTCGCGGCGCACGGCGTCCCCGTGCACGAGATCGTCGCCACCGGCGGCCTGCCCGACCGCAACAAGCTGCTCATGCAGATCTACGCGGACGTGACCGGCCGGCCGATCCACATCGCGGCCACGCATCAGAGCGGCGCGCTCGGCTCGGCCATGCACGGCGCGGTGGCGGCCGGCAAGGCGGCCGGCGGCTACGATTCGATCGTCGAGGCGGCAAAGCACATGGCGCACCTGCGCGCGGAGGCGTACACGCCGAACCCCGACGCCAAGGCGATCTACGACCGGCTGTATGCCGAATACGTCATCCTGCACGACTACTTCGGCCGCGGGGCCAACGATGTGATGAAGCGCTTGAAGGCGCTGCGCGCCGAGATGCGAGGATAAGGTGCTCGAGTCGCTTCGTGAACAACTCTACCGATTGCATCTCGAACTGCCCAGGAACAATCTGGTCACCTGGACCGGCGGCAACGTGAGCGCGCGCGATCCGGAAAGCGGGCTGGTGGCGATCAAGCCGTCGGGCGTGCGCTACGAGGAGCTGCGGCCCGAACACATGGTGATCGTAGACCTGGATGGCCGGATCGTGGAAGGGACCCTCAAGCCGTCGTCCGACACGGCCAGCCACCTCTACATCTATCGCCACCGGCCCGATGTGGGCGGGATCGTCCATACGCATTCCCCCTATGCCACGGCGTTCGCCGCGTTGGGCCGGCCCATCCCGTGCGTGCTCACCGCGATGGCCGACGAGTTCGGCGGGCCGATCCCGTGCGGGGGCTTCGCGCTGATCGGGGGCGAAGAGATCGGCAAGGTGGTGATCTCCTCTATCGGCCGGTCTGTGGCCTGTTTGTTGAAGAACCACGGCGTCTTCACCATCGGCAAGGACGCCGAGGCGGCGGTCAAGGCGGCGGTGATGACCGAGGACGTGGCGCGCACGGTGTGGTTGGCGCTGCAACTCGGTCAACCGGAGGAGATCGCGGCCGACGACGTGGCGAAGCTCCACGACCGGTACACGCATGTGTACGGGCAACGGTAGCTGTGCGTCGCGCGGGAGCTGCTGCGCAACGACGCTATGGATTTGTCGTAAGCGCAGAGCTATACAAAAGTAGATCGGTGGCCGCGGCAGCCCGCCCGGCGAAAGCCGGGCGGGCTGCCGCGCTTTGTTCACCGGTAGCTATGCGCGGCCGCGATGGCGGCGCGCAGGTTGTCCCAACTGGTTTCCCCGGGCACCGTACAATCGGCCCCCAGGATGAAGCGATCCGACTTCTGGCGCAATACCGCGGTGGCGGCCTGCGCCGCCTCTGCCGGCGTCCCCGTCGCCAGGATCCCCTTGCGCTCCAGCCCGCCCATGAACGGCCGGCCGAACAGCGTCGAGATCTCTTGCGGTGTCAGCGTCCGTTCGCCGACGTGCAGGCTACAGTTGACCACCTGGCCGGGATAGTCCAGGAAGGGTGTCAGGTCGTCGTAGGCCGCATGGTAGTCGCAGATATGCAGGATGTTGAAGGCGCATGCCCGGTTGATCTCGTTCATCACCAACAGGTCGAACGGCTTGACGCAGCGGGCAAAGAGGGGGCTGTTGCCCAGCCGGCTCGCCTCGCCGCCCTGGGTCGAATGGTAAAAGCCGTCCACGCCCAGCCGGATGGCTTCCCGCACGAAGAGCAACAGGCTCTCGGCGATGATCTCGATGCCGCGCCGGGTCGCTTCAGGGTCTTCCCGGATGTGCGCCTCAAGCGTGGCCGCGCCGACCGCCTGGCCGGCGAGCATGAAGGGGGAATAGAGGGTGAGGATGATCAACGCCTCATGCTTGGCCTCCTCGACCAGGCCCCTCACCACCTCCAGTTGCGGCTCGTAGAACGCTTGGCCGTAGAACGGCAGCCGCGACCAGTCGGCGGGCCGGCGGATCTCGGGGTGGCGGGGGAAAGGCAGCTCGAACTGGATCTTCACAAAGTCCATGCCGGTGTAGCGGAAGAACTCCAGGTGTTTCTCCACTGCCGGCCGGCCGCGCTGGAACTGCGGAGGGAAGTGGAGAAAGAACGCCGCCGGGATGTATTCCTGCGGCCCCGCGGCGTCGAGCACGGCAAACATGGCTTCTCTGCGGTTCTTCATGGTGGATGGCTCCTGATGGATGTGCAGCGCCTGCTCAACCGGGCCCTGTCCGGCCATACGACCGGTCACGAGCGTGGCGGGGGTGGTGACGATGGCCCGTCGGCCGCCAGGGCGGTGGCTTTCAGGCGTCTGGTGACGATGGCGATCACTTCTTCGGCGCTCGATTCGATCGGCTTATCGGTGACGTCCACGATGGCGAAATTGTGCTGGCGGCAGAAGCGCCGCGCGGCCTCGACCTCTTCGTAGATCGCCTCGGCGTCGGTATAGGTGGTGGTCGCGATGCCCAGATGAGCCTGGCGCCAGCGCCGATGGGCGATGAGCTGGCCCGGCTCGATGGTGAGCCCCACCACCCGGCGGGGATCGAGCGTGAGGAGGATCGGCGGGGGCGGCAGTTCGGGAACCAGCGGCACGTTGGCCACCTTCCACCCCATCACCGAGAGGAACATGCTCAGCGGAGTCTTGCCGGTGCGCGAGACGCCCACGAGCACGATCTCGGCCTGCGGCAGCTCTTCGATGCGCTGGCCATCGTCGTGGGCCACGCTGAATTCGATGGCCTCTACCCGTTCGAAGTATTTTTCGCGCTGCTGACGATAGAGGCCCGGCTTGCCGGCGGGCTGTTCGCCCAGAGCGGCCGTCAGGTGTTCCAGCAGAGGGCCGAGCAGGTCAATGGCCGTCACCCCTTCGCGTGCGGCGATCTCGGCCGCGGCGCGGCGGAGCCCGGCGTCCACGAACGTGTGCGCGATGATGCCGGCCGCGGCGCGGGCGCGGATCACAGCCTCTTCGATCTGCGCCCTGTCGAGCACGTGGGGAACGATCTCCACCGGCACGGCGCGGCGAAACTGCGCCAGGGCCGTGCGCACCAGCAGCTCGCCGCTGGTGCCGGTGCTGCCGGAAAGGACGAAAACGGTCACGGGAGATGGACGGTCCATATGGCTCTATGGTGTGGGCATCGTCTGATGGTCGTGCGGGCAGGATGCATTCAACGCCTGGGCCAGTATACCGCATCCTGTGGGCAAAGGCAACCCCAGGTGACGCGGCCTTATGAAAGTTAAAGAATTAAACCGGTCATCGCGT
>JBBIKA010000279.1:0-4623 GCA_037445695.1 Chloroflexota bacterium
GTCGGCTCGCCTCCGGCCGCGGTCTGGAGCGGGGGCGATGCCGGCGGCGTTGTCGCGGCCGGCCGGCCGGGCTGCGGCAACGTCGCCCGATCGTACACGCGCGGCCTGGCCGGCGTCGGCGCGGACGGCTGGGCGTCAGGTCGGCCCGATGACGCATCTGCCTGCGGCCGCGATGCCGCACCGGTCACCCTGGGCCGGCTGCCCCATTCATCGGCTGGATTGCGCGTCATAGGCCCTCAATGTCGGAAGTAGCCCCTCTGCATGGGCCGGGCTTCCTCCACCGTGACGAACGCCGATGGATCGTTCTGCTCGACGATGGCGCGCACGTGGGGCGCATCGCGGCGGCTGACGACGCAGTGCACGACGATCAGCGTCCCTTCGCGGCCGTAGGCCGGAAATTCGGTGGCCGCGTGGCCGGCCGCACGCAGCGCCTCGGCGATCTCGTGGCCGTGGCCGGGCGAGTAGATGCGGAAGAGGCTGAAGCCGATCGCCAGCCGTTCTTCGAAGAACATGCCGAGCATCACGCCCGTGCCGAAGCCGAGCGCGTAGCCGGCCACGTTCCAGGCGGTGAGCGGCCCCTTCAGCACCGCGCTGACCGCCAGGATGAACACCAGCGCCTGGATCACGCCGATGCCGCCCGCCAGCAGCCGGCGGCCGCGCACGGTCATGATCAGGCGCACGGTGTCCAGCGACATGTCAACGACGCGCATACAGAAAACCATAAGTGCACCGAGAAGCGGATTCATATGAATTCCTCGCATTAGGCCCCCGCGTCATTCGCGGGTAAACTGATATCAGCATAAATCAAGCCCTTAACGAAGTCAACCTGACAGGAGTTCCACATGCTCATCGTAGATAGCCATCTGGATCTGGCCTGGAACGCGTTGCAATGGAACCGCGATCTGCGCCAGTCGGTCTACACCATCCGCAACCAGGAGCGCGGCCTGAAGGTGATCAACCCCGGCAACGGCCTGGGCGTGGGCACCGTGGCCTTCCCCGAGATGCGTCGCGGCCGCGTGGCCTTGAGCTTTGCGACGTTGCTCGTGCGCGCCACCGGCCGGATGGTGCCGCACATGGACTACCTTTCGGTGGCCCAGGCTTACGGGATCGGCCGCGGCCAGCTCGCCTACTACCGGCAACTGGCTGCGGAGGGGGTCGTGCGCCTGGTGGCCGACGCGGCCACGCTCGACCGTCATATGGCCGAATGGGAGGCATGGGACGCCGTGCCGGCCGCCGCCGAGGCGGCCGCGCCGCCGCTGGGCTTCGTGATCAGCATGGAGAGCGCGGACGCCATCCCCACGCCCGACCGCCTGGCCGAATTCTGGGAAGGGGGTGTGCGCGTGATCGGCCCGGCGCACTATGGCCCTGGCCGCTACGCCGGCGGCACGGGCACCGAGCTGGGCCTCACCGACCTGGGGGTGGCGCTGCTGCGCGAGATGGCCCAGATGGGGGTGATCCTCGACCTGACCCACTTCTCCGATCAGGCTTTTTGGCAGGCGCTGGAGCAGTTCGACGGCCCGGTGTTGGCCAGCCACAACAATTGTCGGGCTCTGGTGGCCGCGCAGCGCCAGTTCAGCGATGCGCAGATCCGGGCCATCCTCGAACGGGACGGGGTGATCGGCGTGATGTTGGATGTCGCCATGCTCCAGCTGGGCTGGACATCGGCCGGCGGCGTGGATTCGGGCGTGCCGCTGGTCAAGGTGATAGACCACATTGACCACATCTGTCAGCTTGCCGGCAATGCCTGCCACGTGGGGATCGGCAGCGATCTGGATGGCGGCTTCGGTCGAGAGCAATCGCCCAACGACCTGGACACCATCGCCGATCTGCAGAGGATTCCGCCGCTGCTGGCGGCGCGCGGCTATGCCGAGGCCGACATTGCGCGCATCATGTACGGCAATTGGGTGCGCCTGTTACGGCAAGCGTGGAGCTGACCGGCCGAGCACCCTCTGGCCGAACGCGAGCGGCTTAGCCGCCGATCGTCTCGCCGGAGGCCACCTGAGGTCCCGGAAAATCCTTGGGGCCGACGTGCGGAAAGATCACGACGTTGCGGCCGATCGTGGTGCGCGGGGGGATGAGTGCGCGCTTGCCGATCACCGTAATGCCCGTGTTGATGCGCTCCGGCCATTTCAGGTTCGGTGTATTCTCTTCCCCGGCGCCGATGCGCGCTTCTGCGCCGACCGTCACCCGCTTGTCGAGGATGGCCCGCTCCACCACCGCGCCGGCCTCGATGAGGGTGTCGGTCATGACGATCGAGTCGCGCACGACCGCGCCGGCTGCCACGCGCACGCCGGGCGAGATCACCGAATTGAGCACCGTGCCTTCGATCTGACAGCCGTCGCAAAGCAGCGCGCGTTCCACCCGGCTTTCCGGGCCGAGGTAGACGGCCGGCCGCTCTTCGCTGCGGGTGTGGATCACCCAATCGGGCACGTAGAGATCGAGCGCCGGGGTCTCGCCCAACAGGGCCATGTTGGCTTCATAGTATGCCTGGATGGTGCCGACATCGGCCCAGTAGCCCTGGAACGGATAGGCATAGACTTTGGCCGAGCGCACCAGCGCGGGGATGACCTCGCCGCCCAGGTTGTGCTGCCGTCGGCCCGCGCCGGTCGTCAGCGCATCAATCAGCACCTGGCGGCGAAAGACATAGACGCCCATGCTCGCGGTGCCGATGCGGGTGCGCTTCGGCTTTTCCTCGTATTCCACCACCCGGCCGTCGGCGTCGTAGGCCACCATGCCGAAGCGGTGCGCCTCGAACGCCGGCACCTGGCGCACGGCGATCGTTACGTCGGCCTCCCGGCTATGGTGAAAACGGATCAACGGTCGGTAGTCCATGATGTAGACATGGTCGCCGGCCAGGATCAACACGTCTTCGGCCGCGGCCGGAATGGTGTCCAGGTTGAAGCGTAGAGCATCGGCCGTGCCTTCCTGCCACGCGCCGCGTTCCCCCTTGTTGCGCTGATACGGCTGCAACAGGCGCACGCCGCCGGCCGATCGGTCCAGGTCCCACGGCCGGCCGACGCCGATGTGCTCGTTCAGCGAACGCGGCTGATATTGGGTCAACACCGCCACGTTGAAGATGTCCGAGTTGACGCAGTTGGACAGGGTGAAATCAATGATTCGGTATTTGCCACCGAACGGCACGGCCGCCTCTGAGCGCAGGGCCGTCAAGACGCTCAGCTCGGGGCCTTCTCCGCCGGCCAGGATCATGGCGATGACAGACATGGCATCCTCTCCCTTTCTGTGGCCTTATTTCGGTGTTCCCGCTTCATTCCACCGTCGCGCCGCTCGGGATCGTCTCGCCGAACGCGCTGAACGCCTGCTCGTCCACGTCGGCCTGGATGACGACGTTGCGGCCAATGCGCAGGTTGGCCGGGATGTGGGCGCCCTTGCCGACTACCGTGGGTCCGGTGTAGAAGCGGTCGGGATAGCGCTGGTTGGGGGTCGTCAGGTCGTCGCCCCAGCCCAGGCAGGTGCCGGCGCCTACTACGACGTTCTTGTCCACGATGCAACGGTCCACCACCGCGGCCGGGCCGATCCAGGTGTCGTTCATGATGACGCTTTCGCGCACTACGGCGCCCGGCGACACATAGACGCCCGGCGAGAGCACCGAGCGGATCACCTGGCCGCGGATCACGCAACCGTTGCAGATCAGGCTGCTCTGCACCGCGCCCTGGGGGCCGATCTTAGCGGGCGGCCGTTCTTCGCTCTTGGTGTGGATCACCCAGCCGGGATCGTACAGATTGAGTCTGGATTGTCCTGAGGTGAGCTCCATGCTGGTTTGCCAGTAGGCGTCTATCGTGCCGACGTCCACCCAGTAGCCGTCGAAGGGATAGGTATAGATGGCATGGGTTTCGACCATGCTGGGGATGACGTGCTTGCCGAAGTCGAGGTCGGGATGCTGGGGCGCCAGGGCCTGCAGCCGTTCGGCGAGGGCGTTGAAGTTGAAGACATAGACGCCCATGTTGGCCAGGGTACTGGGCGCCTCCTTCGGCTTTTCCAGGAACTGCGTGACCCGGCCGCTTTCGTCGGTCAACACGATGCCGAAGCGGCTGGTTTCCTCGGCCGGCACGTTCATCACCGCGACGGTCAGATCGGCGCGGCGCTCTTCGTGTTGGCGCAACATCGGCCGGTAGTCCATCTTGTAGATGTGATCGCCCGACAGGATGAGCACCGCTTCGGCCCGGCGCTCGCGCAGATAGTCCAGGTTTTGGAGCACGGCGTCGGCCGTGCCACCGTACCAGTCCTTATGGCCGCGGCCTTGATAAGGCTGGAGCAGGCGCACGCCCCCGCGGCCGCGGTCGAGGTCCCACGGCCGGCCGATGCCGATGTGATCGTTGAGCGAGCGGGGCAGGTATTGCGTGAGGACGCCGACTTCGTAGATGCCCGAGTTGACGCAATTGGAGAGGGTGAAGTCAATGATGCGGAAGCGGCCGGCGAACGGCACGGCCGGCTTGGCGCGCTGCTCGGAGAGCACGCCCAAGCGGGTGCCGGCGCCACCGGCCAGAATCAGAGCGACGACGCGCATAAGGCCCTCCAGGAGCGGGAAAAGTTTGGCGAAGAGCACGAGCTATACGGTATATGTTGTACCATAAGAGGGAGGAATAATCAAGCGGCGGCCGGGCC
>JBBIKA010000280.1:0-4599 GCA_037445695.1 Chloroflexota bacterium
CCCCATTTGCCCCCACCCCCCCTTGCCGGCGGGCCTGGGTTTGTGGGTTAATTGGAGTCGTTTTTGGGGGGGGGGCCCGCGGCCCCCCGCCGCAAAACCCCTTTTTTCCTACCCCTCCCCTCTCCGCCGCCGTCAGGCGAGCGGGAGAGGGGAGGGGCAAGGGGAGGGGTGAGGGCAGGGGCCCCATGCAAATTGCGAGTCCTATCGTCTTACCACCAGACGCCGGAGAGCCATAGCTCTACTCATGACGCCGATATCCTGGCTGGCTCTGGATGACTTCGATGAACGCCAACATATTTTCCAGCGGCACATCCCCCTCCACCGCATGCGCGGGCGCGAAGATGTAGCCGCCGTCGCGGCCCAGCTCAAGCAGGCGCCGCGTCTCGGCCCGCACGTCGTCCGGCGTGCCATAGGGCAGGGTGCGCTGCGTCGAAAGGCCGCCGTGGAACGCCAGCCGGCCGCGGTAACGCGGCACGAGGCTATAAACATCCATTACTTCCGGTTGAAACGGATTGAAGAGGTTGAGGCCGATCTCGATCAGGTCGTCGAACAGCTCGTCCACATCGCCGCATGAGTGGATCGAAACGTACTTGCCGGCCGCGCGCACCACGCCATACATCCGCTTGAGCGGCGGCAAGATGAAACGCCGCCAGAGCCGCGGCCCCATCTGCAAGCCGCGCTGTTGCCCCCAATCGTCGCCGAAGTGGATGGCGTCAATGTCGTACTTCAGCGCCTCGCGCACCTGGGCGATGTTATAGTCCGCGATGGCGTTGAGCAGTTCGTCTACGAAAGCGGGATGGTCGTGGAAGTCCATCAGCAGGTTTTGCATCCCGCGCAGCGTCCAGGCGCGCTCGTAGAGAGAGAACCCGATCTGAAACACGCGGAACCGGTCGCCGTAGCGGCCGATGCGCGCCGGGATATCGGCGAAGAAGCGCGGATCGAGCGGATCGGGGAAGGTGTAGTCGCGCAGGGTAGGCTCGGGCAACACGCACCCCACCACCTGGCCGATGTCCCTGTCCACGCTCCGATCCCAGACCACGCCGAAGACGTCTCGCACGCGATGGTTGCCCAGATCGGTAAAGAAGCCGATGTCGCTCCCCAGGCCCAGGATGTGATTGTCGAGCACATCCTCCAGGTCGGCGCCGGCGTAATGGTGCCGCAGCTTCTCGGCCGCTTCGACCGTGAAGCCGCACGACCAGGGGACATAAGGCGGCCGTTTGCCGTCGAGGACGGCCCGCACGATGTCGCGCTTGGTCATTGACATGGCATCTGCAATGCGTCTACCGGAGCCGGCGGCTCAACACCGTCTGGATGCCGACAGAAATCACGATGATCAGGCCGTAGATCAGTTGGGTCCAGAAACCGGTGAGGCCGGCCGCGACGATGCCGGCGTTGATCGCGCCGATGATGTAGGACGCCACAAACGTGCCGAAGATCGTGCCGCTGCCGCCGAAGACCGAGGTGCCGCCCAGGAAGACGGAGGCCAGGGTGTTGAGCAGTTGCCCTTCGCCCACCGTGGGCCAGAAATAGGAAACGTCCAGGCTTTGCACCAGGCCGGCGAAAGCCGCGAACATGCCGACGATGGCGAAGCAGAGCATCTTGACCCGATCCACGTTCACGCCCATCAGGCGGGCGCTCTCCACGTTGTCGCCCGTCAGATACACGTGCGCGCCGAACTTGTGGCGGTTCAAGATGAACCACATGGCCAGCGCGATGACGATCGTCCAGATGAACTGGGCCGGAATGCGGTCGAACAGTCGGCCGACCAGCAGCGCATCCACGAACGTATGCTTGGAGGGCACCAGCGATTCGCCGTTCCCGCCGCGGATCACCAACACCACCCCACGCCAGAAGAACTGCGTGCCCAGCGTGGCCACCAGCGAGGGAATGCCCACCTTGGTGATGATCAAGCCGTTGATGCCACCGGCGATCACGCCCGCCGTCAGACAGGCGACGAAGGCGATGATCGGGCTACGGGTCGCCGAAAATGTCAGCGCGTAGACCACCATGCCCCACGCCATGATGGAGGGGAAAGAAAGGTCAATCTCGGCCGTAATGACAACCAGGGTCAACGGAATCGCCATCAGGGCAAAGTAGGGGGTGGTAGACATGAACGCGTTGTAGATCGGGTAGGACAGGAACGTCCGCGGGGAGCCGATCAAAAAGAGCAACCAGACGATCAAGGCGACCGCCACGATGCCAAGTTGTAGCCCAAAACGGCGCACAGTTTGTCCCAGCCAACCGGTCTTGCGTCGGCCGGTGCGCCCGGATTGCACCTGAGCAGCTCCGAATTCAGCGTCCATCGTTCATCCCTTCCCGCGCGCGGCCTGCGCGTTCTGCGCGTTCAATTCGCCCGTCTGCGCCACCCGATACAGCCGATCAATCAGCTCGTCGAGGGTCAGTTCGCCCTTCATGAACTCGCCGGCCACCATGCCGCGATCCAACACCACGATCCGATCGGCCACCGGATAAACGTGAAAGATATTATGATCAATGAAGATGCACGACTTGCCGGCCCGCTTGATGTCGGCGACGAAGTCGAGGGTCTTCTTGGTCTCCGACAGGGAAAGCCCCATGGTCGGCTCGTCGAGGATGATCAGCTCGGCTTGAAAGTAGAGGGCGCGCGTGATCGCCACCCCTTGTCGCTCGCCGCCCGACATCGTCTTGACCGGCGTATGGGCATTGATGGCCGCCGACGTGAAGCCCATCGTCTCGCGCATCAGGCGCTCCGTCTCGGCGATCATCTTCTTGGTGTCCAAGACCCCGAAGCGCGTGGTCAGCTCGCGACCCAGGAAGATATTGCGCCATAGCGATTGCTGATCGGCCAGGGCGCGCTCCTGATAGACCGGGTTGATGCCCAGCGCGCGAGCCTTGGCCACGGTCAGATGCTCGATGCGCTTTCCCTTCCAATACAGCTCGCCGCCCGGATCGGGTTGATGATAGCCGGTGATGATCTTGATCAGCGTAGATTTGCCCGCGCCGTTATCGCCCAGCAGGCCCACAATCTCGTTGACGCCGACATAGAAGTTGACGTTGCGCAACGCCTGCACCTCGCCGAACGTCTTGGACACGTTGCGCATCTCAAATACATAGTCCATCGAGCACTCCTGTGGGGGTGAGCATGGGTTCATAGATCCGCATGCTCACGTGAACCCATGCCCACCCCTATCTCAATTCTAGCGGATCTCCTTCTCGGCCAACGGGGCCAGGAACTCGATATTGTCCTTAGACGCGAAGCCGCCGCCGGTGTCAATGTGCAGACCGGAGAAGCCGTAGACCTTCGTCAGGCAGATCTGCAAGATCGGCAGATAGCCTTGAAGCCACGGCTGCTGGTCAATGACCAGCTCGGTCCACCCTTCGCGGATCGCCTTGACGGTCGCGGGCGAGAGGTCGAAGCCGGCGATGTGGATCTCGCCCGGCTTCTTGCCGGCCGCCTTCAGGTAGGTCTCGGCCGTTGCGGTAAGCCCGCCGTGATCGGTGATGATCAGCTTGACATCGGGATTCTTGGACACGTAGCCGGTGAAGGTCGGCGTGCCGGCCGCCGGGTCCTTGTTGGTTGCGGCGTCAATCTCCAGATAGTCCACCTTCAGCCCGGCCTTCTCCAGGGCCTCCTTGGCCCCGCGCGTGCGCTCGCCGCGCGTCGGCTGCGAGAGCAGGCCCCAGACCATCGCCCGGTCGCCCGCCTTCAGGCCGAAACGCTTGATCGCCTCCTGGGCCAGCGCCCAGCCGGAACCGTATAGATCCTGGCCGACATAGCCGAAGCCCTTGGCCGCATATTTGGCTTCCATCTTGGGCAGGGTGGTGTTCTGGCTGGTGACGATGATGCCCTTGGAAATGGCATCTTCGATCAACGGATCGAACGACTCATCGCCGGGATGGCCCATGACCGCGATGCCGTCGGGCTTCGTTGCAGCCGCTTCCTTGAACTGCTGGATCATCTTCTGGGGGTCCCAGTCGGAGAAGACGTAGTCTACCTTTGGCCCGAGGTCGGCCTGCGCCTGCTTGGCGCCGTTATAGACGTTGTTGGCGAAGACGCCCCCTTGGGGGCCGCCGGGGAAGAAGACGATGCGCACATTGGAGCACCATTTGCCGCCGGTTTCCGGTGCTGCCGCCTGTTGAGGCGCCGCCGGTGCCTGGGCGGGCGGCGGCGTGCATGCCGAAATGACGGTTGTTGCGACGAGCAACAATGCTAATACGAGCTTCAAGCGAGACGAACGCATTTGTAAGCCTCCTTTGCGTTGCCTTTTATCTTGCAATAGACACTCGATCTGTGATGCGCGACGCCGAAACTCCTTCTCGATTTGATCTGTTGCTCACCGGCCTCCGGCCTCACCTCCTTTCCGTGAAGCCCCTTCACATCCATGTAGACGGCAAAGCCATCCGGCTGCTTCGGCCTCACCCGCAAAATCATACAACTCCCTTCACAGTTTGTCAACATTTCGCGGCCAGTAAATGTTCACAGTTACAATGTGCATAGTTACTTCGCACAGCCCCCACCCCTCACCTCCACGTGCGTCAACTTAACGTCTACGGTTGCCCCCGCTCCGTGAGAAGACCCCTCCCCCGGCCCCTCCCCTACACGGGGAGGGGAGTTATTCT
>JBBIKA010000281.1:0-4532 GCA_037445695.1 Chloroflexota bacterium
AAGGCCGCGCCACCACAGGGCCTTCGCCTCGTGGCCCGATCCGCTGACGGGCGGCCGGGCCTGAAAGAGGAAGCACATGACAACCACCGATCCTTCGACCGCTCCCGAAACAATGACGTCCGCGCGCCTTGCCCTGGCCAGGGCAGCCACCTACATCCCGGGCCTGGACGAAATCCTGGAAGGCGGCCTGCCGCGCGGCCGCACCACCGTCGTGAGCGGCGGGCCCGGCGCGGGCAAGACGCTGCTCGGGCTGGAGTTTCTCTACCGCGGCGCGCTCGCCGGCGAGTCGGGCATTTTCGTCGGGTTCGAGGAGACACTCGCTCAACTGCGCCAAAACGCAGCCACCCTCGGCTGGGACCTGGCCGCGCTGGAGCAGCAGAAGCGGCTGGCCCTGGTGGAAGGGCGCATCGGGCCGGAGGTGGTGATCAGCGGCGATTTCAGCCTCAAGGGGCTGCTGGCCGGCATTTCCGGGCTGAGCCGCGAGCTCGGCGCCCAACGCATCGTCTTTGACGCGCTGGATGTCGTCTTGCGCCTCCACGACGACCCCAGACGGGCGCGCAGCGAATTGCATCTCCTCAACGATTGGCTGATCTCCTCCGGTCTGACGACCCTCATGACCGTTCGGCCGGCGACCGGGGCCGGCGTCTCGACCTTCGAAGAATTCTTTGACTCCATGGCCGACTGCATCATCCATCTGGATGCCGGCGTCGAAAATCAGTTGAGCAAGCGCCGACTGCGCGTGGTCAAATACCGCGGCTCCGGTTTCGGCAGCAACGAATATCCCTATGCGATCACCGGTGCCGGCTTGCACCTGGCCCCCATCTCCACGGTCGGGCTGCGCCATCAGGCGCCGGGCGAAAAGATCTCCACCGGCGTGCCGCGGTTGGACGCCATTCTGGACGGCGGCTATCGTCGGGCCGCGTGCATCCTGATCGCCGGGCTGCCCGGCACCGGCAAGACGACCTTCGCCGCCGCGTTTGCCGAGGCCGCCTGCCGTCGCGGGGAGAAGGTGCTCTATATCTGCTATGAGGAATCAGAGGCGGCCATCATCGGCAACCTGCGCAGCGCCGGGCTCTTCCTGCAGCCGCAGGTGGACGCGGGCCGGCTGGCGTTTCTGGCGACCATGCCCGAAGCCATGGGCGCCGAAGAACATCTGATTCGCGCGCTGACCCGCATAGACGCCTTCGCCCCGCAACATGTGGTGGTGGATGCCATTTCGGCCTGCGGCCGCATGGGCGGCCGCCAGGCCGCCTTCGACTTCCTGGTGCGTCTGATCAACGCCTGCAAGGAGCGGGGCATCACATCGCTGCTCGTCAATCAGCTCACCGGCGCGACCGACTACATGGAGATCTCGGGCTCGGACATCTCTTCGATCATTGACACGGTGCTCTTCCTGTATTACGTCGAGGGCGCGGGCGAAATCAATCGCGTGATCCAGGTGCTCAAGGCGCGCGGCTCGGCGCACTCCAATCAGAAGCATGAGTTCTTGATCCGCGGCGACGGGATCCAGATCCTGGAGCCTTACATCGGCGAAGGGGACGTTTTGACCGGCGCGGCCCGGCGCCTGCAAGAGGCGAAGGACGCGGCCGAGTTCGAGCGTTTGGCGGTGGAGGTGCGGGCCCAGGAGACGGCGCTGGAGCGGCTGCGGCTCCTGCAGCGCCAGATGGTCGAACGGCGGCGCATGCAGGCCGAGGCGCGGCGGGCCGATCTGGGAGCTTCGTCCATGCCGACGAGCCCGGCGGAGAGCGGAAGACTCCCTGATGAAGAGAAAGAGAAGCGGCTATGAGTGCATATATCGCCGCGGCGGACAGTTCAGCTACGGGCGGTGATCTTGTCTTTCGTCTGCGCCTTTTCGTGGCCGGCGATGAACCCCACTCGTTGACGGCCCGGCAGATCCTGGCTCGCTTGTGCGAGCAACATCTCAAGGGGCGTTGTGAAGTGATCGTCGTAGACGTCCTGCAGGATTACCAGGCCGCGCTGCGCCACCGCGTGGTGGTGGTGCCCACACTGATCGTCGAGGCGCCCCCGCCCGAACGGATCATCGTGGGTTCGTTGAGCGATGAGGAGAAAGTGCTGGCCGTGTTGGGTCTCCCGCGGCCAGGGGGCCGGGAATGAGCGACAAACCCTCGTATGAGGAACTGCAGGCGCGGCTGGCGCAGGCCGAAGCCGCGCTGGAGGCGCTGCGCCGGGGCCAGGTGGACCTGGTGGTGGGGGAACAGGGCCCGCTGGTCGTGCAGCTCAAATCGTTGACGGAAGAGCGAGAGCGGCTGATCCGGCTGGTGGAGGCCATGACCGAGATCGCGCCCACGTTGATCGTGGTGGCCGACCGCCAGGGGCGCATCGTGCGCTTCAACCGCGCCTGCCAGGCGCTGAGCGGCTATGCCGCGGCCGAGGCCCTGGGCCGGGACATCGTGGAGCTGCTCGTGCCGGCCGCCTGGCGCGCCGCGGCCGAAGCGCACTTCGCCGATCCGTCCGATCGGATGCTCAGGGAGCCGTTCGTCCTTCCCTGGCGCACCCGGGCCGGCGAAGAACGGCTGGTCGAGTGGCGCTGTGCCCGCATCGCCGCGCCGGAGGGAGGCGGACAATATCTCGTCTGCGTCGGGTTGGACATCACCGAGCGCAAGCGCGCGGAGGACGCGCTGCGCGAGAGCGAACGCCGCTACGCCGCGCTGGTGCAGGCTTCGCCGGCGGGCATCTTCCACACCGACGCCGAGGGCAAGACCACCTACGTCAGCCCCCGCTGGTGCGAGATCTCCGGCCTGAGCGAGGCCGCCGCGCTGGGCGATGGCTGGCTGGCGGCCGTGCATCCGGCGGACCGGCCGATGCTGGCCGCCGGCTGGCAGGAGGCGGCCGTGGCCGGCCGCCCCTCTACGGCCGAATACCGTTTTGTCCGCCCCGACGGTTCGGTGCGCTGGGTCATGGGCCAGGCCGTGCCCCAGACCGACGCCGACGGCCGGGTGGTCGGCTACGTGGGCGCCATCACCGACATCACCGAGCGCAAGTGCGCGGAACAGGCGCTCTTGGAGAGCGAGCAACGGTTTCGCCGCCTGGCAGAGAACGCCCAGGACCTCATCTACCGCTACGAGTTCACGCCGAAGCGGGGCTTCACCTATGTCAGTCCCGCCGCCACGGCCATCACCGGTTACACGCCCGAAGATCACTACGCGGATCCGGATTTGGGTCTCAAGATCGTTCACCCCGACGACCGACCCCTGCTTGAACAGTACTTTCAAAACGGCGGGGTCTTCGGCGCGCCCATCGTGTTGCGCTGGCAGAAGAAGGACGGCACCGTCATCTGGACCGAGCAGCGGAATGTGGCGGTGCGCAACGAGGCCGGCGAAGTCATCGCCATCGAAGGCATCGCGCGCGACATCACCGAGCGCAAGCTGGCGGAGGACGCGCTGCGCGAGAGCGAAACGCGCAATCGCATCATCGCCGACCTGATCTCCGACTACGCCTATATCTTCCGCGTGACGGCCGAGGGCGAGCTGCGGGGCGAGTGGGTCACCGAGTCGTTCACCAAGGTGTTCGGCCTGACGCGTGCGGAGATAGATGCGCGCGGGGGCTGGCAAAGCCTGGTGCTGCCGGAAGATCTGCCCCTGGCCCGGCGCCATGCACGCAAGGTGGCCGGCGGCGAGAGCGACGTGTGCGAGATGCGCTGGGTCACGGCCGGCGGCGAGGTGCGCTGGCTGCGCGACTACGCCCAGCCCGTGTTCGACGAGACCGGCACGCGCGTCGTCCGCATCTATGGCGCGGCGCAGGACATCACCGAGCGCAAGCGCGCGGAAGAGCAGCTACGCGCCACGCTGGCCGACCTGGAGCGGTCGAACGCCGACCTGGAGCACTTCGCCTATGCCGCCTCGCACGACCTGCAGGAGCCGCTGCGCATGGTGGCCAGCTTCGTGCAGCTCCTGGCCGAACGTTATCGAGGGCGATTGGATGCCGATGCGGATGAGTTCATCGGCTATGTGGTGGATGGCGTCAAGCGGATGCAGCAGCTCATCCTCGACCTGCTCGAATACTCCCGCGTGAGCACTCGCGGCGCGCCCCTCCGGCCCACCGACGCCAATCTGGCCTGCCGGACCGCGCTCAGAGACCTGGAGCTGGCGATCACCGAGAGCGGCGCCACGGTCATCTGCGATCCCTTGCCGGTGGTGCTGGCCGACGCCACCCAGCTGACTCGGGTCTTTCAGAACCTGATCGGCAATGCCATCAAGTTCCGCGGGGCCGAGCCGCCGCGCATCCGCATCTGGGCCGAGCAGCGTCCCGGCCCCAACTTGCGGCCGGAATGGGTGTTTGCAGTGCAGGACAACGGCATCGGCATCGAACCGGAATACTTCGAGCGCATCTTCATCATCTTCCAGCGGCTGCACTCGCCGCGCCAATATCCCGGCACGGGGATCGGCCTGGCCGTCTGCAAGCGGATTGTCGAGCGCCACGGCGGCCGCATCTGGGTCGAATCCACGCCCGGCCAGGGCAGCACGTTTTACTTCACGCTGCCGGCGTGAGCGGAGCGCGGCTCAGAACGCCCG
>JBBIKA010000282.1:0-1431 GCA_037445695.1 Chloroflexota bacterium
GCTCGAAGATTTCTCCAGGTCAACACCAAGCTAACAGAAACTTTATCGAATCTAAACACCCTTCCGTTATAATCCCGAATATCGTTCTTGAGGAGGTTGCCAACTAGAATGAACTCGACCCAGAAACGAAAGGATTTCACCAAGATCAACTATCTTTTGGACTTGGGGGCGTTCATCGCGTTCCTGATCGCGATGGATCCGCGCTCCAGCGGGATCGCCATCCACGAATGGCTGAGCATCGCCTTCGGCGGCGTTATCGTGGTGCACCTGGTCCTCCACTGGGACTGGATCGTTGCGATCACCCGGCGCTTTCTGCGCAAGGTGGCGGCCGGGGCACGGTTCAAGTACCTCTTAAACGCGCTGCTCTTCGTGGACGGCGTCGTTATCATCCTCTCGGGCCTGCTGATCTCGGAGGTGGCGCTGCCGACGCTGGGCCTACGCCTGCGACCCGGCATCGCCTGGCGCTGGCTGCACTCGCTGTCGGCCGATGTCGCAGTGTTCCTGCTGGGCCTCCACGTGGCGCTGAGCTGGAAATGGATCGTCAGCGTGACTCGCCGCTACATCATCCAGCCGCTGTCGCCTCGCCGCTGGGCGCGCCGGGGCCAGGAGGTGGAAGCATGAAGGTCATTGGGCGCATTCTGATCATCTTGCTGGCGGCCGGCATCGTCTCAGGCAGCGCGTACGCGCTGGTGCAATCGGGGGTAGTGGTCGCACCGGGACCGGGCCTGGACCGCGGGCGAGGCTTTCCGGGCCGCCTGGAAGAAGGACGGCTGCCGGGAGGTGTCGGCGAATTCGGCCAACCGCCAGCAACGTTGCGCGGCCGCCTCCCTGAAGGGGGCGCGTTCAATCGCGCAGATCGCGGCTTCGCCGACGGCGATTTTCGACGCGAAGGTCGGGGCGGCATCAATTTCTCCAGCCGCACCTGGGCCACGTTGGGCCGGAACCTGGGCATCATCGCCGCGCTCGTCCTGGTGGTTGGCCTTGTAAATTGGGCCTCCGCGCAGCGGCGCATGCGGCAGCGCCGCGCCGCGCTCGACGCCACCTCCGGCGCACCCTGACCTGTCAATCGCCCCCCAACCCAAAACAGGGGCGTAGCAATGCTACGCCCCGCCCGCGGCAATGCGGCAATGTACACCCGCCCGCCGCCGGTGACCGGCTGCACGTTGCGCGGGAACGAGCCGGTGGTGGTCACCTTGCTGACGCGACCGGCGGCATCCACCCCGTTCCAGATCCAGCGCAGCCGCCAGGGAGGGGAAACGGCCTGGGCCATGTAGCCGATGTGCCGGGCATCGTGGGCGTGCTGGGTCCACGCCTGCGATGCGCCGGCCGAAGGACGGTCGTTCAGCGTGGCACAGCGAAGTTGGCCAGCATCAGCGGCAGGTACACCCTGATCGGCAGGGCCGGTTCGCGCGCCAGCACGATGCCATCCAG
>JBBIKA010000282.1:1531-4504 GCA_037445695.1 Chloroflexota bacterium
CGCCCCAGTCGTGGTAGAAGGGGCCGGACGCCTTCCACTCGCCGCTGTCGTATTGGGTCGGCTGCCAGGTGCCGGAGATCACGCTGAAGCCGGGGTCGGCGTCGTCCAGGATCGTCTCGTAGCGGGGGGCCTGGTCGCCGACCAACCGCCGGAAGCCGGGGCCCAGCTCGACGGTCTGCGGCTGCCGCGTGCCGTTCAGCAGCACGATGCCGCGGTCGAAGTCGCGGCGGAACACATCGGGCGGGTGCAAGGTCAGGCAGACGTCGTCCAGCCACACGGTGCCCGTGGCATTCCCAAGGAAGAATTGGATGCGCGCGTCGTTGACCGTGGCGTTGGCCTCGAAGGTGACGGTGTAGGCACGCCAGGTCGGCCCCACCTCCACCGTGCGCTCCAGGCCGTACCAGGTCCAGGGCGCGCGGCCCTGCCGGCTGCTGACGGTGAGCGTACGGGTCGCGGTGCTGCGCGCCCAAAAGGTGACGTCGTAGACCGTGCCCTGGGCCAGGGAGCGGTCGAACTGGGCCAGTTCGATCCGCCAGACATCGCCGCAGGTGGCCGTCACGTCAATGCGCGCGGCCGCGCGGCCTTCGGGCGCCGACGCGGCCGTGTCGCGGGCCAACGTCGCCGCACAGCCGCTGCCGGTGTCGGCCCACAAGTTCCACGGCCAGGCGATGGGCTGCTCGAACCCAGGGTTGACGATCTGGTTCGGGCCGGGGTCAAAGCCGGCCACGGGCACGCGGCCGGCCGGCCCCAGGGGGTATCCCAGGTCGAAGTCCAGCTCGTCGTACCACCAGTCGTTGCCGTGATGGGTGTCGCCGAACTCGTGCGCAAAATAGCCGTCGCCCATCAGGGTGAAGGCCAGGCCGAAGCGCATCCATGGCGTGTAGGTGCGGGCGAACTCCAGGGTACTGGTCGGGATCTTGCTCAACGGGTCGTAGTCGTAGCCGTAGGCGATGTCGTCCAGGGGCGAGGACTCGATCATGGTCGTGGGGGGCGACTTGGCCAGCCGCAGCCAGTCGCTATAGTCGTCGAACACCTCTGAGAAGCCCTCTTCTCCCTCCAGCACGTTGGCGGTGCGGAAGCCGATGCTGATGCCGTTGAACAGCCCGGCGATGCCCGGCTCGTGGATGTCGGTGCTGTGGCTGGAGACGATCGCGTGAGGCATGAGCCGGCGAAACGTCTCGATTTCGTGGAACACGCCCGCCTTCCAGGCCGCGTCCAGCGCGGCCGGATCGTCGGCCACGCCGTCCTCATCCGCATCAATCTGCACCGGGTTGCCGTAGATGTCCCTGGTCAGCCACGACTGGGTGGTCATGACGTTGTCGAAGAAGACGCCGTCGGCCTGGTAGCCGCTCGCGACCCACGACCGGTACGCATAGCACGCCTGGTACTCCGCCACTGCGAACTTGGTCAGGTTGATGCGATATGAGCCCGGCCACACCTCAATCGGGTTGCCGTTCACGTCCTTCAAGTACCAGGCGTTGCAGGCCGCGCCGGTACAGCCGTTGCATTCGGATCGGGAGAGGTCGTTGTTCTCCACCGCGTTGATGGAGGTCAGCACGCGGATGTCCGGGTTCAGCCTCCGCAGCGCGGCGATCTGGTCGCCGCTCAGCCCGTCCGCGCCCAGCCACAGGTCAATGCGCGCCATGGAGGGCAGCCCCTTTCGGATGAACTCCCACCAGCCCCACAGGTTGCCGGTGCGCGGGAAACGGGGATTGGCGGCCGACAGGCTGCGATAGTACAGGGTCAGCAGGTAGTCGGGGTGCGAGGCGCAGCGCACGGTGACGGTGTTGACCGTGTTCGGGTCGGGGTCCAGGCCGGTGATCAGGGTGGTGTGATACGTACTATGTTCTGCGTAACCCGTAAAGGGTGTCATCTGGTCAAAGGGGCGGGGTTCGCCGACGGCCCAGCGGCAGGCGGTGACGTCCGGGGTCTCCACGCTGAGGGTCAAGGCGGGGCTGCCGGAGGGCAGGAGGGTGCTGGGCGGCTGCGGGTTGATCACCGGAATGCCGGGATAAACGAGAGGCGCGCTGCTGCAAGATGCGCCCCTCTGCCCGCCGGCCTGGGGGGTGAACTCGTAGACCAGGGCCGTGCCCGGCGTCAGGCCGGGGGTGGGCAGCCACACCTCGTTGGGCCCGGCCGGCCCGGTCCGCCGCGCGCGGACGGCGATCTCGGCCGCGTCGGCGGCCCGGCCGGAGATGCGCACCTCGTCCAGCCAGAAGTGCGCGGCCGAGTTCCAGGGCGTGCCGCCTATAGAGAAGCTGTCGCCGGTGGCAGCGGGCGGCCGGTAGTGCCCCTCGTTGGTGTCGGCGACCAGCCGGCCGTCCAGGTAGAAGCGCATGAAGTTGCCCGCGGCCGAATAGGTGAAGGCCACGTGGTGCCACTGGCCGGCCTGCCAGGTGCGGGTGTTGGCCGCGCTGCCGTAGGCGCTCTGCCACTGGCCGTTGACCGACCCCCCGGCGTAGAGGATGCCGGTATCCCTGTCCAGCGCGATGAAGAGGCTATCGTCGTTGGTTGCCCGGTAATAAAGCAGAACGTGCCAGCGGCCCGGATCGGCGTAAATGGGATCGTCCCCGTCTGCCCGCGGTGCAACCCACAACTCCCAGGTGCCCTCGTCCAGCGAAAGATTATTGGCGCGCGGGTAGGTGAGCACGCCGGGATGGGCCAGCGCCAGGGCCTGACCGAAGCGGCCGGCCGCGTAGCCAACGCCCGTCGCGCTCAAAGGGGTCTCGCCGTTGACGCCGGTCATGGCGCCATCGAAATGGAGCAGCAGCCCTTCGGCAACAGGGCCGGAGGCGATCGGCGAGCCATTCGCCAGCCAGCGGAAGGTGCTGCCGTCCTCCGGGTCGCCGTCCGGGTCGCTGAAGCCTGCGCTGCCCACCGCGTAGGCGTAGTCGGCGGTCAGCGCGGCCGTGGGGTTGGTGCAGGTAGGCGGCGCAGCGGGTGAAGCCGCCAGCAAGGCATTGCTCGGGTCAG
>JBBIKA010000283.1:0-4491 GCA_037445695.1 Chloroflexota bacterium
GTTCCGCCTCTTCGATTTTGGCGCGCAGCTCGCGATCTCGGATGCCGGCCGTGTTGTATTTCTCCCGAAAGAGCGACTCCATCACCTTCTCCATCTCGCCCTTGTCGGTCAGGCTGGAGACGATGACGGCGAGCTCGGCGATCAGGCCGCCGAGGGGCCACGCCCAGGCCGGCCATCCCGGCAACCACTGGTTGAAGAAGACGCTCAGGATCACCGTGCCGGCGATGATCACGGCGCTTTCCCAGCGAAAGATGGCGTTGGTCAGGAGCGCCCTTTCGGCGTCTTGGCGGATGCGGTCGAGAATAGACGACTCAGACATGATCGTTGATCTTCAAATCCCTAATCCCCAATCCCTGTCTTCTCAGAAGTAACTCGACAAAATCTTATACAATTCCTTAATCGTCTCGGGCGTGCCGGCGCGCACCTGGCCGCCGCCGGCTTGCGCAAGGGTTTCCAGGAGCTTGTAGTCGGCATCGCTGCCGTAGGCCACGGCGAAGATGAGGATGGGCAGCTTTTGGTTGCCGGCCTGGATCTCGGCCGTCAGTTGCTGCAAGGTGACGCGCGAGGCGTTTTCGCGGCCGTCGGTCATGGCCACGATGGCATTGATGCGCTCGGTGTCGCCGGTCTGTTGCAGGCGGCGATAGGCGGTGCGCACGGCGTCCAGGAAGGCGGTGTTGCCGTTGGCCTGCAGGCCGTCTATCTCGCGCACCAGGGCGGCCCGGTTCTGCGCCAGGGTATCCAGCTCGATGATGTTGGTGACCGTGCTGTTGAATTCCACCAGGCCGATGCGCTCCTGATCGCTAGGGATCTGGGCTAGGAAGGCGCGCAGCGCGGCCTGGACGTTCGTCAGTTTCTCCCCGCGCATCGAGCCAGAGGTGTCCACGACGAGGATCACGTTGGCCCGGCGCTTGGTCGTGGCCCAGGCGTTTTGCACCACCGCCACCACGTCGGCCGGCGGCAGTTGCAGCGTGGTTTGCGGCTGGGCCGGATCCACGCCGTTGGTGGCCGTCAGGGGCGAATCGGGGCCGGCCAGCGAGAGGCTCAGGTCGGCGGGCCGGTAGCCGGCGCGCAGGATCGCCTTTTGCGCCTCGGCCGACAACAAATACTCCTTCAGCGCCTGGAAGGTCCGGCGCTGGTTGGCGGTCAGATCGGCCGTCTCCAACAGCGCCAGCGGATGATCGGCCCACAGGGTGCCTTCGGCCGGGTAGAGGGCCACCAGTCGGGCCGGGGGCTTGCCGAAGACGCCGGTGTTGAAGGCGACGACGAGCTGCTCGGCCGTGACGAAGGCATCCAGGGATTTAGGCCCCTCCTGCACCGCGCGGCGGATCACCGCGAGCTCGCCTTCGCCGTAGTAGCGCACCGTCTTTTCGATGGCGCTCACGAAGGCCAGCGTCTGCGGGTCCTGGGCCATCTCGATCGTCAGGCCGCGGCGGACGCCCGCGCCGGCGTAGAACTCGGCCAGCGTCGCCAGCAGGCCGCTGGCGTGGGCGGTGCTCGGATGGTTCCATTTGAAGTTGGCATCCTGGCGGGCGCGCGTCTGCAGGGTGGTCCAGCTCACGGCCGTCGTCGGCCAGCCCAGGCTGCGGGCGCTCTCTTCCCAGGCGGCGATGACGATGGGGGTGACGGCGTAGCGTACCCCCTCGCCGGCCAGCCGCGGGGGGATCGCGCCCGGCTCGGTCTGTTGGGCCTGGGCATAGCGGCTGTTCAGTTGATCGAGCCACAGCGACGAATCGGGCGTGAGCGCCTGGAAATTGGCCTGGCCGGTCAGCGCCTGTTCGACCATCTCGTTCGACGGCAATTCCACCAGCTCGACCTTCATCGGCTGGCGATCGGGCGTGCGCAGATTGCGGCGGTTGAACTGGGCGACCAGCTCCTGGAGCAACGCGGCTTTCTCCGGCGAACAGGCGATGGTCAACGTGGCGGTGTTGGCGGCGACCGAGCGGGTCGCGGCCTCCTGCACGGTCGAGCGCTGGGTCAAATTCACCAGCAGGATGATGCCGCCGATGAACACCAGGGTGCACAGGAAGAACCCGGCGACGATCGTCAGCAGAAGGCCCATTCCTCCGCGGCGGCGCTGGTTGGTCTTGCGTCTGCTCATGTTTTCACCCCGGCTTCCGGCTACTTGCCCACGTTCAAATCAAACCACCGCAGGAGCGTCTGCAAAACGTCGCGGCTGGGGGTTGCCATGCGCGTGGTGCGCGGCACGACCACCTCGACGCCCTGGCTCTTCCACTGGGTGAATAGGTTTTCCCCCTCGGCGATACTCACCTGGCTGTTGGCCGGCCGCAAGCCCTGCGCCACGGCGAGCTTTTGGATCTCCGGCGAAAGGAGGAACTGCTCGAATTGCAGCGCCGCGTTCTTTTCGGCGGCCGTGGTTTCCGGCCCCACCCAGATGGTGAACGGGAAGTCGAACCAGGTGACGTATTTGGGGTAGCGGATCACCAGCGGATCGGACCAGCGCTTCTGGATGCCGGCCATGCTGTTCAGCAGGTCGCTCTCCAGCAGTTGGCCGCCATCGCCGACCGAATAGCCGAAGAGGGCGAAGTCTTCGGCGGTGTAGGCGCTGGCGCCGCTCACATCGGTGAGCGCGGCCATCAGCTCCTTGAGCCATTTCTGGAATTGGGGCGCGGTCACATCGGCGACCGAGATGTTGGGCCGGTCGTAGTATTCGCCGGCCGCGGCGATCATGGCGGCCAGGCCGCCGACGTTGCGCCGCGGGTTGGGCACGACGAGCTTGAAGAAGCCCCAGGCCGGATCGCCGCCCAGTTCGGGCCAACCGCCTTTGGCGATGGCCGCGTCGTGGATCACCTGCCAGTCAATCCGGCCGAACTTCTTCTCCAGCGCGGCCGCCCGGCTGCTGTACAGGCCCCAGGTGAACAGCGAGATGGCGATGGGCCGGGCGCGATATTCGCCGTCGGTCAGGAAGACATCCCGGCCCAGGCGTTCTTTGTAGACGGCATTGGCCAGCTCAACCAGGTAGCGGCTATCGGGAATCCACGCCGTGGGAAAGGTAGTTTCCAGCTTCTGACGCTCGGCCGGCGAGAGCTGGTCGCGCGTCTGGCCCGCGGCCAGGGTGCCGAATTCGTCGCGGTCGAACTTGCCCAGGGCCGTCAGGCCGTCCATGGCGATCACCTGGACTTCGACCGGCTGGCCGTCTTGTTGGGGTTTCTGCGCGTTGAACTGCCGGGCGGCCTCGCGCACCCACGGCTCGACGGGCAAGGCGGCCAGGACGCGCACCTGGACCGGCCCGCGCGGGGTCGCGACGAGCGGCTGTTGGCCGGCGTTGTTGATCCGCTGCCAGCCGAGCCCCGCGGCCACGATGAGCAGGGCGGCAGCTACGATCGTGAAGAAGACGGCCTGGGTGCGGCGACCGCCGTGGCCGGCCATCACCCAGAAATAGACCGCCAGAACCAGCGCGACCAGCCCGCCGGCGAGCGTGATGAGAATGGGGGCCAGATTCATGCCTTTCTCCTTCCGGGTTGCGGTTTGCGGGTTGCGAGCGGCAAGTGGTCGGCACTTGCCCCGGTGCCGCGCCTTGTTACAGGCCCAGCCGCGCCTTGCGAGCTTCCAGTTGCGCTTCCAGTTCTTTGCGCTTGAGCACTTCGGGCGTTTCTCCGCGTGCCAGCGCCCGCTGCTCCAGTTGGGCCAGTTGCGCCTCGGCTTCGGCCAGCCGCGTGCGGATCGCCGTCACCGTGGCAGCGACGTCCGGATCGCCCGCGCCTTCCAGGGCTTCCAGCGAGCGCAGCGCCTGGCCGGTCAGCTCTTTGGCGCGCGCCAGGCCGGCCAGGCCGTGCACCTGCGGTTCGCTCTGCACCAGCGCGGCCAGCCGGGCATCCAATTGCGCCTTGACGCCGACGATGCGCGCGTATTCTGCATCCAGCTTGGCCACCTGCTCGGCGATCTGCGCGGCGATCAGGCGGGAGTTGTTCACCCGTTCTTGCGCCGCCAGCGCCTCTTCATGGAGGCCGGCCTGCAAAAGCTGGTCTACCTCCGCGTCCTGTTTCGCAACCACGGCCTGTTGTTCTGCCAGGCGCTGGCGCAGATGCTCCAGCTCGACCTGAACGCTCACGATCTGGTCGTTGATCTGTTCTTGCGTCTCTTGCAGCTCGCGGATGTGCTGCTGGAAGAGCGCGGGTTGATTGGCTTCCAGGGCGCGATCCAGCAGCCGGTTCACGTCGGCCGCAATCAGCGTCTGGACTTTGGAGATCAGGGATGCCATGGACTACCTCCCGGCGGTCGCCGCGGCGACCGCTCGCATGCGTGCACCAGGGGTGCGCTTTTCTGGCCCGCAGCCCCATAGGCAACAAGCTAAGCCGTCCAACAGAAGTTGGAACGCGAGAATGGTTCAGAACGGGCCGGCATTTGCTGCGCCTGCCGATTTTTGGCCCCTCACCCCCTCTGTCCCCCTCTCCCCTTGGCCTGCGGCCAGGGGAGAGGGGGGAATAAAGGATGGGTTTTGCGGCGGGCGGCGCAGCCGCCCGCCGCAAAACC
>JBBIKA010000284.1:0-1129 GCA_037445695.1 Chloroflexota bacterium
ACATCGCGGCGAGCGCGGCTCGATTACCGGAATAAATTCTTAACATTCATAACGGGGCTGAAGAGACGCAGCGACGCTGCACCCCTCCTCGGGGCTTCCCAATGTCGCATTTCCCGCCGCGGCGGCCCGCCCGACCGTAAACGGATCGGGCTACAATGTGGAAGCCCCGTTCACGGGGCTACCAATCGTAGCCGGATGACTATGGGAGCTGCCCTAAGCACCATCGCAGAGAGCGCGACCGTCCGCCTGCCCGGCACCTGCGGCGAGTGGGTACAGGGCACGCTCGACGGCGTCCCGTGCCTGGTCTCGTGCGCGATAGACTGGTGGGCCGGCGTCACGGTCACGATGAACGGCGCCCCTGGCCGGCAGATTCCGCCGGACGCGGCCAAGTCCGCGGCGGCCCTGCGCCTGGCGCTGGCCGCGCGCGACGTTGCGACCGCGGACGCAACGTTCCGGCTGGACAACCCCCTCCCGCGCGGCCGCGGCTACGCGTCGAGCACGGCCGATGTTGGGGGGACGATCTATGCAGTGGGCGCGGCGTTGGGCCGGCCCTTCGCGCCGGAGGAAGCTGCGCGGCTGGCGGTACAAATCGAGCCGAGCGACAGCACGATCTTCCCCGGCCCGACCCTGTTCGCCCATCGCGACGCCAGCTTCTGGCGGCCGCTCCCATCGCTGCCCCCGCTGGCGGTCGTGATCCTCGATCCGGGCGGCGCAGTGGACACGCTGGCGTTCAACGCGGCCGATCACACGGCCGCGCTGCGCCGGCTGGCGGCCGCGCATCGCGACGCGTTCGCGGCCTTCGAGGCCGGCCTGGCGGCCGGCGACCCCGTCGAGGCAGCGCAGGCCGCCACGCAGAGCGCCCGCCTTCACCAGGCGATCCTGCCCAGTGATCTGGTAGACGCCGCGCTGGCGTCATATGTCGGCCTCGGCGCGCTGGGCATCTGCCGGGCGCACAGCGGCACCCTCGTCGGCCTGATCTGCCGGCCGGAGGATGCCGCCGAGGTCGACCGCCGCGCCGCGGCCCGCTTCCCCGGCGTGATCGTCCGGCCGCGGCGCTGCGTGGGATGAGAGTAGGGGATTGGGGATTGGACGGGGGCCGGGCCGCCGAATGAATTCGGGGCGAAGGGGC
>JBBIKA010000284.1:1229-4490 GCA_037445695.1 Chloroflexota bacterium
GCCGACCGGCGGAGGCTTTGCCGCGAAGCACGTATACAATCACTTTTTCACAAGGAGCGAAGATGAACTGGCAACAACTGGCAGGGGCCATCCCGCCCCTCGACGAGATGAGCATGGCCGCGGCGCGTGCCCGGCAGGACACCCTGACCAAACCCCAGGGCAGCCTGGGCCGGCTGGAAGAGCTCTCGATCCAACTGGCCGGCATCACCGGCCGGCCGCGGCCGCGCGTGCCCCGCAAAGCGGTCATCGTCATGGCTGGCGACCATGGCGTCGTGCGCAACGGCGTCAGCGCGTTCCCGGCCGAGGTGACGCCGCAGATGGTGTATAATTTCCTGGCCGGCGGCGCGGCCATCAACGTGCTGGCCCGCCAGGCCGGCGCACGCGTGACGGTGGTGGACGTCGGCGTGGCGGCCGACTTCGCCGACGCGCCGGGCCTGATCCGCCGCAAGGTGGCCCACGGCACGGCCGACTTCACCCGTGGCCCGGCCATGACCGCGGCGCAGGCCGCCGAGGCCATCCAGGTCGGCGTGGACGTGCTCGAGGCGGAGGTCGCCGCCGGACTGGATCTGGTCGCCACGGGCGACATGGGCATCGGCAACACGACCCCGTCTGCGGCGATCGTGGCCGCGCTGAGCGGCCGGCCGGTGGCCAGCGTAACCGGCCGCGGCACCGGCGTGGACGACGCGGGGCTGGCGCGCAAGATCGCGGCCATCGAGGCCGCGCTGGCGGTCAACCGACCCGACCCGGCCGACGCGTTCGACGTGCTGTGCAAGGTCGGCGGGCTGGAGATCGCCGGCCTGGCGGGCGTCATCATCGCCGCGGCGGCCCACCGCGTGCCGGTGGTGATTGACGGCTTCATCTCCGGCGCGGCCGCGCTCATCGCGGTGGGGCTGGCGCCCGCGGCCCGGCCCTATCTCATCGCCTCGCACCGCTCGGTCGAGGTCGGCCACGCGGCCATGTTCGACCTGCTCGGCGTGCGGCCGCTCTTCGACTTCGACCTGCGCCTGGGCGAAGGCACCGGCGCCGTCCTCGCCTTCCACGTGATCGAGGCCGCCTGCCGCATCCTGGACGAGATGGCGACCTTCGCCGAGGCGGGGGTGAGCGAAAAGAAAGGATAAGCCAATCAGCAGAGGAGAGGGGGAGATAGTGGGGTTTGCGGGCGGCTTCGCCGCCCGCAAACCCCCTCCTTAGCACTCCTGCTCTCCCCTAAAAGCAGTAGTGACCTCAAAGTATAGGGATTTCCCCATGAACGACTTTCTGCGGGCCGTCGGGCTCCTGACGGTCTTGCCGGTGCGCCTGCCGGCGGATGATTCGGCGCCGCCGGGGCGGGCGATGGCGTTCTATCCGCTGGTCGGCGCGCTGATCGGCGCAGGGCTGGCCGGGTTGGCGTGGCTGCTGGGCCAAATCGGCCTGGCCGACCGCGCGGCGCTCCTGCCCGCGGCACTGATCCTGGCCGCCTGGGCCGACCTGACGGGCGCGCTGCACCTGGACGGCTGGGGCGATTGCTGCGACGCGCTCTTCGTGCCCGTCGGCCGCGAGCGCCGGCTGGAGATCATGAAGGATCCCCGGCTGGGCGGCTTCGGCGCGGCCGGGCTGATCCTCCTGCTGCTGGTCAAGCTGGCCGCGCTGGAGGGCGTATTGCGCAGCCCGCACGCCCTCCCCGCGCTGATCGCCATCCCCGCGCTGGCGCGCTGGGCCGCGGTCAGCGCGGCCAAAGCCTACCCATCGGCGCGGCCGGGCGGCATGGGCGACTTCTTCCGCCGCGGCCTGGGCCGCCGCGAGCTGGTCATCGCCACGGCCCTCGCCGGCCTGGCCGTCACGCCGCTCGGCCGCCGCGGGCCAGCGGGAAAGCGAGGTCATGCAGGAGGTGGCCGAAAGGCGGCCGGCGGCGAGCAGCTCGAGGATCCCCTCGTCCACCCCGGGCGCGAGACCGTAATCGTCGGCGCACAGCACGATCGGGCGTCCCGCCGGGTCCGGGCGCCGGGGGCCCGCCCATTGACGGGGCGGCTCCGCTGCGGGAATCTGTGGCACGGATGCCTCGGTCGCGGGTGGCGATGCGTCAGGTCGAGCTCACGCTGATCGTGCCGATGCGCAACGAGGCGCGCAACCTCGGCGCGCTGCTCGACCGGGTGCGGCCCGTGCTCGACCGGCTGGGCCTTCCCGCCGAGGTGATCTGCGTCGACGACGGCAGCACCGACGGCACCGCCCAGATGCTCAAGCTCGCCCATGCCGTCGACCCGCGCATCAAGGCGATCTCGTTGAGCCGCAACTTCGGCAAGGAGGTGGCGCTGGCCGCCGGGCTGCACGAGGCCCGCGGCCGGGCGGCGGTGCTCATGGACGCCGACCTGCAGCATCCGCCCGAGCTGATCGAGCGGTTCGTGGCACTCTGGCGCGAGGGGTGGGAGGTGGTCTACGCGCAGCGCCGCGACCGGCAGGCCGACGGGCCGCTGCGCCGCTGGCTGTCGACTGCCTTCTACCGCCTCTTCGCCCTCGTCGGGCAGACCGAGCTGCCGCCCGGGGCGGGCGACTTCCGCCTCCTCGACCGCAAGGTGATCGACGCGCTGAACGCGATGGAGGAGCGGACCCGCTTCACCAAGGGGCTCTACTCCTGGGTCGGGTTCCGTCAGATCGGGGTACCGTACGACGTCCCCGAGCGCGCCGGGGGAGGCTCCCGCTTCAGCCTGCTCGGCGCCACGCGGTCGACGGCATCACGGCCTTCAGCACCATCCCGCTCCGGGTCTGGTCCTATCTCGGCCTCCTGGTCTCCGCGGTGGCACTCGCCTACGGCGGCTTCATCGTGGTGCGCACGCTGCTCTACGGCACCGACCTGCCCGGCTATCCCTCGCTCATGGTCGCGATCATGCTCCTTTCGGGCGTCCAGCTCGTGGGACTGGGCGTCATGGGCGAGTATGTGGGCCGGATCTTCGCCGAGGTGAAGCGTCGCCCGCTCTACCTCGTCCGCGAGACGGTCGGCCTCGACCGGGTCGCGGAGCCGCGACCCTCGGGGGCCGAGATCCGCCTCGCCGCGGTCGGCGGCAGCCGGGTCGACGGGCCCGGCCTGCGCGAGGAATGAGCCCGACCGCGTGACGCAGACGCGCGTCGCGTTGCCGCCGTGCGGCATCCACCGGGCGTGGGACGGGGCGAGCCTCGCGCTCCTCGCCGGCCTCGTCGTCACGGCAGTCGCCACCTTCGCCGACTACGGCGTCGCCTGGGACGATCCGGGGCTGCGGACCTACGGCCGGCTGCTGCTCGACTTCTACC
>JBBIKA010000285.1:0-4454 GCA_037445695.1 Chloroflexota bacterium
CAAAAAATCGGCAGGCGCAGCAAATGCCAGCCCATTCTGAACCATTCTCGCGTTCTAACTTCTGTTGGACGGCTTAGCTTGATGCCTATGGGAGAATAACTCTCCTCCCCATGTAGGGGAGGGGCTGGGGGAGGGGTCTTCTCACGGGGTGGAAAGGGGGCAACTGTAGATGTTAAGTTGACGCATATGCCCCTCTCCCCTGTGGCGCGACCTTCGGGTCGCAGGGGGAATGGTGAACACTTTTCACAGGTGGGCGGCTTTGGCAATCGGGCTCCAATGTGCTAAAATAGCATTTTAGAAGCCCCCGTAGCTCAGGTGGATAGAGCAAGGCACTCCTAACGCCTTGGCCGCAGGTTCGAATCCTGCCGGGGGTACTTTTTCCGTAACAGGTCATTCGCTGGAAAGGCAGGTGCATGATGGGGCCGGAGTCGGTAGCAGGCAATGTCATTAAGGCAGTCGGTTCGTTCTTCAGCCGTCCTCAAGTTCGCGTGGAGACCATCCCGATCGGACCGGGCATCCCTTTGGGGATCGAACAGGTCTCGAATCCAACCGTCGGCATTGGCGGCGCTTATGGTGCCTGGGGCGCACCCTACGACAATACGACCCTTCCTCAGCTCCTCGAAGAACGCATGGGCCTCCCGCTCGCGCCCGAAGAGAAGTTGAACCTCGACGAACTGGGCTTTCTGCACCGCCATCATCTCCCGCCGCTCACCGATGAAGAGCACGTCCAGGTCGAGGTGAGCGTCGGCGCGCGGCTGTTGGCTGCGGCCGCGCAGGCGTGCGGCTGGGCCATGTCGGAGATCGAGGCCGTGTTGATCGGCGTGAGCATCCCGGTGACCGCGGACTACGTCGAGCGCATTGCCGATGAGGCCGGCGTGCCCAACTCGGCCCTGAAGGTCACCGTCCATAAGGCATGCGATAGCTCGGTGGCGGCCCTGAACCTGGCGTTGAACCCCGACCTGCCGGCCAACCGCCGCCTGTCCCATAACCTGGCCGAGTATCTGCGGGGCAAGAAGGTGCTCGTGGGCGGCATCGAAGGGCTGAGCCGGGTCTTGCGCTTGGCCCGCGACAAGCAGGCCGCGCAGTTGTTCGGCAACGGCGCGGGCATCTTTGGCCTGATTCCGGGCCGCACCATGAAGTTCCTGGTCGGCGGCGCGCGCGAAGCTTACGACGCCGAGGGGGTGCTCCAGGTGCGCATGACCTATCCCCACTCCCGCCGGCCCAACGCAGAGGGCTCGCTGGTCGAAGTATCGGAGGAGGGCGAGCATAGCGTGCGGGTGGCCGGCATGATGCACGAGCCGGAAGACATCGCTTCGCCTGTCGAGATGGCGGGGCCGATGGGCATGGTCAAGCTCTTTGTACGCAACGGCGTGGAAGCCGTGCGCGGGGTCTATCAGTCCTATCGCGATCTGATGGCCCGTACCAACATGGTCGGCCGCGATATCGCGGTGGCGATCGTGCATCATGCCAACTACAAGATCAATCAGCTCAAGGAAAAACAACTGAATAAAGAGGGCATCAAGATCCCGATGCCTTGGTTGTTGAGCGATTTCGGCAACGTGAGCGCGGCCTCGAACATGATCGCCTTCCTCCGCCAGCTCTCCAGCCTGCGGCCGGGCGATCACGTCCTATTCGACGGCTTCGGCGCCGGCACCTACTACGATGTGGTGGCCGTTGAGCTGGGTAGCGCGTGACCGGCGCGTCCGGGCCGGCCTTCGGCCGGCCCGGACGGTTGTCGCGTTGAGCGCGTGTTTGCGCATCTGGCTTCTCCTGGCGCTGCTGTGGTGGTCGGCGCCGATCGTCCGGCCGCCGGCCCTGGCCGTGAGTTGGGGCCAGGGGGCCACCGATCCCTCTCCGACCCCAGTCGCGCCGAACGCCAAAGCGGCCGGCACGCCGGCCGCGGTCAAGGCGCTCATGGAGCGCATGAGCCCCGCCGATAGGGTCGGGCAGCTCTTTCTGGTGACCTTCGAAGGCAACGACGTCTCGGCCACCTCTGACATCGCCACCCTGGTGCGCGATTACCGCGTCGGCGGCGTGGTGTTGCGTTCGGCCAACGGCAATTTTCGCAGTGTGCCGGCGGCGCCGCCCTTTGTGACCGCCACCCTGACGACCACGGCGACCGAGGCCGCGCTGCTCACCACGCCGCAACAGATCGCGCTGCTGAGCAGCGCGCTGCAAGCGCTGGCCATGATGCCCCCGCGCAGCCTCACCGAGACGGTCGCCGCGAGCGCGACCGCCACGCCGGAGGGGCGCACCATCCCCGCCACGCCGACCGCCACCCTTGCCCCCGTCTTGACGCCCACCACGGCCCCCGCGCCGACGGCCACCCTCACGGCCACGCAGCTGCTGACCACCACCGGCATCCCGCTTCTGATCGGCTTAGAGTGGGACGGAGACGATAGCCCGATCTTTGCCGGCGCCAGCGGCTTCAGCCCGTTGCCGAGCGCGATGGCCATGGGCGCAACCTGGACCCCCTCCCTTGTCGAGGCGGCCGGCCAGACGCTGGGCCAGGAGCTACACGCCGTCGGCGTTAACTTCCTCCTGGGGCCGCCGCTCGACGTGCTGGATACCCCCCGGCCCGCCAGCAAGGGCGACCTCGACACGCGCACCTTCGGCGGAGATCCGTATTGGGTCGGCCAGATGGGCCAGGCGTTCATTCGCGGGGTGCAGGAGGGCAGCCGGGGCACGGTGCAGACGGCGGCCAAACACTTTCCCGGGCAGGGGAGCAGCGACCGCCGGCCCGAAGATGAAGTGGCCACCGTGCAGAAATCGGTGCAACAACTGCGCCAGATCGAGCTGGCGCCCTTCGCGGCCGTCACCGCGGGCGGGCCGGCCATCACGGGCACCACGGCCGCGCTGATGACTTCGCACATTCGCTATCGGGGCTTTCAGGGCAACATCCGCCAGCTCACGCCGCCCATCAGCCTGGCGCCGCAACTGCAAGACCTGATGGCGTTGAAGGAATTCGCCGAGTGGCGCGCGGCCGGCGGGGTGTTGGTCAGCGACGCGCTGGGGGTGCCGGCCGTCCGGCGTTATTACGATCCGCAGCTCCAGAAGTTCCCCCATCGCCAGGTGGCGCAAGATGCTTTCCTGGCCGGCAACGACCTGCTCTATCTGGCGCGCTTTGCCCTGACCGACGACTGGCCAAGCCAGATGGCGAACATCAAAGAGACGATCCTCTATTTTCAGAGCAAATATCGGGACGATCTCGAATTTCGGGCGCGCGTCGATGCGTCGGTCGCCCGGATTCTTCAGCTCAAGTTGCGCATCTTCGGGCCGGATTGGGGCGCCGATGCGTTGCGGCGGCCGCTCGCCGATTCCGCCGCGGTAAAGGGCAACGCGGCCGTCGCCCAGGCCATTGCCCGCGCCGGTTTGACGCTGATCTATCCGACGCGCGATGAGCTGGCCGATCGGATGCCCTCGGCGCCGCTGGCCGATGAGAACATCTTGATCTTCACCGAGGCGCGGCCGGTGCAGGAATGCCCCACCTGCGATCCGGTGCCGGCCATCGCGGCCACGGCCATCGAGGAGATCATGTTGCGCCTTTATGGCCCCAGCGCGACCGGCCAGCTCAGCCCCACGCGCATCCGCAGCATGACCTTCACCGACCTCAGCCGCATGTTGGCCGCCGCGCCCGGCATCGAGCCGAACGTCGAGCGCGCCATCGCCACGGCCCGCTGGATCATCTTCGTCATGCTGGATCACAAGCCCGATGAATATGCCGATTCCGCGGCCCTGCGCGCCTTTTTGACCAGGCGTTCGGACAGCCTGCGCGATAAGCGCCTGGTGGTGATGGCGTTTGCCGCGCCCTACTATCTGGACACGACCGACATCAGCAAGCTCACGGCCTATTTCGGCGTCTATAGCCGGACGCCTCCGGCCCTGGAGACGGCGGTGCGGGCGCTCTTTCGCGAGTTCAGTCCGGTCGGCGCTTTGCCCGTGTCGGTTGCGGGAGTGAATTACGACCTGATCAAGCAACTGGAGCCGGCGCCCAACCAGATCATTCCGCTCAGCCCCATCGGCCCGGCCCAGGATGCCGCCGGCGGCAAGGCAAGCATTCAGGTGGGCAACCGGTTGACCTTGGAGACGGGCGTGATCCTGGACCGCAACGGCCATCCGGTGCCCGACGGGACGCCGGTCGAATTTCGCCTGCGCTATCCGGCCGAAGGGCTTGAGCTGGCGCCCAAGATCGAGACGACCGCTGCCGGCAAGGCCCGCACCACGGTCGTCCTGGATCGGCCGGGCGAGCTATGGATCACCGCCCAGGCCGGCGAGGCGAAGGAATCGGCCCGCATCGTGCTGAAGGTGGGCGGCGATACGCCCGGCAGCATCGCCACGGTGTTGCCCTCGCCCACCGTGGCGCCGACGGCTACGCCCGTGCCGACGGCCACGGCCACGCCCACTCTGGCGCCGACCGCGGCGCCGACGGCCAGCGCCACGCCGCCGCCCGCGGC
>JBBIKA010000286.1:0-4329 GCA_037445695.1 Chloroflexota bacterium
GGCGAAGGTCCGGCTGTCGCGGGCCAACAGGGCGCCGCCGATCGCGATCATCACGGCCGGCCAGATGAGGAGATAGAGGCCGGCGCTGCGCCGGCCGCGCGGATCGGCCGGCAGGAGGCCGCCGAGCAGCGCCAACACGCCCGCGGCCGCCGCCAGGGCCGTCACGAGCCGGGGATCCCACGCGGGCCAGCCCAGCGTGTACACCTTCAGCATCAGCGCGAGGGGCGCCCACATCCCCGCGAACGGCCGGCCCGGCACGGCCTCCGCGCCGCTCACCCGCCAGGCGGCCCAGGCCAGCGGCAGGAAGAGCCCCGCGGCGATGCCGAGGCCCAGGACGCCCAGCCAGAAATCGCACTGCGCACCCTTCTCGCCCCGCCGCGTCCAGCGCGCCAGCAGCAGCCAGAGCCCGGCGACCGGCAGCAGGAAGGCGCTGTAGAGATAGCTGTAGAGCGCGGCTGTGAACCCGCCGCTGAGCAGGAGCAAGGACCTGACCATCCGGCCCCCTTCCCACCTAACCCCCCGGCCCCCTTCCCTGGGAGGGAAGAACCTAACCCCCCGACCCCCTTCCCTGCAAGGGAAGGGGGAGAATAACTCCCCTCCCCTGTCAGGGGAGGGGCTGGGGGAGAGGTCTTCCCGTGCAGGGGAGGGGTCTCCCCGTGCAGGAGAGGGGGCGGAGTGGAGGGCGAGGAGGCCGTAGAGCCCCACCAGCGCGAAGGCTGTGGCCGGCATGAACATGCGCGCCTCCTGGCTATACCACACCAGGAACGGATTGAGCGCCAGCAAGAGCGCGGCGAACGCCGCCCCGACCGGGCCGCTCAGCCGCCGGCCGATCCCGTAGGTCGGCAACACGGCCAGCGCGCCGATCAGCGCGCCGAGCGACCGCACGGCCGGGTCGCCGACGCCGAACAGCCTCGTCCAACCGTGCAGCAGCAGGTAATAGAGGGGCGGATGCTTGTCCTGGACGAGCGCCATGCCGACGCGCCAGATCTCGTCGGCCGGCCGGCCGGCCCAGAAGGTGCTCACCGCCTCGTCGAACCACAGGCTGTGGTACGTGAGGTTATAGAAGCGCACGCCGAGCGCCAGCAGCAGGATCCAGCTCAGCGGATGGCGCAAAGCGCGTCCCGCCAAAAAACCGCAATTATCTGTGCGGTGTCTTATCTTCATGCCTGATCGAAATCTTGGCGGTCAATGCCTAACTGAAGCAGAATGCGAGACAACAGCTTCGGCCCAATCTCTTTCGTGCGGTGATATGGAATGGGAACCTGTCGGCCTGTAGCCGGATTGCGCCATATCTCGTGGCTTCCCGCTCCGTATCGGGTAAACTGGCAGCCCAGACGCCGCAGTTTTCGTGTGAGCTCGGCGTACTTCATGCTGGTACTATCACATGGGACATAAACGGCAGAGCAGGGATAACCCGCAATGTATCAGGTAAGGGATCGCCAGCCTCCTTCATTGAAGCGATCAGCGCTGCCGCTACTTGCGGCACCAGGCTCAGCACTTCTTCGGCTGTGTCGCCAACGACAATCAGATTGGGCAGATCGGAACTAGTAGCCATATAGCGATAGTCGCCGCCGTCGTTCAGTTCCTCCACTTCAATCGCGAGATCGTATAGCATCATCGGCTTCACATCCTTTCTGCTTCGATCAGATCTGTTTTGGCCGAGGCTACATTCTCCAGCCAAAGATAAGATACCACGATTCTGTCGAGATTGTAAAGTGTATGTGTTCGGTGGAGGACGAGGGCCCTTCTTTGGGTCAGCCCTTGCAGCGTTTGTCCCAGCAATCCATCATGATCGAGGAAAACGCTCACTACAATGCTCTCATTGTATAATCACCTTCCCCAACAGGATGGCGTCTTCCCCGCGCGGCCGTTGGCTGATGGCGCGCGCGTTGCCGGACGTCGGGTCATAGAGGCCGACCTCGATCTCATATTCGCCCGGCGGCATATCGGCCGGGAGCCGAATCTGATGTTCGTCCAGGATGAGATCCCCCGGCTGCCAGGTGGTGGTCGGCGCGCTGCCCTGGCCGGGCCGGCCGTCGTGACCGGCCCAGACGATGCTGCCATCCTCCCGCGGGGGGCCGAGCACGTGCGTGAAGACGGTCCAGTCGGTCGTCGGCCTGGCCGTAGCCCGCCACCACAGTTGCAAGTAGATGATCTCGCCGGGGTGATAGATCGGTTCGTTGAGATCGTATCCCCAGAGCGAGATGGTCGGCCACCGCGTGCGCGTCACTTCGGTGGGCCAGCGCGCCAATGTGGAGCCGGCCGGCACACGGAGGGCCCGGGCATAGATCCGGCCCTGCCGATCCCGAAACGTTTCGACCTCTTCGGCGTTTGGATACAGCTCCTGCAAGAGCTTCCCCCCGCGAAAATCCTCATGCTCGATGATGATGTAAGTCGCCGTTTGCAGCGTTTCGCCCAACCTGGTCTGCGTGAGCAAGGCCGCGCGACCGTCGAAGTGTCGCACGGCCGGGCCGTTGCGCCAGGCGAACGCCAGCGTTGCATCGCGGGCCGGCCGCGGGCTGATGTAGATCGCTTCGTCGGCCGGCAGCGTCTGCACGTATTGCCCGATCTGCCACAGTCCCTCGTCATAAGCATAGAACAGATCGGGACTGCGTCCCCAGATGATGAAATAGTCGCGGATGTTCCAGGCGGCGCTGCCCAGCAGGATGCACGTCGCAATCCCGACTGCGATCCATCTAGGCCACGTTCGGTTGCCGGCTGTGGCGCGCTTGAACGTCCCGATCGTGGCCAGGCCCAGGCCGCTCAGCAGCGCGATCACCGGCGTGACGCCCAACGCCCGGCGAAAGTGCGGCGCGTACTCGCTGAGCATGGTCGCCAGCAACATCGCACCGGCCGCCAGCAGAAGCATGCCGAAAGCCGGCTGCTTCCAGCGGCGCAGCGCCAGCAGCAGGCCCAGGTAGAAGGGCACGGCCAGCAGGATGTCGAGCGCCGGCCGGCCGGGAATGTTGCTGCGCGGGTCGGCGTCGCCCGCCACACTGAACATGCCCAGGGCCTTGAGCAGGTTGCCGGCGAGCACGCCGGCCGTCTCCTGCAGCGGTTGGCCGGGCCGGATGACGATCACCTGGCCGCTGCGCAGCGTCGCCAGCTCCGGGTGTTGCAGGAAGAAGACAACCAGCGGCGCGGCCAGAGCCACCGCCAGCAACCCGGCCAGGATCAGGCCGCGGCCACGGTCGGCCAGTCGTTGCGGCGCCACCAGCCGCAGATAGAACAGGATGCCGCCCATCATGGGCCAGAACAGCCAGGCGGCCGGGTAGGTGTAAACGCTCAAGCCCAAAGCCGCGCCCAATCCCAGCCAGGCGATCGGCCGATCGGTGCGCAGCGCGACCAGGAGCGCCCACAAGATCACCGCCATGAAGAGCGGCACAAGGATCGGCTCGATGGCCACGCGACTGAAGGTGATATGCCAGCGCAAGACGGCCAACACGGCCGCGGCCAGCCATGGCAACTGTCGCGGCAGGCGATCATCCGCCCGTACCATCTCCTGGCCGAGCGCATAGGCCGCCGGCACGGTCAAGACGCCGATCAGGGCCGCCACCCCTCGACAGACGACCGGCGTCGCCGGCAAGAAGCGAAACGCCAGGCTGACGAGGTAGATGAACATGGGCGGCAGCCCGAAATCCCCTGGAAAGAAGATCGGATGATAGTCGGGCCGGGTGATCACCCGCCAGGCTTCGAGCGCCTCCAGGGCCTCGTCATAATGGAAGCCCGGCGGAATGGCCGCCAGGTCGAAAAAACGCAGCGCCGCTGCCAGCAGGGTGATCAGCAGCAGGCCGAACCAGGGACGCCAGAGCCGGGCAACGATGGTCGAACGGGCGAACACGAGCGAACCTCTCAGACATTGATCTCAGTTCAGCAGGCCGCCATCCGCGGGCACAGCCGCGCTTCAGTATAGGCGCTGTTTCTGAGAAATGTCTGAGAGGGGGAACTCCGTAATCCGCAGGTTCGTGCAGCCGTAGGGGATCAGCGTCAGCTCCTCCGCCGGCCCGGCGACCGCGATCGGGCCGGCCGGCACGTCGGCGGCCGAACCGTTGTCCAGGTCCCATTCGGGCACCCGAAAGCCCCGCACCGTGGCCGAGACCGGTGCGGCGTCGGGCGAGAAGGGCCGGTCGCCCAGCGGATGCTCGTGGAAGGTCACGTCTTGCGCCAGCGTCGCGGCCGAGACGGCCAGCGCGTAGTTCCACGGCGTCGTCGGGTAGACCTCCCAATCGCCGTGCGGCAGCTCGTGGCCGGGCAGGTCGGCGTTCACCTGACGCCACTCCTCGCCGATCTTCAGCGCGTAGACCAGCGGCCCGCGCGCGATCGCCGCCG
>JBBIKA010000287.1:0-4283 GCA_037445695.1 Chloroflexota bacterium
GCCGCCGGAGGCTGAAGCCGTCCGGCTACGACGTGGAAGGCCCCTCAAGGGGCCTCGACCGGTCGGGCGGGCTCGACATTTGAACTCGTAACTAAAAGGGACACCATGAAACTCAGAACCGCGATCCTGGGCTGCGGTGGGTTCGCCCACCGACACGCCGCGAATCTGGCCAACCAGGCCGACAAGTTCGCGCTGATCGCCTTCTGCGACCGGCATCCGGAGCGCGCGCAGGCGTTTGCCGACCGGTACACGGCCGGCGGCGGGGCCATCTTCACCGATCACCACGACCTGTTCGACCGCGCCGACCTCGACCTGTGCGTCATCTGCCTGCCGCCCTACGGCCACAGCGATGAGGTGGAGCTGGCGGCCGCGCGCGGGGTTCACCTCTTGATCGAAAAGCCCATCGCGCTCACGGCCGAACACGCCTGGCGCATGGTGGCGGTGGCCGAGGCCGCGGGGATCAAGACGCAGGTGGGCTTCATGTTCCGTTTCGGCGCGGCCGTCGAACGCCTCAAGGAGCTGATCGCCTCCGGCGCGGCCGGCCCGGTCGGGCTGATGGCCGCGCGCTACTTCTGCAACGCGCTCCATGCGCCGTGGTGGCGCGATCGCTCGAAGTCAGGCGGCCAGCTCGTGGAGCAGGTGATCCACATGCTGGATCTCATGCGTTACGTGATGGGCGAGCCCGTCTCGGTTTACAGCCTGCAAAGCAACGTATTTCACCGCCACATGCCGGACTACACGATCGAGGATGTTTCGGGCACGGTGATCGGCTTTGCCGGCGGCGGTGTGGGGGTGGTGTACGCGACCAACGGCGCCATCCCCGGCAGGTGGATCAACGACTACCGGGCGGTGGCCCAAAAGGTGACGGTGGACTTCAGCGATGCGAATCACGCGACCTTCACCTACACGGCCGGGCCGGAGCTGCGCAGCGAGACGGTCGCCTCGGACGAGAGCTATCACCTGCGCGAGCTGCTCGACCTGTACGCGGCGATCGTCGAGGATCGGGCCCCGCGCACGCCGATCCGCGAGGGCGCGCGCTCGCTCGAGCTGGCGCTGGCGGCCCGGCGCTCGGCCGAGACGGCCGGGGTGGTCACGTTGTGACCAGAGTTGGCAACCGGACGACGGTTGCCAACTCTCGCCCGTGGATGCCCGGCCGCTTCAACGGCCATAGAGCGCCGCCGCGATGCGCGCCTGGCTGCGTTCGACCTCGGCCGGCCGCTTGCGCGCCAGGCAGGTGTATAATACATCAATCAGTCCGATCTGCGCCACACGCGCGCCCAACGGATAGCCCTCGTGGGCCAGCGCCTCCTGCGCGGCGGTGCACAGGCTGATGTCGGCCAGGACGGCGACCGGCGAGGCCGGATGGTTGGTGATGGCGATCGTCCGCGCGCCGGCTTCCCGGGCCACGGTCAGCGCGTGGCGGACGTCCGGCGATGCGCCCGAATGCGAGATGCCGATCGCCAGGTCGTTGGCCGTCAGCAGCGTGGCCGAGATGATCTGCATCTCGGCGTCGGTATGGGGCACGGCGCGCACGCCCACGCGCATGAGCTTGTATTGCAGCTCCAACGCAGCCACCGCGCCGCCGCCCGAACCGTAGATGTCCACCCGCCGGGCGGCCAGGATTGCATCGGCCGCGCGCTCCAGCGCGGCCAGGTCGAGGATGCGCAGAGTGTCCTCCAGGGCTTTCAGGTCGGCTGCGATCGCCTTGTGCGCGGCCTCGACCAACGTGTCTTGCGCCCCGACCGTGACGTAGGTCGTCGGCCGGGCCGTAGCCAGCTCTTGCGCCAGCCGGATCTTGAAATCCTGATAGCCGTCGGCGCCCATCTTGCGGCAAAAGCGGAAGACGGTCGTCTCGCTGACCAGCGCGCGGCGGGCCAGGTCGCTCACCGGCAGATGAATGACCTCCCAGGCGTGCTCCAGCACGTAGTGCCCCACCTTCTGCTCCTGCTCGTTGAGCGCCGGCAACAGTCCGCGAATGGCCAGCAGCAGGTCCGTCATCCGTTGATCTGTTTCCATATTGTCTCTTTTCGAGATCGTTTGACAGTAAATTTTATCGGTGATATAATAACAAAAGAATTCTCCGCCGTCAAACACCAGACCGATCCGTGGGGAGGGAGTTCGATGATGCAACTGCTCGTGGCGATCGTCCAGGCCGAAGATGCCGATCTGTTGGTCGAGCGGCTCATCGCCCAGGGCCACCGGATGACGCGCATCAATTCGGTGGGCAGCTTTTTGTTGCGCGGAAACGCCACCATCCTGATCGGCGTGGAAGAGGAACAGATCGCGTCCGTGCTGGCGACGATGCGGGCAACCTGTCACACGCGCACCACCTTCATCAACGCTGTGCCGCCGGTCGAGACCGTGGCGGCTGCGTTGCCGGTGGTGATGCCGCTCGAAGTGCAGATCGGCGGCGGCCTGGTCTTTGGCCTACCGGTCAAACGCTTCCTGCGCTTGCAGGGTGGCTCGGCGCCGCCGGTGGCCGATCAACACTATCCGCGCACCACTGAACCGATCGTCAACGAGAAGAGCAGCGCAGAGAAACGCACCGAAGGAGGGCCCATGAACTTGATCCTGGCGATCCTGGCGAGCGAGGATGCCGATACGGTGGCAGGCGGATTGTTGGCCGCAGGCTATCAGCTCACGCGGTTGAACACGGCCGGCGGCTTCCTGCGCCGCGGCAACGTCACCTTGCTGATCGGCGTCGAAGCGGAAAAGGTGGACGACGTGCTGCGCATCATCCAGGCGAACTGTCGCCTGCGCACCGAAGCCCGGCCGGCCGCCGAGGGGATGCCGATGTACAGCGCGACGGTGTTCGTGCTCGAGGCTGCGCGCACGGAGCACCTGTAGAGATGCCGCCGGGAATGGCATGGCCTGATGGCCGGGATTTGGGGATATGATGCAGCCGGCCGACCTGCTCATTCATCACATCGGTCAGCTCGTGACGCTGGCCGGGCCGCCGGGGCCGCGGCGGGGCGCGGCGCTGCGCGAGCCGGGCATCATCACAAATGCCGCGGTCGCCATTGCCGATGGCCGCATCCTGGCGGTCGGCAAGCAGGATGAGCTGGCCGCGACCATCGCGGCGGCGGCCACGCTCGACGCCGGCGGTCGGGCGGCCGTCCCCGGCTTCGTGGATCCGCACACGCACCTGCCCTGGGCCGGCCACCGGGCGGCCGAGTTCGAGATGCGCATCGCCGGCGCGACCTACATGCAGATCATGGCCGCCGGCGGCGGCATCGCCCGCACCGTGGCCGACACGCGCGCCGCGTCGCTCGAAGCGCTGGTCGCCGAAACGCGCAGCCGGCTCGACCGGATGCTGGCGCACGGCACAACCACCGCCGAGGCCAAGACCGGCTATGGCCTGAACCTGCCGGATGAGCTGAAGCAGTTGGAGGCCATCGCCGAACTGCAACGCACGCATCCGATGGATCTGGTGCCGACACTCCTGCCGGCGCACGCCGTCCCGGCGGAGTACAAGGATCGGCCGGAGGCGTATGTGGATGTGATCATCCGCGAGATCTTGCCGGCGGCGTGGGCGCGTTGGCAGACGTTGCGCGAGGATTTCCCCGCGGGTTGGCCCATCTTCTGCGATGTCTTCTGCGAAGCGGGCGCGTTCGACCTGGCGCAATCCCGGCGCATCCTGGAGGCGGCGAAGCAACTGGGCTTTGGGCTGAAGATCCACGCGGACGAATTCGCGGCGTTGGGGGGCACGCCGCTGGCGGTCGAATTGGCCGCGACCTCGGCCGATCACCTGGTGACCACCCCGGCCGAGCACGTGGCCCGCCTGGCCGCCTCCCAGACGATCGCCGTGACGCTGCCGGGCACGCCGTTTGGCCTGGGCCAGCGCGACTATAGCCCGGCGCGCGCGCTCATTGACCAGGGCGCCGCGCTGGCGCTGGCCACCGACCTCAACCCCGGCACCTGCTGGTGCGAGAACATGCAGTTCATCATCGCATTGGCGTGCCGCGCCATGCGCCTGTTGCCGGCCGAGGCGTTGGCCGCGGCCACGATCAACGCGGCCTACGCCATCGGCCTGGGCGACCGCATCGGCAGCCTGGAGCCGGGCAAACAGGCCGACCTGCTGCTCCTCGACGCCGACGACTACCGGATGCTGGCTTATCGCTTCGGCACGAACCTGGTGGCAAAGGTGATCAAGAGAGGAGAGGTAATCGGTTGTTCATGAGGGGCGCCGTACAGCGCGCAAAGACAATAAACTGACGTGCCAGGCACTTTGATGAATGTTAAGAATTTATTCCGGTAATCGAGCCGCGCTCGCCGCGATGTCG
>JBBIKA010000288.1:0-4206 GCA_037445695.1 Chloroflexota bacterium
GGGCGGGGAGAAGGCTGAAGGGGGTTTGCGGGCGGCTTCGCCGCCCGCAAACCCCTCTTCAGCACCCCCGCTCTCCCCTGAAAGGGGGGAGCGGGAGCCGGGAGGTGAGAGAGACCTATGGCCGAATTATTCGTGGTGTACGCCGACAAACGTCAGCGCAACAAGCTGGCTCAACAGGGGCTCGCATTTCGCGCTGTGTATGACGATTATGTGTTGGTGGATCTCTCGTCGCAACAGGCGGCCGATCTGCGGGCGCAGGGCTATGAGGTGCTGGAACAAGAACTGCCGGGCCTCGTGCAGATTCGCGGCCGCACCGTGGCCATGGTCACCGCCGAGGAAGAGGGCCGCCGGGAGCCGACGCCGCACCTGCGCGATGTGGAGGTGTTGCGGGCCGGCCCGCCGCCCGAGACGTATGGGCCTGGCCGCCATTACTACCTGGTCAGCTTCATCGGGCCGGTCAAAGGCGAATGGCTGAAGGAGATCGAGGCGCACGGCGGGACCATCCAGGATCCGATTCCGCCTTATGCCTATATCGTCGGCCTGGATCAGGCAGCGTATGAATGGCTCGTCAGCGAGCCGCCCTATGTGCGCTTCGTGGGCCATTTCACTCCGGGCTTGCGCCTGGACGCCGGCCTCCGCGACATTACCGGCCGCGAGCCGACCATCGGCCGGGGCCGCATCCGCGAGCGGGCGCCGGCCGAGCCGGCGCCCGCGCCGAATGTGGAGCGGGTGGCCAACATCTACGTCGTGCGCTTTTTCGAGCCGGCCGACCTGGAGCTGGCCGTTCCGCACCTCCAGGCGCTGGGCGCTACGGTCGGCGAGTACGCGCCGGGCGACACCATCGTCACCGTTAGCTTCCCCCCCGACACGCCCGATCTGAGCGCCCGCGTCGAGCGCATCGGCCAGCTTCACGGCGTCAAGCTGGTGGAAGGCCACAAGCTGCGCCAGCTCCGCAATAGCATCGCGATCGGCCTGATGGCGGCCGGGGAGGTGATCAGCCCGACCGGGTTAGGTTTAAGCGGCCGGGGCGAGATCGTGGGAGTGGCAGATTCCGGATTGGATACCGGCGATCCGGCCACCATCCACCCTGATTTTGCCGGGCGCGTCCTCGCCATCCACAGTTGGCCGGTTTCGTCCGATTGGGCGCCGGTCGTGACCAATGTGGGCGGCGACGATGGCCCGGCCGATGCTCGCTCCGGCCACGGAACGCACGTCGCCGGTTCGGTGTGCGGCAACGGCGCGGCCGCGTTGGCCGCGGGCGCAGAGGCCATTCGCGGCCTGGCGGCCGAGGCGCAACTGGTCTTTCAGGCCGTCGAACAGACGTTGCAATGGACGGAGTCCTACAAACAGGACTATTATCGCCGTTATGGCCGCTATCCGCCCGCCTACGGCCTGGCGGGCCTGCCGGTCAACCTGCTGACCCTCTTTCAGCAGGCCTACGACGCCGGGGTGCGCATCCACAGTAACAGTTGGGGCGGCGGCGATTTCGGGGAATACGATACTTACGCCGAAGCGGTGGATCGCTTCATGTGGGAACATCCCGATTTTCTGATCCTGTTCGCCGCCGGCAACGACGGCGTGGACGGCAATCGAGACGGCGCGGTGGAGAGCGGAAGCGTCACGCCGCCGGCCACGGCGAAGAACTGCGTGACCGTCGGCGCGGCCGAATCGGTGCGCGACCAGGGGGGCTATCAAGCGGCCTATGGCCGGTTGTGGCCGGCCGATTATCCGGTGCCGCCGCTGCGCGACGATCGCGTGTCGGACCACGCGGACGATATCGCCGCGTTCAGCAGCCGTGGCCCCACGCGCGACGGCCGGATCAAGCCGGACGTCGTGGCGCCCGGCACGAACATCGTTTCAACCCGCTCGCAAGCCCTGGACTCGACGGTCAACGGCTGGGGGCCTTATGCGCCGCTTTCCACGAAGTACATGTTCGACGGCGGCACCAGCATGGCCACGCCGCTCGTTGCGGGCGCGGCGGCGGTGGTGCGCCAGTATCTGCGCACGGTGAAGGGCCGGCGTTCGCCGAGCGCGGCGTTGATCAAAGCCACGTTGATCCACGCCGCGACGTATCGGCCATACCGCTTCGAAGCTGCGGTCAATGGCGCATACTTCGACATGTCGCAGGGGTGGGGACACGTCAATCTGGTCCGCGTGCTGTTGCCGGCCGACCCGACCCAGGTGCGCTGGTACGATAACACGCAGGGGCTGAACACTGGGGAGAGCATGCGCTGGAGCTGCACGGTGGCCGATCCGACCGTGCCGCTGATGATCACCCTTGCCTGGACCGATTATCCCGGCAACGCCGGCCATTACCCTAACCTGGTCAACGACCTCGACCTGGTGGTTACCAGTCCTTCCGGCCAGGTGTTCTACGGCAACGGTGCGCCGGGACAGGCGGCCGGCCGGCCCGATCGGGTGAACAACGTCGAGCGCGTGATCATCCCCACGCCGGAGATCGGCCGCTATCAGATCCGCATCCGGGCGTTCAACGTGCCGCGCGGGCCGCAACCTTTTGCGCTGGTGTATTCGGGGGGGCTGCGCTAGAATTCAGGGGCGCAGCGGGCCTGGCCCGCCCAGACATGACATGATGAGATTTTCGCAATTTAATCGGATAACAGGCACGACGTCTCGTGACGGGCCATCGCACGGCCATAAATGGCCTGTGCTACCAGGCAGCGCCTGCTAAAGCGGGCTGGGCGTCCCGTCGGCACGGATGCAGCCCCGTTCACGGGGCGTCCACATCGTAGCCCGACCGTTGACGGTCGGGCGGGCCACCGCGGGACGGGCCGTCGCCATCGCCGCCGGAGGCTGAAGCCGTCCGGCTACGACGTGCAAGGCCCCTCATGTAGGGGCATGGCATGCCACGCCTCTGCAACGGTCCCGTTCAGTGCGAAGCCTTCCTATGGGATGGGGCGTCGCGTGGTCGCCCGGCGACTTCATCGCCGGGCGGGCTCCTGCGCGTGGACGGCCTGGGCCTTGGCCTTCACCTTCGCCTCGAAGCGGGCCAGGTCAATGAGCGCGCGCTCGTGGGTGCCCTCGCCGATCAGATCGGTGCCGTCGTGCGCGGTCACCGCGAAGGTGAGGCGACGCCCTTCGACCGCCACAAGCCGGGCGCGCGCGGTGACGGTGGCGCCCACGGGAGTGGCGGCCAGATGGCGCACGTTGACCATGGTGCCGACCGATTGCTGGCCGGGCGCCAGGTAGGGCTTGAGCGCGTTGACCGCCGCGCGCTCCATCAGGCGCACCATTTCGGGCGTGGCAAACACCGCCACGGTGCCGCTGCCCAGATGACGGGCGGTCAGGTCGGCCGTGACCTCGACCGTGGCTTCGCCGGTCAGGTCGGCCGGAAAGGATGGGGTGGAATCTGCCATGTTCGTCTCTCGGCGCAGTCTACAGTTCACAACAACGGTCGAGCCGCCGTGAGGTGGCCCGACGTTCATGCCGGCGCGGGCAAAGGGGTGGGCGCAGGAGCCGGCCGGTCTGTTTCAGGCGAGGCGCCCGCCTTGCGCGCAGGGGCCGACGACTCGGGCCGGGAAGCCGGCTCGGACGACCGCGGGGGCACGCCGGGCACGCCGACGAAGAACGCCTCGAACTCTTCCGCATCCAGCGTCTCCGCCTCAATCAGGCGCTTCGTGATGGCATGATGGAGATCGCTGTAGCGGGTCAGAATCTCTTTGGCCCGTTCGTAAGCCTCTGAAACGATCCGGTTCACCTCTTTATCTATCTCGCGCGCGATCTGCTCGCTGAAGTTGCGCTGTTCGCCGATCTCCCGACCCAGGAAGATCAGTTCGTGGCGCTGGCCGAAGACCATCGGCCCCAACCTGGAGCTCATGCCGTATTGCGTCACCATGGCCCGCGCCAGCTTGGTCACCTTGTCCAGATCGTCCACCGCGCCGTTGGTTACATCTCCGAAGACGAGCTCCTCGGCCACGCGGCCGCCCAGGATGGCGCTCAGGTCGTGCTCGAACTTGGTCTTGCTGACCAGCGTCCGGTCTTTTTCGGGGAGCGACATCGTGTAGCCCAGGGCCATGCCGCGGCTGATGATGCTGATCTTGTGCACCGGATCGCATTTCGGCAACATGCGTCGCACCAGCGCGTGGCCAACCTCGTGATAGGCGATGATCCGCTTCTCTTGCTCTGAGATGACGCGGCTGCGGCGTTCGGGGCCGGCGATGACCCGCTCGATGGCCTCCTGGAACTCGG
>JBBIKA010000289.1:0-2546 GCA_037445695.1 Chloroflexota bacterium
ACTTCCCCGCCCCCGCAAGCGGGGGCGGGGTTAGGGGTGGGGGCCGTACGACGTACCGTGAACATTTACAACGCAGCGCCGTCAGTCCTCGACGATTACCGTTTGACGCGAGATCTGTGGATCCGTGAAGACATCCTGGATATCTACTGCCTTGGTGGAAAAGCTCCAGACAACGGCTCCTTCCGGGCCGGCCTGGAACCAGTGGGGGGTGTTGGGAGGGAAGGTCACCTGGTCGCCAGGGCGCAGAATCGTTTCGTGCTCCATCGTGTAGGTGCTTCGGCGATGCGCCGGGGGCCGGCCTTTGGGGTTCGGCGTCGGTTCGCCGGGGCCGTAGAGGTAGAGTTCGCCCCACGCGCAGCGGATCGTCTCCTCTTTGCCCTCGTATTCGCCCAGGCGGGGATGCGCGTGTTCCGGCAGAGTCTGGCCAGGGGTGAGGGCCAGCAGCTTGACGGCAATCTTGTCGGTGTTCACCAGCGTTACGATCTGGGCGCCGCTGATCTCCAGCTCGCCCAGGCCAAAGTCGGCGACTTCGATGTTGGCCAGTTCGTCGTCCCGGAGGGCCAGGCCCGTTTTCTGCAGGAGTTCGACGGCTCGTTGCTGCGCTTGTTGTTGCTCTACTCGTGTGATCATCTTTTTCGCTTCCGCGCTTCTTGATGCCGTGCCAAGGCGTCAAGGGGCTCAGGCTGGATTTGTCCTTGTGTTTGTGCACAAACCCAACAGTTGCCGGACTTCGGCGGGCGTAGCCGGCTCACGGCCGAGCTCGCGACCGAGGCGCACCAGCCGTTCGATCAACTGCGCGTTGCTCGTCGCCAGCTCGCCGGGGCGGTAGAACGGATTGTCCTCGAATCCGGCCCGCACGTGCCCGCCCATGCCCATCGCCAGGACCGCCATGCGCAAGTCGCTCCCGCCGTGGCCGACCACGCCCCACAGCGAACCGGCCGGGATCGTCTCGCTGAGAAAGAGCAGGTTCTTCGGCGTGGCCGGCAGCGCGCCGCGCTGGCCCAACACGAAGCCGAAAAGCATCGGATGCTCGATCCATCCCTGCTCGGCCAACGCGACCGCGTTGGCAATCATGCCCGCCTCGAAGATCGCGATGTCCGGCTTGATGCGCCGACGGTGCATCTCCCGCGCCCAATAGGCGATGTCGTCCGGCGAATTGACATAAACGCCGGCATCGTAGTTGACGGAGCCAGGGTTGAGCGACGCCAGCTCGATATCGGCTTGAAGCGAGACGCAGCGTTCGGCCGCGGTCAGTGTGTTCACCCCGCCGGTCGAACCTTCGATGACGATGTCACACTGTTCTCGGATCAGGCGGAGGGTGCGCTGGAACGCGGCCAGGTCGCTTGTGGGCCGGCCCTGCTCATCCCACACGTGCAGGTGAGCGACGTTCGCGCCGCCGTTCGCTGCCCGCACGACCTCCCGCGCGATCCCCTCCGGGGAGAGGTCGAGGCCGGGGACCTGCGCCGCCATGCCGGGCGGGATGCAGGGCGCAACGGTGATGAGGAGCTTGTCTGTCACGCGAGTTTCGCTCCCGTGATCTCGGCCACGCGGCCGAAGAACGCCCGCTTGCGCGGGGTGTTGATCGTCCAGTTGACCGGCGGGGTCTGGAAGCCGGAGAGCGCCTCGATGCGGTCTTCGCGCGGCGGGTAGGGCGGTTCGACCCAGATGTCGTGCACGCGTTGCTCGCCGTTGAACCCTTGATCGTAGTAGCCCCACGAAACGTAACGCCGCCACGCCGCCTCCAGGTTCGGGATGCCGGTCGAATCCTCGTTGATGAGGATCGGCTTGGGCGCTTTGACGAACGCCGGATGGCGTTTGAGCGCATCCAGGGCGGGGCCAAGCTGTTCGGGCCGCAAGCCGTTGCCGTGCGGCATGATGAAGTCGCAGGCGCGGATGAAGTCGGCGGGCAGCTCTTTGCCCTGCTTCATCTGGTAGCCGAGAACGTAGCTGGTCGAGATCAAGAATTCGGGATAGCGATTCTTGAAGTGGTCGAGCATCCGGGGCGCGTTTTCGAGCGCGAAGATCTCCATGCCGAAGTGAATATCGCTCTCGTTGGCGATTTCGATCAGCACGTTTCGGCGGCCCGTGCCTTTGAGGAAGTTCAGCGCGTTCTCCACCGCGCGCCAGACCGCCCCTTCGCCGTTCATCTTGAGCGTCTGCTTCCAATAGAACATCCCGACGATCACGACCATCCCCAGCGCATCGGCGCGGGCCAGCACGCGGCTGATCCGGTCGGCGTACGCGGGGACGATCTCGCCCTCGGGCGTGAAGCCGCTGTTGAGGTACGCGTCGTAGACTTCGGGGATGTAGCGGCCGCCGCCGCCCTGGAAGTTGATCGTGAAGCCCAGGACGCCGTGGTCGCGCCAGGTGGGGAGCGCGGCCATGAACTCCGTGACGTTGCGCTCGGGATCCCAGATGCCGGTGTCGGGATAGGCCCACAGGTGTCGCGTGGCCGGATTGAGGTCGTCGAAGGTCGCCTGCACCGCGCGCACGTTGAAGAGCAGTCCCTCGACCGGCAGCCCCTCGCATGTGCGGCCGGGATAGGT
>JBBIKA010000289.1:2646-4195 GCA_037445695.1 Chloroflexota bacterium
AACAGCGCCCGGAACAACCGGCTATACGCCCGTCCCGGATCGCCTTCCCGGATCATTTCCTCCAGATTCGCCATGCCGATCTTGTCCACCAGTTGGTCGGCGATCTTGACCGCCTCGATCGAAGTCTGCATCGCCTGGACCATATCGCCGTCGCGCACGATCACATCGTAGGAGAACCAGCCATCCCACTGCAGCCGGCGCAGGTAGAACATCACCTCGACCAGATCCCAAAAATTGACCGTGCCGGGCATCATGTCCCAGTCCCATTCGCGGCCGTTGTCGTTGAAGTGTACATAAAAGAGCTTCCCCGCGAGCGCGGCCAGGCTGAGCGCCTCGGCCGGCGTCTCCTTGACGACCAGCGCGTGCCCCACGTCCATGGTCACGCCGACGTTGGGCCGGCCGATCTGGTGCATCATGTAGAGCGCTCGCCCCATGTCGGAGAGGAGGTTGAAATTGCGCGACTCATTCAGCTTGTATTCCAGGCTAACGCGGATATCGGAGCGATGTCCGGCGGCCGCCTGAATGCCCTCAACCATCCAGCCCCACTGTTGCAGGTAGTCCACCTCGAAGCTGTAGTTATGGCCATCAATCAACGGGCAGCAGGAGATCATGTCCGTGCCGAATTCGGCCGCCAGATCCATCGCCACTTTCATCTCCTCCACGGCCTGACGGCGGATTGCGGGGTCGGGGTTGGTGAAGGAGCCGCGCTGCCAGCGTTTCTCCTGCTTGACGTTCAGGTTGACGGCCGAGATCGTGAACCCGCTCTCCTTGACGATGCGAATCGTCTCCCCCATGTTCTTGAATTCGGACGGGTAGACGATCTCGATTCCATCGGCGTTGGTGACCCGTTTGGCCAGCTCCAGCCGGCCGATCAGGTCGCGGGCGGGCTGATATTCGTGAAAGCGGTCGGCCACGCGGCCCATCATGCCGACCATCAAGGCGTGTTTGATGGCCATCTGTTATTTTCCTCCCGTGATCTCTTGCAACAGCTTGAAGAATCCTCGTTTGCGCGGCGAGCTGATGCGCCAGTTCACCGGCACGCTTTGATAGCCCTGGTCGAAATCCCCTTCCTCGCCCTTCATCCGATAATCGAAGAAGCCCCAGCCAGCGTACTGGCTGATTGCGGCAATCATGTTGTTCATGGGCCGGTCGAAGCGGAAGAGCAGGATCGACCAGAGGAAATCGTTCCAGGCGGCCAGGAAGGCAAAGATCGAGACGGCCACAATGCCGGGCAGCGAGATGGGCAGTACTACCCGAAAGAACTCGGTGAAGTCGGCGACGAAGCAGCCACGATTGGGGACGCGCACCACCAGCCCTTCCTGCTCCAGTTGGCGCATCGCCTCGCGTACGGGAATGCAGCTCACATGCATCTGCTCGGCGAGTTCCTGTTCGGGAAGATGCTGACCGAGTTCGACGTCGCCACGCAATATCGCCTCGCGAACAAGATCTACGATATACGCCTTTCGGCGCACTTGTCAAGTTTGATCTGGCCGGGTGTTCATCTCATCACCCTCACCCCGCCCTTGCTCCTCTCCTCTCCCGCCCGCCG
>JBBIKA010000290.1:0-4115 GCA_037445695.1 Chloroflexota bacterium
TGCAATCCCGGCCCTAACAGGGAGACCAGCACCAGGATCAACATGAGGGTGGGGAAAGAGAGCACGACATCTATGAGGCGGGAGATCACGTTGTCTATCCAGCCGCCGTAGAAGCCGGCCAGCGCGCCCAGCGCCACGCCGATCACCATGTAGATGCTCACCGCGACGACCCCGACCGAGAGGGAGATGCGGCCGCCGTAGATCAGCCGGCTCAGCACGTCCCGGCCAACCCGATCGGTGCCCAGCGGGTGCGCGGGGGTGGGTGCTTCGTCGAACACCAGCGGATCAATGAAGGCCGGGTCATAGGGCGCGACGACATCGGCCAGGAGGGCGACCAACACAATGACCAGGAGCACGCCGCTGGAGATCAGCGCCAGGCGATGGCGCACGAAGCGTCGCCAGATGAGCACGCGCATCGGCACCGCTTCGTGGCGCATCTCGCCGGCCACCAAGGCCTCGCGAAAGGGCTCTTCCGAGCGCGGGAGCGAAAGCTTATCATCGAATGCCACAGACGACTCCTGAACGAACGTTCTGCGCTGCTAACGGCCGGCCTCGTAGCGAATGCGCGGATCCACCACGCCGTACATCACGTCCGCCAGCAGGTTGCCGATGATCACCATCACGGCCGCCAGCAGGTTGATCCCCATGATGGTGGGGTAATCGCGCTGGGTGATCGCCTCGACCGCCAGGCGACCCATCCCCGGCCAGTTGAAGATCTGCTCGGTGATGATCGCGCCCCCGAGGAGGAAGGGAAACTGCAGGCCGGCCAGGGTGATGACCGGGATCAGCGCGTTGCGCAACGCATGGCGGAACAGGACCACGCGCTCCTGCAATCCCTTGGCGCGGGCCGCCCGGATGTAGTCCTGGTGGATGACATCCAGCATGCTCGACCGGGTGTAGCGCATGACCGCGCCGATGTTCTGCAGGCTGAGCACCGTCATCGGCAGGATCAGGTGCGCGAAACGGTCGGCGAGCGAGAGGGGCGCGCCGATCGTGTGGGTGCCGCCGGTGGGGAACCAGTCGAGCTTGAGCGCGAAGAAGTAGATCAGCAACAAGCCAAAGAAGAAGGACGGCACCGAGACGCCCAAAAAAGAGAACACGGTGGCGATGTAGTCCCAGATCGAATACTGGCGCACGGCGGCCAGGACGCCGATCGGAATGGCGAGCAGATAGGAAAAGAAGAGGGCCGAGAACGCCAGAGTCAGGGTCGAGCCGAGGCGCTCGCCGATACGCTCGGTCACCGGCCGGCGGTTGTTGAACGAATAGCCCAGGTTGCCCTGCGCCAGTTGTTCCAGCCAGCGGATGTACTGGACGAAGACGGGCTGATCGAGGCCCAGGGCCTGTTTTTTGAGCGCGATATCTTCCGGGCTGAGGCCCGGATCAACGAGCATGTCCACCGCATCGCCGGGCGCCAGCGTCATGATGAAGTAGGCGATCACCGTGACGCCGAACAGCACCGGGATGGAGATGAGCAAGCGGCGCAAGATGTATTTCGTCATCTTTTACTCGCGCGGCAGGTTGGCCAGGAAGGCCGCGATGGACTTTTCGCACAGGCGGATCCCTTCGACCGTGGCGTATTCGTCGGGGCTGTGTTGCCGGCCGCCCTGGCCCAGCCCGCCCATCACCACCGGGATGCCCAGCACTTCGGTGAACAGGTAGAAGGGCGCCGATCCGGCCAGGTGCGGCCAGATCTCCGGCTCGAAGCCCAGGTCGCGATAGGCCTTGAGCATCGCTTGCGCGGCAGGGTTGTCGGCCAGGCCGGCCTTGCCGGGCGGATAGCCGTCATGGACCTTGACCTCGATCTTGTCCGCGAAGCCGTGGCGGGCCAGGTGCTCCTTGACCAGTTGGAGCATCCGTTCGGGGCGCATGTTGGGCACCATGCGGATGTCAATCTTGGCCCGCGCCTCGTGCGGCAAGAGGGTCTTCGTGCCTTCGCCGGTGTAGCCGGAGATGATGCCGTCAATGTTCAGTTGCGGCTGATAGAGGTACTTCCGCAGGAGCGGCACGCCGGTCAGATCGTACTTGAAGCGCCGCACATCGTACTCGGCCAGTTGGGTTTCGGGCGTGAAGGTGGTGATCAGCCGTTCCAGCAGCGCTTCGTCCTCGGCGCTGGGCGGGACGATGTCGTCGTAGAAGCCGTCAATCAGCACATGCTTTTGATCGGCCGTGACCATAGTGGCCAGGGCGTGCACCAGGACCCACGTGGGGCTATGGATCCACACCGCGTTGGAGCCATGGATGCCGCGCGAGGTGGGGCCGCCCCAATCGCCCCCGCGGGCGATCAGTTCCAGGAAGAGGATGCCTTTGACGCCCAGGTACATGATTACCTTGCCGGTGGGATCCTGCGAGAAGTGGGCGAAGTAGGCGAAGTCGGCCTGCAGGCGCTCTCGGTTTTGGGCCACGAAGCCCGGCAGGTTGCGGCTACCCAGTTCCTCTTCCCCCTCGATCATGAACTTGAAGTTGACCGGGTAGGGTTGGCCGGCGGCGCGGAAGGCCGCCAGTGTGTTGAAGAAGCTGGCCAGCGGGCCCTTTTGGTTGGCGACCCCGCGGTTGACCAGGCACGTGCCCAGATTGGGCATGTCCATCAGGTAGCCGCCGAACGGGTCGGGCACGCTCCATTTCTCGCCGGCCACCGGCTGCACGTCGTACATGCCGTAGACCAGCAGCGTCTTCGGCGCGCCTACATTGATCTCGCCGTAGACGACCGGCCAGCCGGGAGTGGGCACGATCTCGGCGTGGCCGCCGGCCTCGCGGATCAGGTCGGCGACCATGGCGGCCGTCTCGGCCATGCCGGTGCCGTCGCCGCTGATGGACGGCTGGCGGACCAGGGTGCGCACGCGTTCCAGATGGGTGGCGAACTGCTCGTCAATGATGCGGTAGACGCGTTCCAAGGAAGTCATGGTTTCTCCCGAAGGCAAAATCGTTTTTTTGTCGAGCGACAGCGGTGGCGCCGGAAGACAAAACTATGGCCAGAGAACGGATATAGAGAGGTAAGCAATCAGAAAAAATATTGTAATGAGTTTCACCGTCTTGTCAAGAACTGCACGCGCCCCTACAGGGCATTTTGGCCGCCGAAGGCGGCCAAAATCGCTGCGCCAGGAGTTGCAGGGTGTGGCCTCGTGATGGTAATATGTAACCACCATCAGAGAAGGTGCTTGCAATGAATGTAATCACCGTTGGTATTCGCGAGCTCAAAGCGGGCTTGAGCGGCTACCTGAGCCGGGTCAGGCACGAAGCGAAAACCGTGATCGTCACTGATCGAGGCCAGCCGATCGCCGAGATTTCGCCCGTTAGCACTACCCTGGAAGAGCGCATGCGTGCATTGATGGCAGACGGTGTACTCTCATGGAGTGGACGCAAGCTGAGTCCTGCTGAGCCGGTGGCGCAGTTGCAGGGCGAGGTGACCGTGGCGGACTTGCTGAGCGCGGATCGGGAATAATGATCCTCTATCTGGACGCCAACGCCCTGGTCAAACGCTATGTTGCCGAACCTGGTTCGGTCGAGGTCGCGACGCTTATCCAGCAGGCTGATTTCGTCGGCAGCGCGTTGATCAGTAGAGCTGAAATCGCAGCCGCCTTGGCCAAAGCGGTGCGTGTCGGCGCGCTGTCGGCCGAGGGCGCATGGCACGCGTTGAGGGCGTTCCGCCGTGATTGGCCGGATATCGTGCGTCTTGCCATATCAGATCAGGTGGTGGCTCGTGCCGACACATTGGCCTGGGAATATGGTCTTCGAGGCCACGATGCCGTTCACCTGGCGGTTGCCACTATCTGGCAAGAGGATGTGCGCCAACGGGTGACCCTTGTGTCATATGACCGCTTGCTCTGGGACGCGGCAGTTCAGATGGGCTTTGAGGTCTACCCTTCTGATTTGCCTGCGGTGCTGGCAACCTGGAAAACCGGTAGAATGAGCAAACCTACCGGCAAGAGCGGCGAGACGCGAATGTAGCAGATTAAAAACGACGCGGGCGGCCGAAGATGTGGGCATGGAGTGCCTCCTGAGGCAAAGGGGCTACAGATGAAACTGCCATGCGCCCGTCTTGCCTCAGGAGGCTCGTTGCGGGGGCACGTGCCGGGTTGTTCCCGGCAACGTTGTCTTCACGGCAAGGAGACGTAATT
>JBBIKA010000291.1:0-4042 GCA_037445695.1 Chloroflexota bacterium
GGCCATGCGTTGCCCTGCGCCGGCGGCGGCCGCTGTGCGCTGGAGGCGACCCGCAGCCTCACGGGCCTGACGTTCGAGATCGCGACGCAGTGGCCGGACGCCGACCGGCCCGTCGCGGCCGCCGACCTCGCCCAAGTCGAGGAGCTGGTCGGCCTGTTCCGCGGCCGGCTGACGCACTCATCTGGCCCCGGCCGGCTCACCTATCGGCTCGAATTGCCCATCTGCGATCAATGGCCCGTGCTCGTCATTGACGACAACGCCGACATCCTCCAGTTGCTGGCGCGCTATGTCGCCGGCACGCGCTATCGCGTGATCCCGGCGCCCGACCCCGGCCAGGTCTTCGAGCTGTTGGAGGCCCACGCGCCCCGGCTGATCGTGCTCGACGTGATGATGCCGCGCATGGACGGCTGGGAGCTGCTGCGCAAGCTGCGCGGCCACCCGCTGGCGCGGCGGCTGCCCATCATCGTCTGCACGATCATGAATCAGCCCGAACTGGCCTACGCGCTCGGCGCCAACGTGTTCCTGCGCAAGCCGGTCACCCAGGCGGCGTTTCTGGCCGCGCTGGAGCAGTCGGCGGCGCCGGAATCAGGATCCCGCTGAGCGCCTGAATGCAGGAGATCAGCTCGGCCGGGGTCAGGCCGTTGCGCCGCGAGACGCTCAGCAGGTTGGCGGCCACGCCTCCGCTCAGCGGATCGAGGGAGGAGATCACCAGCACCGGGATCGGCTGGATGGCCGGGTCGCGCTCCTTCTCCCGCAGCACCTGGAAGCCATCCATCTCCGGCATCACCAGGTCGAGCAGCACCACATCCGGCCGCCGCGTCCGCATCAGCTCGAGCGCCTGGCTGCCGCTGAGCGCCCGCAGGACGCGCGTCTCGCCTCCGGCCAGCATCCGCGAGAAGAGCTGCAGCGCCTCCGGGTTGTCGTCCACGATCAGCACGGTCTTCGGCCCGGGCCGCGCTTCGTTGATCGCCGCGACCAAAGCCTCCTGCGTGATCGGCTTGACCAGGTAGCGCAGCACGCCCAGGTTGCGCGCCGCGTCCCGCTCGCCCGGAATCCAGCAGATGAGCACCGGCGTATCGAACGGCACGCCGCCGGCCGCCTGGATCTCGGCCATCACCGCCTGCGGAGCGGCCGTGTTGATGACCACGGCCGTGGCGGGCGAACGCCTGGCCTCGGCGATCAGCGCGGCGACCGTAGGTGCGACGATCAGCTCGGCGCCGGCGGCAAAGCGCGCAAAGAGCCGTTGGAGCTGGCCCGCTTCGTCGAGCACGATGTAGCGCGCCGGCACGGCCAGCGGCGGCGCGGCCGATCGCCGCGTGCGCGGCTCGTAGGTCTGGTAGGGATTGATCCACCGGACGGCGCCGGAGCGCGGCGTCGCGTCGGGCAGCGGCTCGCGCGGCAGGCGCAGATAGAACGTTGTGCCGCGCCCGACTTCGCTCTCCAACCAGATGGCGCCGTCGTGCATCTCCACGAAACGCCGGCTGATGCTGAGGCCCAGCCCGCTCCCTTCGATCGTTCCCCCGTGCTGGGCGGGCAGACGCTGAAACGGCTCGAAGATGCGCTCCCGCTCCTGCGCCGGGATGCCCGGCCCGGTGTCGGCCACGCTGATATAGGCATCGGTGTCCTGGCACCAGGCGCGCAGCACGACGCCGCCCTGCGCGGTGAAGCGCCCCGCATTGCTGAGGAGGTTCAGCACGACTTCGCGCATGCGCAGGCGATCGCAGAAAACGACCAGCGGTTCATCGGGCAGTTCCAGCCGCAGATAGAGGCCCTTCGACTCGAACAGAATCTTCACCGCCTCGCGTGCTTCGGTCAACAGCCCGGCCAGATCCACCCACTCGCGCGCCAGCGTCAGTTTGCCGCTCTCGGCCTGCGAAAGCGCCAACACGTCGTTGACCAGCCCGGCCAGATGCTGGCTATTGCGTTGGATCGCCCGCACGTCGGCCAGCAGCGGATCGGGCAGCCGCACGCCGTACATCTTCGGCGATTTGAGGATCACTTCGCTGAAGCCGATGATCATGTTGAGCGGCGTGCGCAATTCGTGTGAGACGTTGGCGACGAACTCCTCTTTGATCCGCCGCGCATCTTCGGCGAGCTGCGTCATCACCTTCAGCCGGTCGGACAGCCGCGCCAGCTCACGATTGGCCTGGATCAAGTCCTCTTGCACCTGGAGGAGCTGCAACCGCTGCTGGCGAAAGGCGGCCCGGTCGGCCTCCGAGCGCGCGTAGTATTCCAGCGAGCGCCGCGTGCTGGCGAGCAGCGTGTACGCCGTCGTCCAGCCGAGCAAGGCCACGAGCCCACCGGCCGGGATCAGCAGGCCGGTGAGGGGCGCGGCCGGCGCCGGGAGGCCCAGCCAGGCGCTGCCCCACAGGCCGACCGCGATCAGCGCGCACGCGGCGATCGTCAGGCCGGCGCTGGCAGAGCTGGCGCCGATCAGCGGCAGCGCCGTCCAGAAGAGCAGCGCTTCGGGCAGCTCCAGCAGCGCGGCCGCCAGGCCGATCACCGCCCACCAGCCGATCAGGAAGGCCGCCTGGCCGAGCCAGCTTCGCCGCCGGAACAGGCGCAGCGCGGCGGCTGCGACGGCAGCCATAGCCAGCGCGGCAGGCATCGCCTGCGCCGCCAGCGCCGAGCGGTCCAGGCCGACGAACAACAGCCAGGTCAACATGGCGGCCGCGGCGACCAGCAGCGTGCGGCGCGTCGCCTGCGCCATCAAATCGCGCGCCGACACCGCGACGAAAGCGCTCTCGTCGGTCGAGAGGTCGGACAATGTGTGCGCCATCCTTTGTTCCCCGCTTCGTGTGATTGTCGCAGCCATTATACCGCGGCGCCTCTGACTGCGCCATGCTCGCGCCCTGGCGGGCCATTTGGCGCGCCGGCCAGGAAACGGATATAATCTGCCTGTTCACCGACCTGGCCGCCGATCCGTACCAGTTGCGCAACCTGGCCGGCACGGCCGAACAGGCCGAGGTCGCGGCCGAACTCGATCGGCGGCTGCGCGCGTGGGATGCCCGCACGCCGTGGATGACGGAGCCGTGACCGCCTACTGCAAGTACCGTTGCAACGCCTGAGCCAAAATCAGAGGAATGATGGGGGTGATGACCGTCGAACTTGCCCAGGCAGCTCTCCGAGCTTACCGCGCCGAGACGTTCCGCCTGCGTCGGCCGCTCCAGCACCGTGGGGAGGCCGTCGCCTTCGTCGAGGAACGCGGCTTCGTCTGTTTTTGGCCGATCAAAGAGGTGCTGTTGCCCAGCTTGTGGACGGCCGTGGCCGGAGACCGTCCCGTGGCCGACGCACACGACGATCCCGGGCACATCACCTGGGGCTGGAAAGACGAGCTCCTCGGCCGGCGGGTCTGGTATTACGCCAAGGTGTTGCGCCGTCGGGCCACCCTGATCAGCCTGGAAGTGGTGCCCTATTTCTACGCGCTCTCGGAAAACTACGGCGAGCCGGAGAAGGATTATCTGCTGCAATACGAAGAGGGCCGGCTCACCTTCGAAGCGAAGACGATCTACGAGACGCTGCTGAACGAGGGCCCGCTCGACACGATCAGCCTGCGCAAGCTGGCGCACATGACGAGCAAGGCCAGCGATTCCCCCTTCAATCGGGCGCTGGAGCTCCTCCAGGCCGACTTCAAGATCTTGCCGGTGGGCGTGGCCGAAGCGGGCGCCTGGAACTACGCGTTCATCTACGACTGCGTCCATCGCCATTACCCCGACCTGCCCGAACGCGCCCGGCCGATCCGCCAGGCCCAGGCGCGGCGCAAGCTGGCCGAGCTTTACCTGCGCTCGGTGGGCGCGGCGCGCAATCGAGACCTGGCGCTGCTCTTCGGCTGGCCGCCGCGCGAGATCGCGGCCACACTCGCCGCGCTGGCGCAAGACGGGATCGTCGTGCCGGGGGTCTCGGTCGAAGGCCAGGGCGGGGAATGGACGACCCTCGCCGAGCTGGTCGAGGTCGCGCGTTCCGCCTCGTCGTCCCTCCCCGCCGAGACCCCTGAGAGCTTGTCTGAAAAGTTGCTATAGCTCGACTCTTGGGTACACTTTGG
>JBBIKA010000292.1:0-4015 GCA_037445695.1 Chloroflexota bacterium
GCAGTTCCAGCGCCTGGCCCAGCACGACCAGGGCGATCACGACGGCCACCACATCGTAGAACGGCTCGGCCGTGCCCGCCGGGAACAGGGCGGGGAACAGGACGGCAACGGTTGAATAGAGCCACGCCGCGCCGGTGCCCAGCGCGATCAGGGTATTCATGTTGGCCGCGCGATGCTTGAGCGCCGCCCACGCGCCGGTGAAGAAGTGGCCGCCCGACCAGGCCAGCACGGGCAGGGTCAGCAGCGCGCTGCCCAGCCACGCCAGCCGCAACGTCTCCATGCTCCAGTCGCGCACGATCGGGATGTACTTCGGATAGGCCGTCAGCAGCACGGGCAGCGCGACGAGCGCGGCGAAGAGGAACTGGCGCAACAGGCTGCGATACTCGCGCGCGTGCTCGGCCTCTTGCCTGTCAACCGGCTCCTCGCTGACGGCGGGCCGGGCCCGGTAACCCCAGCTCTCGATGACGCTGCGCAGTTGCGCCAGGGTGGTCTGCTGCGGCAGGTAGGTGATCGTGACCTCCCCCGTGCCGACGTTGACGCTCGCGCCGAGCACGCCCGGCGTTGCCCGCAGGTCGCCCTCGATAAAGCCAACGCACGAGGCGCAACGCAGGTCGGCGATGCCGATGCGGGTCTGCGCGATGCCGACGGTGAATCCGGCCGCCTGCAGCGCAGCCGTCAGCGCGGCGATCGTCGTGCGTTGGGGATCGTACTCCACCGTCACGATCCCCGAGACGAGGTTCGCCTGCGCGCGGCGCACCCCCGGCACGCCGGCCGCCGCCGCTTCCACCTCGCGGCCGTCCTGTTCCCGCTTCAACCCGGCCACCGGCAATTCGATGCGCGCCAGCGGCAGCGCCGGGTTGAAACCGGTCGTGGCCGAACCGGCCGTCGGCGGCGTTGCCGCCGCGGCCAACGCCACCGATGCGAACCGATGGGGATCGGCGTCGAATTGTGCAACGCAATTGGGTGAGCAGAAGTAGAACATCTGCCCCATGTGTTCGCGGCTGGCGACCGCGTCCTGCGGCTCGATCGCCATGCCGCAAACAGGATCTCTGAACACTTTGCCGGCTCCTTTCGGCGCCCTTGCGCCGGATCGCATGATACCAGAGTGTATCTTGCGGCGCACGCGCCAAACGGCGGCCATCGGCACGCGCCCAATGGCTCAGCCGCGATCCCCTGTTCCGAAGATCAAGGCGAGGAAGGCCAGGCCGGCCGCGGTGGGGCGCGCATCCTTGCGCGTCAGAACGTAGAGATGCCGGGACAAGCGCAGGGCCGGGATCTCCGGCGCGCAGACCAGGTTATGGGCGATTTCCAGCGTCACCGCGCGCCGCGCGACAAACGCCACCCCCAGGCCGGCCGCCACCCCGCGCTTCACCGCCTCACACCCCGGCAGCTCCATCACCCGCCGGGGCCGCAGCCCCAGCTCCGCCAGCCGCGCCTCGGCCAGCTCCCGCGTGCCCGATCCGGGCTCGCGCACGATCAAGACGACATCGGCGAAGAGCTCCGGCGTCACGGCGCGGGACTGCGCCAGCGGATGGCCGGGCGCCGCGATCAAGATGATCTCATCCTCGGCCCAGGGCCGCGCCTGCAGCCCGGCCGTTGCGATCGGCGCGCCGACGAAGCCGAGATCGCACTCGGCGCTCAGCACGCGCCGCGCCACATCGGCGCTGTTGGAAATCGCCAGCGTGACCTCCACGGCCGGATAGCGCGCCTGAAAGCGGGCCACCGCGTCGGGCAGCAGATACAGCCCAGGCGTCGTGCTGGCAGCGATCCGCAGGTAGCCGCGCTGCAGGCCCGCCATCTCCCCCAACACGCGGCGCGCCTCCTCCGTCAACGCCGCCATCCGTTCGGCGTAATCGGCCAGGATGCGGCCGGCGTCGGTCAGCTCCACGCGGCTGCCGAGCCGGTAAAAGAGCCGGACGCCCCATTCCGCCTCCAAAAGCCGGATGTGTTTGGAGACGGCGGGCTGGCTGAGGTGCAGGTCGTCGGCCGCGCGCGAGAAGCTCTGGCGTCGCGCTACGGCCTGGAAAACGGTGAGCCGGAAATCCATGGCGATAACCTGAAGTTATGGGTTCGATAGATCATTGACTATTGCATTATCGCCCCACCGGGCCTATACTGTCAACAATCGCTTTTTCGGAGCCGAGATCGAATGTCCATCTATTCAGGCGTCAAACTGACCTCGTTATCGCACGGCGCGGGCTGAGCCTGCAAGATCGGCCCGGCCGATCTGGCGCAGGTCTTGCGCCGCCTGCCGCCCCCCACCGACCCCAACCTGTTGAGCGGGTTCGCCCACGGCGCGGACGCCGCCGTGTACCGCTTGAGCGACGAGCTGGCGCTGGTCAAGAGCGTGGATTACATCACGCCGATCGTGGATGACCCGTTCGCCTTCGGCGCCATCGCGGCCGCCAACGCGCTCTCCGACATCTATGCGATGGGCGCCCGGCCGGTGCTGGCGCTCAACCTGGTCGGGTTTCCCCTCAAGACCCTGCCGCTCAGCCTGCTCGACGCGATCCTGGCCGGCGGTGCGGCCAAGCTGGCGGAGGCCGGCGTCGCCCTGGGCGGCGGCCACTCCATTGAAGACTTCGAGCCGAAGTACGGCCTTTCGGTCACCGGCATCGTCCATCCGGGGCGCATGGTCACCAATGCCGGCGCGCGGCCGGGCGACGTGCTGGTGCTCACCAAGCCGCTGGGCTTGGGCATCATCACGACCGGCATTGATCGGGGCGTCGTCGGCGAGGATGCCGCCGCGGCCGCGATCGCGGTGATGAGCCGGCTCAATCGTGCGGCCAGTGAGGCGATGCTGGCGGTGGGAGTGCACGCCTGCACCGACGTCAGCGGCTTCGGCCTGCTCGGCCATCTGCGCGAGATGGTCGAGGCCGGCGGGGTGGCCGCGGTGGTGAGCCTCGACCGGGTACCGGTGCTGCCCTGGACGTGGGATCTGGTCGCCAGGGACGTGATCCCGGACGGCTCATGGAACAACTACCGCTACCTGGCCGGGTTCGTGGCCTGGGATCAGGAGGTGAGCCCGGCGGCCCGCATGATCCTGTGCGACGCGCAGACGTCGGGCGGGTTGCTGATCGCCGTCCCGCCGGAGCGTGCAGAGCGCCTGCTGGCGGCCCTGGCACAGGCGGAGGTCGAGCCGGCGGTCATCGGCGAGATCGTGCCGGAAACGCCGGGGCGCATCCGGGTGAGCAAATCATAGGAGGAAGAAAAAGATGTCCGACCCCACGAAGACCTATCTTTTCATCATCAACGACGGGCCTTACGGCAACGAACGGCCGTACAACGCGCTGCGCCTGGCGCTCGATCTGGCCAAACGGCCGGAAGCCCAGGTGCGGGTCTTTCTGATCGGCGACGGCGTGAACTGCGCCCTGGCCGGCCAGAAGACGCCCGACGGCTACTACAACATCGAGCGGATGCTCAAGTCGCTCGCCCGCCGCGGGGAGGTGGCGACCTGAACGTCATGCGCCGAGGCCCGCGGGCTCGGGCCGGAACGCTGCATCGAGGACGTGAGGTCAGGCAACATGGCGCTGCTGGGCGAGTGGACCGCAGCGGCCGATCGGGTGTTGGTGTTCTGAATACTGTTGCGAAAGTGAGAGCCCCGTGAAACTGTTGATGTTCCTCGCCAAAGAGTTCACATTCCGGCCGTTCGAGAAGATCCTGCCGGACGCCGCGGACGCCAGCGGCGAGACGCGGGTGACCGACGCAGCGGTCGTCTTCGTCCACGCCGAGCCGCCCGACGAGGCCGACCCCGCCGGCCTGGAGACCCGGTTCGTCAAGAACGTCAAGTGGCTGGCCGGCAAGCGCGGCTTCAAGAACGTGGTGTTGCACTCGTTCACGCACCTGGCCGAGGCCAGCGCGTCCCCCCAGTTCGCCGAAGCGTTTCTGCAGCATGCGGCGACGCGGCTGCGCAACACCGGCTATCAGGTCACGCTGACGCCGTTCGGCTGGGTCTGCGAATGGGAGCTGTCGGTGTTCGGCGAAAGCCTGGCCAAGGTGTTCAAGGCGCTGTAAA
>JBBIKA010000293.1:0-3972 GCA_037445695.1 Chloroflexota bacterium
TAACCGCATCCGAAATTGCGGAGACGCCTCTCGTCCCGCCAGAAGCTGGAGAACCGAAAATCGGCCGTCCAGGGAGAGCAAAGGCATGCCCGACGAACGAGGACCATTCCCGGCCGAAGTGCTGGCGCAGATCTTCCTCGATCACGGTGACATCGGCGTCATCGGCCTTGACCCGGCCGGAAAGGTCGTGCTCTGGAACGCGTGGATCGCCGGCCGCACGGGCCTGCCGAGCGCCGCCGTGCTTGGCCGGCCCCTGGTCGAGCTCTTCGACCCCCCGCCGACGCGGCTGTGGGCCGAGGCGCAGACGGTGCTGCAACACGGACAGCCGCGCGTGCTCTCGCCCGTGCTCCATGCCGACTGGCTCCCCTTCATGGCGCCCGCGCGCCAGCTCATTCGCCTGGTGCCGATCTGGGCCCCGGCGGGCGAGCTGGCGGGGGCCATAGCGCTGGTCAGCGACGTGACCGCGCAATGGCAATACGAAGAACAGGTCGAGGCCCGACTGCGCGCCACGGAGGAGCTTTATCGCGCCGTGGTCGAAACCGCAGCCGACGGCATCGCAATCCATGTCGGTGGCCGGATCGTCTATGCCAATCAGGCGGCCGCGCGGCTGGTGGGCGCCGACGACCCGGCGCGGCTCATCGGGTACCCGATTGACAAAATTGTACATCCCCACTACTGGCCGGCCGCGGCCCAGCGGATCAAGCGGATGCTGGCGGGGGAGCAGGGCCTCTATCCGGTCGAAGACTGTTATGTGCGCTTCGATGGCTCGCCGATCCCGGTCGAGGTCACGGCCAGGCCGATCACCTATGAGGGGCAACGCGGGGTGTTCGTCATTGCGCGCGACATCAGCGAGCGCAAACGCGCGGAGGAAGAACTGCGCCGGCTTGCCGCCGAGCTGGAGCAGCGCGTGGCCGAGCGCACGGCCGAGCTCCAGGCGGCCAACAAGGAGCTGGAGACCTTCGCCTATACCGTTTCGCACGATCTGAAAGCGCCCCTGCGCGCCATGGACGGCTACAGCCGGCTGCTGCTGGAGGACTATGAAGGCAAGCTCGATCCCGAAGGCCAGCACTTCGTGCGCATGATCCGCGCGGCCGCGCAGCAGATGAGCCAGCTCATAGATGACCTGCTCGCCTATGCGCGCATGGAGCGCCGCGCCCTGACTACCGCGCCGCTCAAGCCCGGCCCGCTGGTCGAGACGCTGCTGGCCGAACGCCAAGACGAGATCCGGCAGCGCGGGGTGGCCGTCTCGGTGGCCCTGCCCGATGTGGCGGTCATGGCCGAGTCCGAGGGCCTGGCCATCGCGCTGCGCAATCTCCTCGACAACGCGCTCAAATTCACCCGGGTGCGACCCGATCCCTGCATCGAGATCGGCGGTCGGCCCACCGACGAGACGTGCATCCTCTGGGTGCGCGACAACGGCATCGGCTTCGACATGAAGTATCAGGAACGCATCTTTGAGATCTTCCAGCGGCTGGAACGCGCCGAAGAGTATCCCGGCACCGGCATCGGCCTGGCCATCGTGCGCAAAGCCATGCAACGGATGGGAGGCCGCGCCTGGGCGGAAAGCGCACCGGGGACAGGCGCGACGTTTTACCTGGAGCTACCGAGGGCCCCATGAGCGAGATCCTGCGTCCGATCCTGTTGATTGAAGATAACCCGCTCGACGTGGACCTGACCCGTCGCGCGTTCGCCCGGCGCAAGCTGGTCAACCCCCTGCAGGTGGCGCGCGATGGCGAGGAGGCGCTGGCCTACCTGGCGCGCTGGGAGGCCGGCGAGCTGCCGCCGCTCTTGATCCTGCTCGATCTCAAGCTGCCGCGGGTAGACGGCCTCGAAGTATTGCGACGGATCAAAACGCACCCGCGCTTTGCAGGTCTGCCGATCGTTGTGCTGACCACCTCGGCCGAGGAGAACGATGTGGCGACGGCGTATCAGTTGGGGGCGAATTCGTATATCGTGAAGCCGGTGGATTTCGATAAGTTCATGGAGGTGGCCGGCCAGATCGAAATCTATTGGTGTGCGCTGAATCGGCTGCCTGGTCCCCTCTCTTCTCCCTAATCTGCAGGCGGAGAGCAGGTTGAGGAATGGAGAATCCGATGAAACCGATCAACGTGCTCTATGTGGAAGACAACCCCATGGATGCCGACCTGACCGCGCGCGAGCTGAGCCGCCGCGCGCCCCACATCGCCCTCACCATCGTCGGCACCGTGCAGGCAGCGCAGGCGCGGCTGGCGCAACCCGAGGGCCCTCCTTATGACCTGGTGCTCATTGACCGCCAACTGCCCGACGGCGACGGCCTCTCTCTGCTGTCCCAGATACGCGGCCAACATCCCGACACCGCCACCGTCATCATCACCGGTGCCGGCGACGAAGAATACGTGGTCTCCGTGCTCAAGGCCGGCGCCGACGACTATGTCGTCAAACACGGCGACTACTTGGCGCGGCTGCCGAACGTGCTGGAGGCCGCGCTGGAGAACCATCGCCGCGCCGTCGCCCGCCAACAGCGGCCCCTGCGCGTGCTCTATGCCGAACACAACCCGGCCGATATAGACCTCACCCGGCGTCACGTAGCCCGCCACGCCCCGTACATCCACCTGGAAGTGGTGCACACCGCACGCGAAGCCCTGGGCCGGCTGCCGCCCGACGGCCAGGAACACGATATAGACGTGCTCCTGGCCGATCTGCGGTTGCCCGACATGAACGGCCTGGAACTGCTCAAGGAGATCCGCCAGGTACGCCGCCTCGACCTGCCGGTCGTGCTCGTCACGGGTCGGGGCGACGAGGAAACCGCCCTCCTGGCGCTCAGGCTCGGCGCTACCGACTATCTGCCCAAGCTTCCGAACTACCTGAACCGCCTGCCGGTCGTCCTGGAGAACGCCTTCCACCGCGTCGAGCTGGCGCGCGAACGCGAAGCGCTGCGCGCCAGCGAGGCATTATTTCACACCCTGGCCGCCCTGACCGCCGGCGCCATCTTCATCTATCAGGACGAACGGTTTGTGTACGGCAACCCGGCGATCGAAGAGCTGACCGGCTACCGCCGCGACGAGCTCCACACCATGCGTTTCTGGGACCTGGTGCATCCCGATTCCCGCGAGCTGGTCCGCGCGCGCGGCCTGGCCCGCCAGCGCGGGGAAGCGGTCCCCGGCCGCTATGAATTCAAGATCGTGCGCAAGGACGGCACAGAACGCTGGATTGACCTCACGGCCGGCGCGCTCACCTGGCAGGGCCGGCCGGCGGCCATCGGCACCGCCTTCGACATCACCGAACGCAAGCACATGGAGGAGCAGCTCGAGCGGGTCATCGGCGAGCTGACGCGCTCCAACGCCGAGCTGGAACGCTTCGCGTACATCGCGTCGCACGACCTGCAGGAACCGCTGCGCATGGTAGCCAGCTTTGTCCAGCTCCTGGCCGAGCGCTATCGCGGCCGCCTGGATGAGGACGCGGACGAATTCATCGGCTACGCGGTCGAGGGCGCGCAACGCATGCAACAGCTCATCCTCGACCTGCTCGCGTTCTCGCGGGTGAACATGAGCGTTCGACCGTTCGCGGCCACCGACTGCGAAGAGGTACTCGCCCATGTCGAACATTCGCTGGGCAGCGAGATCGCCGAGACGGCCGCGCAGATCACCCACGACCCGCTGCCCACCGTGCTGGCCGACCGGGCCCAACTGGTGCAACTCTTCTCGCACCTGATCTTCAACGCCCTGAAGTTCCGCGGCCCCGCGGCGCCGATCGTGCATGTCAGCGCGGTGCGGCGGCCTGCCGGCGGGCCGCCGCCCGGGCAAGCCGCCACGTCGGCGCCGACCGATCAACGACCGGACGAATGGCTCTTCAGCGTGCGCGATAACGGCATCGGCATCGAGCCGCAATACTACGAATACATCTTCGACGCGTTCCGGCGGCTGCACACGCGGCGGCACTACCCCGGCACCGGCATCGGCCTGGCGATCTGCAAGAAGATCGTCGAGCGGCACG
>JBBIKA010000294.1:0-1760 GCA_037445695.1 Chloroflexota bacterium
TCGCGCCTGGAGAACTGCCTGACTGCGAGGAACAACATCGCCGCGGTGTACAGCACCGCGTACACCACCATCGCCTCGCTGGGCGCGCTGGCCGCGCCGAAGGGGGTGGCGTCCAGGCCCAGCTCGCGGAGGAAGGGCGGTTGGAGGAGGTAGGCCGCGCGCTTCCACATCGCCTCGCTGGGCATCAGCAGGCTGACCGCAATGCCGATGTTGACCGCGGCCTCGCTGCGCATCATGCTGCCGATCTGCTCGATCCAGCCGGCGATGAACGCCAGCCCGTAGAGCATGAAGACCACGACGCCGTTGGTGAGGGTCGAGAGCCGCGTGCCGCCCAGGATCGAGAGGGTCAGCACGATCAGCCCTTCCAGGACGATCAGTCCAACGGCCTGCACGGGGTTGCGGACGGTGTAGTCGGCTTCCAGCTTGACGATGCCCATCAGTGCGGCGCACATCGCCACGGTGAAGACCGCCAACATGAGCGCCAGGCCGAGCCATTTGCCCGCGACGATGTGCCAGCGCCGCAGCGGCTTGGTCGCGATGGTCTGGATCGCGCCGGAAGCGATCTCGCCCGCGATGGTGTCCACCGAAATCAGCACGGCCAGCATCACCACCAGGAAGTTGATCGCATACAGCCCGGCCAGGACGAAGAAGTTGATCGGCTCCAACAGCCGGACGGCGCTTGACATGTGACTCCGCAAGTCCGCGTAGATCAGGTGAAAGCCGACCGCGTAGAGCGCCAGGAACGCAATCCCCAGCAGGACGATGGCCCACAGCATCTTGCGCATCCGGGCTTCCAGGAAGGTCAGCCGGGCGATCTCGAGCACGCTCCTCATGCCTCCTCCTGCATCACCCGCACGAACAGCTCTTCCAGCGAGAGGCGCCGCGGCGCGAGCGCGTAAATGCGCACGCCGGCCCCGATCAGGTAAGCGGCCACCGCGGGCGTGACCGCTTCATCTTCGACGGCCAGCACAATGCGCGCCACATCTCCAATCCCCAATCCCCAATCCCTATTTCCCCCTCCCTCCACAACCTGCCCCCACTGCGCCAGCCCGGCCTCGACCTCCGGCGTCAGGCCGGCCACTCGCAGCTCGATCTCGGTCGCCTGCCGCGTCAATTCGTCCAACGCGCCCTGGCGCACCACGCGGCCGGCCTTGATGATCGCGACCCGATCGCACGTCACTTCGACCTCGCTCAGGAAATGGGAGTTGAGGAAGACGGTCACGCCCTCGCCGCGCAGCTCGCGGATCAGGTCGCGCACCTCGCGGCGGCCGAGCGGGTCGAGGCCGGAAGTGGGCTCGTCGAGGAAGACCAACCGAGGCCGGTTGAGCAGCGCCTGCGCCAGCCCGATGCGCTGGAGCATCCCTTTGGAGAACTCGCCCAGCTTCGAGCCGGCCCGGTCGGCCAGGCCGACGCGTTCCAGCAGCGCGGGGATGCGCGTGCGGCGTTCGGCCGCGGCCATGCCGTAGAGCCGGCCGTGCACGTCCAGGAAATCGGCGGCGGTGATCCAGGGCGGAAAGCGGAATTGTTCCGGCAGGAAGCCGACCCGCCCCATGACGGCCGGATCGCCGACCGGCCGGCCCAGGATATACGCTTCCCCGGCGGTCGGCGCGGCCAGGCCGAGCAGCATCTTGACCGTGGTCGTTTTCCCCGCGCCGTTCGGCCCCAGGAAGCCGAACACCTCACCCTCGGCGACGGCAAGGGTGAGGCGCTCCACGGCGACCGTCGGGCCGTAGGTTTTGCGCAGATCGTGGGTTTCGATG
>JBBIKA010000294.1:1860-3937 GCA_037445695.1 Chloroflexota bacterium
GCGCTCCACGGCGACCGTCGGGCCGTAGGTTTTGCGCAGATCGTGGGTTTCGATGTGCATAATGGAATGACCAACGACCAAAGACGAAAGACGAAGACCGCCCATCCGATTCGCTTTTGGTCGTTGGTCTTTCGTCCTTCGTCCGTTATCTATCGCAACGAATCGGCCACCTGCATCGTCACCAGCGGCCCCACATCGTGGCTTTCGATGCCGTAAAGGATGCCATCCTTCTGCCAGAGCAGCGAAACAGAGCGCCGGCCCGATGCGCCGGCGCTCTGTTCGACCAGCAGGCCGGGCACGCCGTCCACGGTCACTTCGCGGTATTGCACCACATCGGTCGGAATCGGGATCACGAGTGTGCTCGTCCAGTCAATGCTCTGCGCCAGGCGGCGGGCGTCGGCGTCGGGCATGCCGAGGAACTTGAACCCGGCCTCGCCGATGGCGGCGAGGTCAACGCCCGGCGGTATCTTCACCTGTGGGCTGCTCATCTGCATGATCTTCAGCCGGCCGGCGCCGATCGCATATTCCTGCGTGACGATGAAGGGCACGTCCACTTCGAGCGTGAGCCGGTCCACGTCGGGCAGCTTCACGCCCTGAGCCTGGGTTGCGGCGAGCAGGGCCGCCATGATCGCCCGATCCATCTCGTAGCGCAGCGCCGGCCCGCTCTGCACCGCGAGCGATTGGGCGGTCGCGCCGGCCGGCAGCGCGGCCGGCGCGCGCACTGCGAAGCCCACCCTGGTCGAGGCCGCGGCCAGATCGGCGACCGGCTGGGGCCGGCCCGGCTCGCGCAGCACGGTCGGCCGGCCGAACCGGCCGTCGTCCGCCTGCTGCGCCAGGGCTTCAAGTTTCTGCTGCTGCGCCGGATCGAGCGGGATGACCGCGAACTTGCGCACGCGAAAGATGCCGAGAAAGTCGGCGGCCGCCCGTTGCACCGGCGCAAAGCTGAAGAGGATCAGCAGAGAGGCCACGGCGGCCGCGGCGATCGCCACAGGCCGCAAACGGCCATGCAGGAAAGATGCTTTTATCATCGTCAAGCTCCTTGCCAAAGCAATTCCGAGGTTCAGCGGATGGTAACGCCGGCTGGCATCCGGCGCGACGTTTTGGCCGGCGGCATGGAAGCGCGCCAGGGCCTGCCGGGCGACCGGCGTCTCGGCCGGGGTCGGTTCGAGGATCGTCAGCCGCGCCGCGGCAAAGGAGGCGCGCGCGCTCAGCGCCGTCAGTTCGCGGCGGCACGCCGGGCACGCGGCCAGGTGCGCAGCGACCGCGGCCGCATCATCTGGGGCCAGCGCATCGTCCAGATAGGCCCGCAACCGCCCACTATCACATCGCATGGTCGCCTCCTTCTTCATCCCGGTGTCCGGCCGCGCGATAGGCCTTCTCGAAGGCCGCCTCGGCGCGGGCCAACAGCGCGCCCACCGAGCCGGGCGCGACCCCAAGCGCCTCGGCCAGCTCGCGGTAGCTCAGCCCGGCGTGGCGCAGCAGCAACAACTGCGCCTGGCGCTCGGGCAGGCCGGCCAGGGCGCGGCGCACCGCGGCCTGCTCATCCCCGCGCAGCGCGGCTTCGGCCGGGTCCGGCGCGTCGGCCGTGGCCTGACGGCCGAACCGATCCTGGCGTTGCGTGCGGCGAGACTCGCCGCGCAGCAGGTTGTACGCCAGGTTGGTCGCCACCCGATAGAGCCAGGCCCGCACATTGTGTTCCTGGTCGCTGCCAAACCGTTGGCGGGCAAGGCGCAGGAACGTCTCCTGGGCCAGGTCTTCCGCATCTTCGCGCGTGCCGACGATGCGATAGAGCAGCCGGTAAACGCCGTCGTAGTGCGCCAGGAACAGGGAATCGAAGTCGAGCTCGGGTCGGGTTGACACGGAACGAAACAGCCAGGCATCGGTGATCACATCTGCGCCTCTGCGCCCTTCCGGTTTTCTATTTCTATTAACACCGCCGGCGGCGCAAATGTGACAATCCTGTGAAGTTGCGCTGCAGTGCGCCACAGCCCGCTTCAGCGGGCGCTGCTCGGTAGCCCGGACATTATGAAAGTTAAAGAATTAAACCGGTCATCGCGTTCGCCGGCGCGCTGTGCGT
>JBBIKA010000295.1:0-3933 GCA_037445695.1 Chloroflexota bacterium
GGCAAAGCCGCCGTCCCGAAACCCTCATTTTGACTTCTCCCCGCCCCCTGAGAGGGGGCGGGGAGAAGCCTGAAGGGGGTTTGCGGGCGGCGAAGCCGCCCGCAAACCCCCTTCTCAGCGCCCCCGCTTTCCCCTTTCAGGGGAGAGCGGGGGCCGGGGGGTGAGAGAGGTGAGGCGGCCGAAAAAGTAAATTCTTGGCTAACAAAGCAGCAGGCAGCTCTTGCCCTTCCCAAAAATCAACACTCATCGCCGAATACGAACAGACTTCCAATGGATTGCCGCGACGAATTGCGCCAGATCGCTTCCCCGAAGATCGGCGCGACCGACAGGACGGTCAACTGCGAGGGCGGATTGACGGGGGGCGGCACCGTGTCGGTCGTGATGATCTCGCGGATCTGCGCGATTCCGAGCAGCCGATTCAGGGCGTTGCCGGCAAAGAGGCCATGCGTGCACACCACAATGATCTCTTCGATCCCGCTGGCGATCAGGTGCCGGCTCAGCTCGAGCATCGAGCCGCCGGTGGCGATCTCATCGTCATAGATGATCGCCCGGCGATACCCCGCCACCTGACGGTCAATGGAGACGCTGATGCGCACTTCGGTATCGGAGACGCGCGTCTTATCGGCCGAGACCACCGGCAGGCCCAGTTGGCCCGCCAGGCGGCTCGCCGATCCCGCGCGGCCAAAGTCGGGCGCCACCACCAACGTATCCTTGGGGCTGAAATCGTAACGCCGGAGATAATTGGCGAACAGGGTGCGGGCGGTCAACGGGTCGCAAGGGATGCTGAAGAAGCCGTGCACCTGCGGCGAATGCAGGGTCATCGTCATCACGTGCGTGGCGCCGGCGGTCTGGATCAGGTCGGCGATCAGCCGGGCCGTGATCGGAATGCGCGGCGCGTCCTTCTTGTCGGAGCGGGCATAGGAAAAGTACGGGATAATGGCGTGGATCTCGCGCGCCGCCGCGCCGCGGGCGGCATCTAACATCATCAACAGCTCCAACAAGTGATCGCTGACGGGCGGCACGAGCGATTGCACGATAAAGACCGCCCGTCCGCGCACGCTGGCGCCCAACTGGACATAAAGGTTGTCGTTGCTGAAGCGCCGGAAATGAGTCTGCTCCAGCGGCACCGATAGGTACGCCGCGATGCTGGCCGCCAGCGCGGGGTGAGAGCGGCCGCTGAAGAAGCGCACATCGTTCGGGTCCAACGCGTGACACATGGAAGCCTCCGATAGGTCTGAATGTGGAATGGCGCGGAGAGCAGGACATGCGCTATTGTCCGGCCGGATCGTTTTCAGGGAGCACTTCGCGGCCCCGGCTATTGCCCAGGTCCGGGCCGATGACGCCGTTGGCCTCGAGCTCATCAATCAGCCGCGCAGCCCGCGAATAGCCGATGCGTAGGCGACGCTGCAGGAGCGAGACGCTGGCCCGACCGGCCTTGCGCACCTCGGCGACCGCCTGAGCATAGAGGTCGTCCCGGCTTTTCGCCGCCTGTTCGGCGGCCGCCACCTCATCCCACAGCGGTTGCTGCAAGGTCTCCTGGCCGGGCAACCAGGGCGGTTCGAGCGTTTCGGGGGCCGTTGCGGTTGCGCCGGTTGTCGCAGGCGCAGTCGGCGACGGCGCTGCGGCTTCTTCGGTCGGGGGGATCATCGCCGCATCGAGCGGCTCCAGCTCGGGGCCCAGGGTGCGCGCGGTCTTCCAGTAATTCACCAGCCGCGCAGTTTCACGATCGGAGACGAAACAACCTTGCAGCCGTTGCAGTTTGGACGAATCGGGGGCCATGTAGAGCATGTCCCCGCGGCCCAACAACTGCTCGGCCCCGGGTGTATCCAGGATCACGCGACTATCCACTTGCGAGGTAACGGCGAAGGCGATGCGGGCCGGGAAGTTGGCCTTGATCAGGCCGGTCACCACGTCCACGCTCGGCCGCTGCGTGGCAATGACCAGATGAATGCCTACGGCGCGCGCCATCTGCGCGATGCGGCAGACGTAGCGCTCGACCTCTTCCGGCGCGGAAAGCATCAGGTCGGCCAGCTCGTCAATAAGGATGACGATGTAGGGCAACACCGGCTCCCCGCGCGCGGCCAGCTTGTCGTTGTAGGCTTCGATGTTGCGGGCGCCGGCCTTGGCCAACAGCTTGTAACGCCGTTCCATCTCGCGCGTCGCCCATTGCAACACGGGCACCGCGCGTTCGACATCTACCACCACCGGCGCGATCAGGTGGGGGATGCCGTTGTATACCGTCAGCTCCACCCGCTTCGGATCAACCATCAAGAAGCGCAGGGTGTCGGGCGTGTGGGTCAACAGCAACGCGGTGATGATCGAGTTGACACAGACCGACTTGCCGGAGCCGGTTGCGCCGGCAATCAGCAGATGGGGCATGCGGGTCAGGTCGGCCACCACCGCCTGGCCCGAGACATCGCGGCCCAGGCCGAAGGTGAGCAGCCCACGATGGGCCCGGAACTCTTCCGATTCCAGCACCCCGCGCAACGAGACCATCGAGATCTGCACATTGGGCACTTCCACGCCCACAACATCGCGGCCTGGCACCGGCGCCTCGATGCGCAGGGGCGATGCGGAGAGCGCCAGCGCCAGATCGTTGGCCAGGGCCTGGATCTGCGCCACCCGCACCTTGACGCGCGTCTCCTGGCCCTTGCGGTCCTTGCGGATGATCGTTCCGGGCCGCAAGCCGAACTGCGTCACGGCCGGACCGCGGTTCGCCTCGATCACCTGCACCGGCACGCCGAAGCTGGCAAGGGTCGTCTCGATGATCTCGGCCCGTTTGCGCAGGTCTTCGCTCTGGATGTCTTGTTCAGTGGCGTCCTCGAGGATGTCGGCGATCAACGGCAGACGCCAGGTGGTCGCACCCCCGATGATGCGCGGGGGCGGCTCGGTGGCAACGGCCGCCGATGTCGGCGTGGCGGGGGTCAGCGCGCGGACGGCCGGGGCACCGGCCGGCGCAGAGGGCCGGGCCTCCCAGGTGGGAAAGGGCGCGGCCGGCAGCGCGGGGATGTCGGCCGATTCAGGCGCGAAGCGTTCTCTCAGCCAGCGCCACGCGCGGCGCCACGGCGCCAGGCCTTCTCCCAACGGCAAAGGTGGATTGGGACGGACACCCTCCGGGCCGGAGGTCGTGCCCCGCAGGCGGCGCCATGCGGCCTGCAACGCCTGCGCGATCTGCGACAGGCTCGCGCCGGTCAACGCGATCAGCGCGGCGATGGCGCTCAACGTCAACCCCACGATGGCCGCCGGCGCGCCCAGGATCAGCACCAGCCCCTGGCCGATCAGGTGGCCCACCAGCCCGCCGGCCCGGCCCCCAAACGGATCTTCGCCGCCGATGAAGAGGTAGAGGAACGCTTCAAAGATCAGAAAGAGGGCCGAGACGGCCAGCAACCGTTGCGGCGTGAGGACGGACTGCTCGACCACGCCGCGCAGGGCCAACCACCCGCCGAGGATGGCCAGTAAGAGCGGCGCGAACGGCGCGGCCAGGCCGAACAGCATGCGCAGGCCGGCGATGAGGGCCGCGGTCAACGTGCCCTGATTGGCCGAGAGCATGCTCAGGAAAACCAACAGGGCGATAACAACCAGGAGCGTGCCGATCAGCTCCCCGCGCAAGAACTGGCCCAGGTTCGGGTCCGGCCTGGGCTGCGGTTTGCCCCTCTTGGGAGATGTTCGCCTGGCCATCGTTCCGTCTCACCATCCGCGCAAATGTTCTATGTTATTATACACCCACCATGCAAATGATCGAAATGCGGGGGGCTACTCGATTTTATTTTGTGGGGTGGCGACTTACCTCATCCCTCCCCCGGCCCCTCCCCTCTCCTGGCCGAAGGCCAGGAGAGGGGAGGGGTGATCATGGGGGGGTGGGGGGGGGGGCACCCGCCCCCCCCCCCAATAACCCCCGTGACCCCCCCCGGGGGGACGGGACAAACCCCCCCC
>JBBIKA010000296.1:0-3907 GCA_037445695.1 Chloroflexota bacterium
GGGGGTGGGGGTCAATGCGGCAAAGTGCAAAATCTAGCCTCACAAAGCACTACTTCACCCAGATCGGGTCCCAATCATTATACACCGAAACCAGCAGAGGGCGTTGATTTCTGCCATCGGCATCCATGATCCAGAGCTGGCGCCGGCCCGTGTCGCGATTGGAATAGAACACGATCTGGCGGCCGTCGGGCGACCAGGTCGGATGTTTGTCCCACTCCCAGGTGTTGACGGTCAGCCGGCGCTGATCGCTGCCGTCCGCGTTGATCGTATAGATCTCATCGTTGCCCGCCTCGTTGGAGACGAAGGCAATGCGATCGCCGGCCGGCGACCAGGCCGGGTCGTAGCTCCAACCGGAGGTCGTGGTGAGCTGACGCACGTTGCCGAACTGCAGATCGTAGATGTGGATTTGCGGCAGGCGGCGATTGTCTTCCTGGACCTGGGCCAGCAGGTTGCCGGCGGGGTTGCGCACCTCGCGGGCCTGGGCGAGCCGGGCCGGCCACTCCTGGGTGACCAGCAGGATGCGGCTGTTGACCGGATCGAGGGCATAGAGCCTGGGCTGGCCATCCCGGTCGCTGCGGAAGAGGATCTTGCCGATCAGCCCGGCCGGCAACTGCGTGGGAGACGTGGGGGTCGGCGTGGGGGGCGGCCCAGGCGTGATTTCCAGCAGCAGCGGCAGCGGGGTGGCGGTCGGCGGCGGCGTCGGGGTGACGGCGTTGGCCGGGATCGGCGTGAAGGTGCCGGTGGTGAGCGCGACCGCCGTGGCATAGGCGACGTAGGCGGCCGCGGTGGCGTAGTTCGCGGGGGTCGGCGTGGCGATCCGCAGCGGCGGCCGCGGGGTGACGGTGGCAATCAGCGCCTCGGGGGGGAGCGGCGTGGCCGTGCCGATCTGGCCGGCCTGGGCCGTGGCGGCCAGCACCTGGGCCGCGGCCGTGGCGACGTTCTCCGGCCGGGGGGTCGGTGCGATCACGAGCGGGGTGACCGCGTTGGTGGGCACGGGAGTGAATGTGCCGGTCGTCACGGCCACCGCGGTGGCATAGGCGGCATTGGCCGTGGCCGTGGCCTCGTTCGCCGGGGTGGGGGTGAAGATCACGATCGGCGGCCGGCCCAGGGCCACGCCCAGCGCCTGCGCGGTGGCCAGGTTGGCGGCGGTCGGCGTGGGCGTGACCAGCCGGTAGGGCAGCGGCGTGAAGGTGCCGATCGCACGCACGAGCGCGGTCGCGGTCAGCCGATCGGCCGCGACGGTCAGGACGTTGGCCGGCGTGGGCGTGAGGGTGGCGACGATCACCGGCTGGGTGGGCAGGGGCGGCGGCGTGGCCGGCGCGGGGCCCAGGGCCAGGTTGAGCACGGGCCCGGCGCCCAGCGTGGCCGGGCCCGTGCCACTATCCCAGGCGAAGAGGGTGCTCTCGCCGCCCGTCGGCCCCACGATGCGGGCGATGATGCCGGTCGCGCCGGCGGCGATCTGCTCTTGCAGCCAGGTCCGGGCGGCCGGATCGAAGGTCCAGGTGTTTTCCGCGTTGGCGTTCAGGTCGGCCGCGAAGAGGGTGGGCAACAGGGTCACGGCCGCCGGCGCGTTGAAGAGGGTCTGGAAGTCGGCGCGGGCGAAGTCCTTGAACGCGTCGGCGGCCAGCAGTTGCACGTTCCATTGCCCGCCGGCCGACCGATTCAGCCGATCCTCGCGCAGCCCGGTCAGGCGCAACATGGCCTGGCGGATGGCCGCGCCGCGCGAGACGCGGCTCAGGTCGAAGCGGATCGCGGCGATGAACGTCTGGCCCTCGAAGTAGCCGGCGTAGAGATAGGAGTCGCCCAGCCGGTTGCCGCGCGCCTCCGCGCTGCTCCACCAGCCCGCGTCGCCGGCCTTCGGCGCGATCCCCAATGCCTGGCCGCCCGGCTCCGGTGTGCTCGTCGCCGGGCTGCGAGGCGAGCGGGGGATGGCGGGGGATGCCGGCGTTGGGGCGGCGACGCCGGCGGCGGTCGGCGCCGGCCGATCATCGGGCCGATTGGGGACCGGCGCGCTGCCGGGGATCGGCGTCGGCGCGGCGGACGGGAGGAACAGATCGCGGCCATAAACGACCCCAACGACGACGAGCAGCAGGATGAGCACGATCCAGGGCACGAAGCGCAACCACGACGCAAGAAGCGGCGGCGGGTTGTGGGCTTCGGCCGGCGGGTGACGATCGGCGGGCGGCGCGTAGAATCGGCAGGCCGTATGGTCGGTCGCCAGACAAAAAGCGGCCTGGTGGTCGGCATCAACGGCGGCCGGCGGGATTTGGGCATAGCAGCGATGGCCGGCATCCGGCTGCATGCGGGACACCGTGCGGTCATCGGCCAGGCCGAGATGTGGACATACGGTTACGATGGATTGCGTCATGGAAAAAGCTGTTGGTTAATAATTTTTTACTTTCCCCTGAAGCTCAGCAGCACAGGGATGGTCTTGGCCATGATCAAGAGGTCCAGGTAGAAGCTGCGGTGCATGATGTAGTAGAGGTCATACTCCAGCTTCTGGCGGGCGTCCTCGATCGAATTGCCGTAGCGATAGCGGATCTGCGCCCAGCCGGTGATGCCGGGCCGGACGGTGTGCCGCGCGCGGTAGATCGGCATCTGCCGGGCCAGCTCGCCGACGAATTCGGGACGTTCGGGCCGCGGCCCCACCAGGCTCATCTCCCCGCGCAGGACGTTGACGACCTGCGGCAGCTCGTCGAGCCGTGTCCTGCGCAGCCAGCGGCCCACCGGCGTGATGCGGTCGTCATTGTCGGCGCTCCACACCGCGCCGGTGGTCGCCTCGGCGTCGGGCCGCATCGAGCGGAACTTGAGGAGCGGGAACGGCTTGCCGCCCAGTCCCAGCCGCTGCTGCCGATAGAAGAGCGGCCCGGGGGCCCACAGGGCATTGGCCAGCGCCACGAAGGGGATCACCACGCCCAGCGCGACCAGGCCGACCACGCTCGCCAGCAGATCGAGCAGGCGCTTGGCCGCTGCGTAGAGCCGCCAGGCCGGCTGATCGGCCGTGCTGAAGAGCAGGGCCGGATCGCGCTGCGCGTAGCGTACCGGGAAGCGGGCGGTCAGGCGTTGGTAGACTTCGGAGAGCGGCGTGATGCGCAGGCCCAGCTCCTGGCAATCGAGCACGACCTCGTAGAGCGCGGGGTCGAGCAGGTGAGGCAGCTCTTGGACGACGATGATCTCGTCCACGGCGTGGCTGCGCGCCAGGCAGGCCAGCGCTTCGGATGGGCCCAGCCAGGGGATCAGGCCGTCGTCAGGCGGCGGATCGCCGGCGACGTAGCCCACGATCTGATAGCCGGTGCCACGGAAGGGGTTGGCCCTGGGGCCGGCGGCGGCGGTGGCTACGGCAGAGACATCGGCCGCCAGCACGCTGTCGCTTTGCCAGTCGCCCAAGAGCAGCGCGCGGCGATAGAAGCCGGCCTGCGCCAACACCCGCGCATAGAAGAGGCGCCAGCCCAGCACGCCCGCCAGGCTCATCCCCGCGAAGCCGAAGACGTAGCTGCGCGCCTGAACCGGCGGCGTCAGCCAGGGGGTGGCGACATAGGCGGCCACGGTGAGGCCAACCGCGATGCCGGCGTTGAGCACGATGGCGCTGCCGCTGGCCGCGCGGGCCAGATCGTAGAGATCGAGTACCGCGGCGATGATCAGCCAGTAGACCGTCAGGGTGATGAACCATTTGGCATAGGCCAGCAACAGCTCGGGCGTGGCCGCGAACTCGTTCCAGATGATGACGGCCAGCAACAGCGCGGCGTTGAGGATCAGCAGATCGGCGCCCTGCAGGATCAATCGGCGCTCGCCGGGCGACAGCGTCACACGCAGTCCCGACCGGATCGCCGGCAGAAACAGCTTGCGGGTTGGCAATGGCGCAACGGACATAGCAGGCTCCTCTCTGGCTTGCGGCGGCCCGACGCCG
>JBBIKA010000297.1:0-3845 GCA_037445695.1 Chloroflexota bacterium
CTTGGCTTCCACTTCGGGCGCGGCCGCCGCGACCGCCGGCAGCTCGGCTTCCACCTCCGGCGCGGCCACCGCCACCTCCGGCAGCTCGGCTTCCACCTCCGGCGCAGTCACCGCCACCTCCGGCAGCTCGGCTTCCACCTCCGGCGCAGTCACCGCCACCTCCGGCAGCTCGGCTTCCACCTCCGGCGCGGCCACCGCCACCTCCGGCAGCTTGGCTTCCACTTCGGGCGCGGCCGCCGCGACCGCCGGCAGCTCGGCTTCCACCGCCGGCACAGCCACCTCCGCTGCAGGTGCGGCGGCCGGGGCAACCGGAGGCGCGACGACGGCTCTCAACTGGGCTTCCAGCGCATCGGCCCGGGCCTTCGATCGCCGCAGCTCCTCATCGCGGGCGCGCAGACGATCCTCAACCTCGGCCAACCGGCGTTGACATTCGAGGCGCCGTCTGCGGAAGAACCATAACTCGAACAACCATTCCAGGATCCAACCGATGAGGATACCGACCAACAGAGCAACCCAGGGGTTTAAGTTGAGGGACATACGCGCTCCTTTCTGGCCAAAACAAATGGAAGACGAGGATAATTTCATCATTGCGCTCATGGCCTTGATGATGAATACGCGACTCGCAAACCTGGGCCAATTATACTACAAAGTATAGATCGCTCAAATTGCATTTCACATTACGGAGCGTGCTTCGAGTGAGACTCCGTTATTACCCCCCGACCTCCCATATGCTTCGACTTAACGTCTACGGTTGCCTCGCCCTCGTGAGAAGACCCCTCCCCCAGCCCCTCCCCTACACGGGGAGGGGAGTAATTCTCCCCCTTCCCTCGCAGGGAAGGGGGCCGGGGGGTTAGGTCTTCCTCGCAGGGAAAGGGGCCGGGGGGTTAGGTGGCCCTCACCCCACCCCTTCGTCCCTCCCCTCTCCCGCAGGCGGGAGAGGGGAGGGGCCACGCAAGTCGCGAGTCCTGCCGCTTTTCCGCCAAGAGCCGGAAAGCCCAAGAGCATTATGGCCGACCGGCAGCAAGGGCTTGTTCGCGGGCCGCGCGCTCGCGCATCTGCTCGCGCAACACGCGGATGTCGGCGGGCGCGGTACGGGCGGCGAAGGTAAAGAAGAACGCGCACACGATCCAGGTCGAGACACAGATCAGCAGGATCGCGTCGTGGAGCGAAGAGCGATCGGCGATGATGCCGGCGATCAGCGGGGCCAGCGCCGCGCCGGCCGACTCGATGAGATATTGGATGGCAAGCGCGGTACTGCGCACCTCGGGCAGGGTGATGTCGTAGACCGTTGCCACGACGTTGGGCGCGGCGAAGGGGATAAAGAGCGCGGTGAGCGCCAGCATCAGCAGAAAAAGGCCCTGATCGGCCACCGGCACGCTCAACGTCAAAACCAGCAGCACCGCGCCGGTCAGCACGCCGATGCCGGCCACGATGAGCCGGCCGCGCGGGGTGCGCTTGAAGAGCGCATCGCCCAGCGCGCCCCCCAGTGGATAGCCGGCTGCCAGGACCAGCACGGCCGCGGCCATCGTCACAAAGAGCATGGTGCCCTCATAGCCGCGCTCCTTCTCCAGATAGGTAAAGAACCAGAAGGTGATCACGTTCCACGGAAAGACGCCGAAGAAGCCCTGGAGGAAGAGAGGCCACAACGTACGCTTCGCCAGAAGCGCCCGCGCGGTGGGCCAGTTGAAGCGATAGGTGGTCACCAGTTCGACGCCGACCATCTCCGGCTCACTGTCCCCGCGTTTCGGCTCACGCACGCCGAGGAGGATCACGGCCGCGAGCAGGACGCCGAGGGTGCCGGTGATGTAGAAGACCCCGCGCCAGCCGATGCTGTCCTTCAGCGCCAGCGCCAGGATCATGCCCGCAAGAAAGCCGAGCGGCATGGCCAGCTCCAGGATGCCGTTGACCTTGCCGCGCATCTTGGGCGGAAAGTAGTCGGCGATCAGGCTGTAGATGCCCGGATAGCTGGAGTCGTCAATGCCGGTGCTGGCGCGCGTGACCAGAAACGTGCGGAAGTTCGGCGCCAGTGCATTCAGCCAGGTCGTCGAGCCCCAGATGAAGGAGGCCAGGGCCAGCAGCCGGGCGCGGCCATAGCGATCATAGAGATAGCCCCAGATGGGGTAGAAGAGTGCGGCCACGATCAGCGCGCCGGTAGACACCGCGCCCATCTGCGCCATCGTGATCTGGAACGTCGCCATGATGTCGGGGGTCAACGTGCTGATCAACAGCCGATCCGACTGATGCAGCAACATAAAGAAGAAGAAGACAGCCACCACGAACCAACGATGCTTCGCTGCGGACATGGACATCCTCCGTGGGAGGTGGATCGAAACAGGGTGGCCTAAGGATAAAGGGGAAAAGATAAGTTGTCAAGCCGGATGCACTTCACATGCCCAATCCATCGAAAAAGGCCGCCACGATCAGATCCACCACCTCGGCCGTCGCCGCGTCGGGGTAAACGGGCGACAAGAAAGGATAGGCCATGCCCAGCAAGAGCCAGGTGGCGAGCCGGACGTTGACGGGCCGCAGTTCCCCGCGCGTGATGCCCGTCCGCAGCAGCTCTTCGATCTGGCCGAGGAACTGCGCGTGATAGATCGCCTCGAAGCTCGTCCGCGCCGCGGCGCTCAGATGCACCATCTCCTGGTTGGCCAGCCGAATGAGGGCGCGTTGATTCGCCGGCAGGGCCAGGAGCGCGCGCAGCATCTGTGCGATCCGCTCCCGCGTGCCGGCATCCTGACGGCAGGCGTCTCGCACGATCTGGGCCACCGTACCCAGGTTGGCCGTCAGGACCGCCAGGAACAGCTCCTCTTTATCCCGAAAATGATAGTACAGCCCGGCCTTCGAGATGCCGACCGCCTCGGCGATCTCGCGCATCGAGATGCCGCGGTAGCCGCGCGCCACGAAGAGGCGCGCGGCCTCCGCCAGGATGCGCGCCAGCATGTCGGAGCCTTCGGCCGGGCCGTGCGAGGCGTTCATCGGTTAGCCCAGGCGGAACCAGGGCCGGTTCATGCCGGCCGTCACGAACGGCCACGGGATCGCCGCCAGGATGACGACAAGCGCCAGCCCGAAGAGCACCGTCGCGACCCGGAAACGGGCCGGGTCGGCGTTGCGCTTCTTGATCAGCACGCTGCCTACATGCGCCAGCACCAGCGCGACGGCCATCAGCGCCAGATGCTCGACCGCATAGAAGCGCGTCACCGCGTTGCCCATCGCCGCGCCGAAGTCGCGCAGCGCAGCGGCCGTGATCGGGCTGGCGAAGAAGTAGAGCAGCAGCCCGACCAGGAGCTGGATGTCCAACAGCGTCGGAAAGAGGACTGCCAGCCGGCTATCGCGCCCTTGCCATGCGCGGCGGCCCCACCAGCCCAACGCGAACCGCGCCACGGCGATCACTCCGACGATCACCACGAACCACCGCAACCAGGAATGCAACGTCAGAAGAAACGGATACATCAACGATCACTCTCCTTATAGGATGTGACGCGGCCTTCAGGCCGCCGCGTAGCGCGCCCGGCGATGAAGTCGCCGAGCTATCCCGATGGCGCCCCCTGATGAATGTTAAGAATTTATTCCGGTAATCGAGCCGCGCTCGCCGCGATGTCGGCCCGCCCGGACATGAATGTCCGGGCTACCCGGCCGCGCCCGGTAAACCGGGCTGAGCGCCCCGCCGGCATGGTTTTAGCCCCGTTAACGGGGCGTCGCGTGGTAGCCCGGTCGATTTATCGCCGGGCGGTCAGGCGTGACGCACAGCGCGCCGGCGAACGCGATGACCGGTTTAATTCTTTAACTTTCATTACGGTCGGGCGGCCCACCGCGAGGCGAGCCGGTCGGGCGGCCCACCGTGGGAC
>JBBIKA010000298.1:0-3835 GCA_037445695.1 Chloroflexota bacterium
GTGCGACCACCGCGGGGGTTGCCGTGGGGCCAGTAGCGGCTTGCGCCGGTGCGCGCGCCGCGGTGGCCGCAGGTGCCTTTTCGGCCGCGGCCTCCTCCTGCGGCGCCGGCACCGCGGCCGGCGCGACGGCGCGGCCGGATGGGATTTCGACGGGCCGTTCGGCCACCGCGGCCGTGGCGGCCGACGGCGCGGACAGGCGCGCCAGCTCGTAAGCCGACTGCCGATCTGTCCGACGCAACAGCACCGTTGCGGCCACGAACACGAATACGACCGTGGTCGTCGCGGCCAGGCCGGCGAGCGCGGGGCCGAACCAGCCCGGCCGGCCGACCGGCCGCGCCAAACCAACCTGCGCTTGCGAAAGCGTAAAGGCGCGCGGCACAGGCACGCGCGGCAAGGCCCGCACCAGCGCGACCGTCTGGCGCAAGCCGGCCAGCTCGCGGCGACACGCCTCGCACACGGCCAGATGCGCCTCGAGACGGCGCCGTTCGTCGGGCCGCACCTGGCCGTCCAGATAGGCCGAGAGCTGCTCGCTATTCAGATGAGTGCCCCGCAGGGCTCGGAACCACGATAAGATCTTCATACACCTCACAGACGGTACTGCGCCGGCAGAAGTTCCTCTTGCGCCAGCAGCAGATCGCGCAGCCGGGCGCGCGCGCGGCTGAGCCGCGATTTCACCGTGCCGAGCGCGGCATGCGTGACCTCGGCGATCTCCTGATAATTCAGCCCTTCGATATCGGACAGGATCAGGGTGATGCGCTGATCGGGGGGCAGCTTTTGGATTGCCGCCTGGATGGCGGCGGCCAGCTCCTGGCGCATGACGTAGGCATCGGGCCGTTCCCCGGCGTCGAGCCAGCGGATATCGTGATCGCTATCTTCGTCCTCTGCGCTTTCCAACGAGGTGGTCGGCCGCCGCTTGCGTCCGCGCAGCGCGTCGTAACAGGTGTTGGTGATGATCCGCAACAGCCACGCCTTGAAAGAGCCGCCGCGATACTGGCCCACCCGGCGGAACGCCTTGATGAAGCCATCCTGAGTGGCATCCGCGGCCGCGTCGGGATCGCCCAGGATGCGATAGGCCACGTTGTAGGCCAGGCTCTGGTAGTGCAGGATGATCTGGTTGAAGGCCGGCAGGTCGCCGGCCTGCGCGGCCGCGATCAAGGCCGGCTCGTCGTATTCGGGCCGGCGCGGGAAGGGCACCGCCGCGCGACCGGCCGGGCCGTCGCCGACGCCCCAGCCATCGCCCACGGCCGCCAGGGCCGGACGGATCAGGCGCGGCACCAAGACGGCTCCCCATAACCGCCGTAACAGCTCGCGAACCGGCATCATCGGCCCACCGTCAACCTGTGCCCGAATGAACTTGACGGACTGCGCATCTTCAGGTATACTCCACAATTGCCTGCGCCGAAGTGGCGGAACGGTAGACGCGACGGTCTCAAAAACCGTTGGGAGGTTGCTCCCGTGTGGGTTCGATTCCCACCTTCGGCATTATACACAGCCTTCGCGAAAGACGATAAAGACCGATACCGGACGCGCAGGGGACAGGTCGGGCAAGATCGCTTCAGGGGCCACATGGAACATGGAGGTCGCGTTTTGTTGCGGCGCCGGATGTCTGTGCCCCTGTATTTTTTATCTGCACATGACGACGCAAACGCTATCTGACCAGCCGGATACCGGCTCGCCATCGTGTCGCCGCGAGCCGACCCATCCCTTACTTGTGCTGATCTCTCTTTTTGCGCTGCTGGCGCTGGCCGCCTGCGGGGGACGCGGCGCGCCGGTCGGGGCGATGTCGCCGGCCGAACGCGACGCGACCATCCGCCAGATCGCGCTGGATTACAGCCGCGATCATGATCTGGCCAGGGCGCAGGCCGCGCTCGACCGCTTGAACCTGGCCAATCCGACCCAGTTCGTGGTCACCCTCGCCGAACAGGCGATGAGCGAAGGGAAGCCGGCCGACGAGGTGCGCGCCCTGGCCCGCCTGGCCGAGGCTTTGGGCGGCCGCAGCCCCAAATTGCAAGCCTATCTGGCGCCGACGGCAACGCGCGCGGCGGCCGCCGAAGCCCCTGTGCCTTCCAGCCCAACCCCGGCCGCGACTGCCACTCCCCTCCCGCCGACCGCCACCCCCCTCCCGCCGACCGCCGTGCCGACCGCCACCGCTACGCCGACGCCGGCCAAGCCGCGCGTGGTGGCCGACAACGAAGCCAATCTGCGCGGAGGGCCGGGCACGAACTACCCCATCGTGGGCAAGCTGGCGCCGGGCAAAGAGGCCGAGATCATCGGCCGCAACAGCAACGGCGACTGGTGGCGCATCGCCTGGGACGGCGCGGGACAGGCCTGGGTGGCGGGCCTGGTGGTGCGCGTGCTCGGACCGATTGACACGGTGGCGGTGGTCCAGAACATCCCGGCCCCGCCGCCGACGAACACCCCCGCGCCGCCGACGGCCACGCCGACGCCGACCGGCCCCGATTTCCGGCTGATCGAGGTGCGCATCTGGAACGTGGTGGAGAACGGCGGGTTCTACGACGGCCCGTCGGTGCATTGCGGCGAAAAGCGCGAGCTCCACGTCAAGGTGCTGGACGCGGCGGGCAATCCGCTGAACGGGGTCACCGTTAAAGCGGCCCTCGGCGCGCAGGAAGAGGTCGTCACCGGCAGCAAAGGCGTGCCCGGCGACGCCGAATTCGTATTGGGCGGCGGCCAGGAAGTGTACATCATCCGGGATGTGGATGGCCGCCAGGTGACGAGCGACTATGCCAAAGGGATGTCCACCAATCCGCACGGCATCCCGATCCCGGTGTTGATCAGCGGCGGCTATTGTCGCGATGAAGCGAGTTGCGTCGCGTTCATCAATCAGAACGGCTGTTATGGCCACTACTCGTGGACGGTCACGTTCCGCCGTAACCGCTGATCTATCACCGAAACAACGGAGAATCAGTTGCTGATGGAGAAAGCTGAGTGAAAGAAACCTTACTTGCCAACACCTCGCTGTTTGCCCCCCTGACCGCCGAACAGCGCAGCCTGATCGCCGGGCGCATGACGACCGAAGGCCGAGCGGCCGGCGATCTGATCTGCGCGCACGGCCAACCGGCGCGCGCCATGTATGTGGTCGGCTCCGGCTGGGTGCGGCTGATGAGCGAGCAGCTCATCATGCTGGCCAACCTGGGGCCGGGCAGCGTGCTGGGCGAGGCCGACGTGCTCCTGGGCCGGCCCTACACGATCACGGCCGAGGCGGCCACCGATGTCACCCTGCTGGTTTTGAGCGCGGCCGACCTGGCCGACATCATCAAGCAGGAAGCGGAGATCGGCCGGCAACTGCGCATCATGGCGGGCGCCACCGAAGACATGGACAAGATCCGCCATCTGCGTCGCCTGAGCCTGATGGCGGGCCTGAGCACCGACCAGCTGCGCGAGGTGGCCCAACATCTGCGCGCGGAGAAGTTCGCGGCCGGCCAGGGCATCTATTGTCGGGGCACCTACGGCAACGCCCTGTATCTGATTGATCAGGGCCAGGTGGCCGTGCAACGGCCGGGGCAACCCCAAACGCTCATCGGCAGCGGCGACATCTTCGGCATCTCGGCCCTGCTGGAGAACGAGCCGCATGCCAGCGACGTGACGGCCTTCAGCGACGCCTCCTGCTGGTCGCTGAGCCGGGACGATTTCGAGAAGCTGGCGTTGCGCTATCCGATCCTGGCGATCAACCTGGCCCGCCTGTTGAGCCAGCAGCTCCGCCAGACCAACGAACATGTCACGGCGGCCATTCCCCTGATGCCGGCCGCGCCGGTGGCCGCGGCCGCGCCGGTGGCCGCACCGGCTGCGATGCCGGCGGCCAGGCCGGCCGCCGCGC
>JBBIKA010000299.1:0-3815 GCA_037445695.1 Chloroflexota bacterium
AGTCGCCGATCGCACCCGGCCGCGGCTGGATCTCCACGCACGCCAGGCTCTGTTGATCCGCCAGGGTCGTGCCGGTATCATCCATCGCGCCGCGCACCAGGGCCAGGTTTGGCGTGCCCGCAGGACACACCGCCCGATAGCCGAAGTCGGCGCTCCTGTATTCCTGGCCTTCGCCCACCGTCACCGTCAACGGATCGTTGGCCGTGGTATGCTGATAGCCGGCCGGGACGGCCGTCTCGTCCACATCCACGCAGTACGTGCCGGCGGCCAAACCGCTAAATAGGTAGTTGCCGTTGCCCGCCGTCACCGTCGTCGAGATGGGCGTCCCGCCGAGGCCCGCGGCCGGCTTGATCGAGAGTGCAGCCAGCGACCAGTCGGCGGCGGCCGCGCCGGTCCACGTCATCGTAACGCTGGCCGCGCCCGCTGCGGTGCTGCCGCCCGCGCCGACCCGGCTGTTGAAGAAGGTGCGCCACCGTTCGGTTTGGCCCGCGCCCGCCGCGCTGAGCGCCTGAGAGCGCAGGGTGGCGGTGTCGAACACCAGCTCGCCGGCGGCCGACGGCACGACCAGGCTGAGCGCCGCGCCGTTGCCGCCATTCGAGGCAAACGGGCCGTAGGGCGCGGTCTGATTGACTCCCGTAAAGGTCGCCACCCCCACCACCGCGCCGTCGGGATTGGCCCGGCTGAAGCTGACGATCACGTTGGCCGCGCCGATGGGCGGATCGAGGAGCGCCCAGATCTCAGTGCGCGCCTCGGTCGAACCGGTGTCGGTGACCACGCCCACGCGCGTCAGCGGCTGGCCGGCATAGGTGATCCCCGTGACCCGATCGTCCGTGGTGCCCGTCTCCCGATTGATGGAAACCCCGACCAGCATGAGGCGATTCGCGCCGGAGCCGGTGGTGTGGGCGATGGTCAGGCCGGTCGTGTTGACGGCCGTGCCGGTCGAGATCCGATCCACCGCAACGGTAGTCGCCGCGCTGCAAGCGCCGCCGTATAGCCTGACGGTCACGCCGTTGATGCCCGGCTCCGTGCCGCCGTCCGGCAGGCCCGAAGCATCCTGATCCTGGAAGACCCGATCGCCGATGGAGGCCGGAAGCGACACCGGCGCCGGGCACTCGCCGAAGGTCGTTGAGCGGGCCAGCCAACTGCCGCCTTCATAGATCTCGGCCTGGAAAGTGTGCGCTGTGGTCAAATCGAGAGTCGGCGGCCAGGTTCCGGTGATAGTCTCGTTCCCCTTGGTATTGCCCTGGGCGATGATCGTCCCGTCCACTTTGGCGCGCCAATCCTCGCCGGCGCTGTTCGAGCCCTGGAAGACGATCTGCCAGCCGTCGCAGGTCGCCGTCGGCCAGACTTCGATGACCCAGGCGGGCGCGGCCGCAGGCGCGTGGGGGGCCGCACCGGCGATCGCCGGCCGACCCAGGGCCGCCGCCGGCCCGCTGCCGGCCCGTCCCGGCTCTGCCGCCCGGGCCGGGGCTGTCGCGGACAGGGTTGAGGCCGAAGTTGAGACCACGGTGGTGGTGGCGGCTTTCGCCAGGAAGCGCACCTGCACCTCGAAACTCTGGCCCGGGGCCAGGTCGGCGCCGAATCCATGCGGCGCGGCCGCGGTCAGATCGCTCCAGTTGAGCGCGCCGTCGTCCAGCGCATCGTCGCTCTGCGGCGTCGCCGAGAGGAACTGCAATTTGCTCGTATCATAGATGTCCTGCAACGGCAACACGTTGAGGGTCGAAGTGCCCGTGTTGGTGATGCGGATGCCGAAGAGCACCTCAGAACCGACCACGGCCGGGTTGCCGCTGAGCAGCATCTTGCTGATCTGATAGTCGCCGTGCGGGCAGGCGATGGTCGTCACGCGCGTTTCGGGGAAGGGCACAGAAGCCGGCTGTCCCTGATAGGTCACGTAATCCACGCGCGAATCGGGATAGACGTCTACCAGCTGGTTCGCCGCGGGCGAATCCAGGCTGACCTGGAAGGTGATCACGTGCGTCTGGGTGATGCCGACGATGCCGAGGTTCCAGGTCAACGTCTGGCCCGCGATGCTGGAGGGCGCGGGCACGGCCGAGCCGGGCACATAGTTCACGCCCGGCGGCAAGATGTCGGTGATGACCACCTGGGAGCCGGCCACGTTGTTCAGGACGTCGGCGATGGCCGAGAAGATGCCGTTCAGATCGCTCGATGAGGGCGACTCGTAGTAGTTGAGCGGGCTGGAAGCCATCGTCTGCAAGACCTGGCGCGCCAGAACGCCGGAGCCCGGGTGGTCCGCCTCGACGCCGTCGAGGTTCAAGCCGATCGTATACAGGACGGTGCCGGCCGCCTTGGCCGCGTTCGCCTGATTGATGGCGTCGTCCGTGCAGGCGGTTGGGCTGGTCGGCCAGGTGGCGCAAGAATCGCCGGCATGGCTGCGATTAGCGACGCCGTCGGACAGCACCACCATCACCTTGACGGCTTCGGCGCGGCCATGGGCATTCAACTCGCTCTGTGCGTCGTAGACGCCATCGCCGATGTTGGTATAGCCGTTCGGCGTCATGCCGTCAATCGCGCTTTTCACCGCGGAGAAGTTGCTGGTCAGGGCCGCATCGAGCGTGGCCGAGTCGGAATAAGAGACCAGGCCGACGCGATCCAGCGTCGGGTTGAGCTGATCCACCAGCAGTTTGGCGGCCGCCTTGGCGTCGCTGATCGGTTGGGGCGGCGAACCGCCGGCGTCATCCATCGAGCCGGAGCGGTCGAGGACCAACATCACATCCAGCGGCCGGCGCTCGCTCATCGGTTCGCCCGCGCCGGACACAGACAGGCGCACCTCGGCCTGTTGACAGGCCGCCAACGCAACCGCCGACTTATCGGTCACCAGGCGCGGCGGGTTGCTGGTGGTGGTCGCCGTCGGAGTGCGCGTCGCAGTTGCGGTGGCGGTCGGCGTCTTCGTCGCGGTCGGCGTCTTCGTCGGGGTGTGTGTCGCAGTCGCGGTCGCGGTGCCGGTCGGCGTTTTCGTCGCGGTCGGCGTAGCTGTCGCAGTGGCCGTCGGCGTCGGCGCAGTTTCCGTCGCAACGAGGCACATGGCGTCGGCCTTGGTGTAGGCGTTCCCCGATGAGTCGGCATCGCGCAGGATAACCTTCATGGCGACAGCCTCGGCCGGCGCGGTCGCGTTCAGGATATACGGCCCGCCCAGGCTGGGATTCGGTCCGCTGCTCTCCATGTCGTATGTGACCGTATGCACCGCGGCGGTACCTACCTCTACGCCCGAAGAATTATAGAAGCGAATGGCGATCGTCGTCTTGGAGCTCGGCACATGCGATCCGGCATAGAAGGTCATCGTGTAAGCCGCCCCCGGCGTCGCCGGGACCTGCTGCGACAGGACGCCGACCTGGCCGCTGCTATAGCGCACCCAGCCGATCAACGCGCCATCCGGTTCGTTCGGCAGGTAGTCGGTGGTCGAGGCCGAGCCGCTCTGCAGCGTCCAACCTGTCGGGAAGCCGCTGCCATCCACGATCTCGAAGCTGGGATTCGTCAGCAGGCCGGCGGGGCAGAAGTTGCTCGTGGTGGTTGTGCGCGTGTCGGATTTACTGCTGTCAGGCGTTGCCGACGGGCCGCTGCTCTGCCTGACCGGCGATGCAGTAACGTTAACGCCAACCCATAAAAGCATTAACGCGACGGCAATCAAAGTTGCTTCTATCGTCCGACGAACCAGGTTGGAGATGGGCTGAGTTTTCATAATTGGTTATTTCTCGGTCAATGCGACTCAAATATTACGAAAGGTATTACGAAATCGTTACGATCGACCCCTGGATGGCATGGACAGATATCCGGCCGCCTAATGGTGGTGCGGCCTT
>JBBIKA010000300.1:0-3758 GCA_037445695.1 Chloroflexota bacterium
AACGACTCTGTCATTCATTGGTGTATCGTCATCTGAACGTGTTTGGCTCGGAACATGAGGAGTTGTATTGCGCGGCATATCCGCGTATTTTTGAACTAGCGGAACAAATCCGCTGGCTCGTGCTGGACAATGGGGTAGGATCGGGCAAAATCCCGGAACAGTATTTTCGTGGAGTGCTAGACGAATTCGAAATTAGCACTCCAGATGATTTTGAGGCCGAAGCCGAAGCCGAGGCCGAGGCTGAGGCGGGGGTCGAGGCAGAACAGGACGAACAATAGAAACAGAACAACCGGCTTTCAGTATCCGCGAGTCGGATCGTTGCCTCGAAACCCCCCTACTTCAAATATCCATTCAGGTCAAAAATGACCTTAGACCTGAATTCAAAGCCTCTGGAGCCACCTGAGAAGGCGAACAAAAGGCAGATCAGGCTCATTGGTGTCTCCTCAGCGTCGCTTCGACGCAAATGTCTTTTTGGCGCACAAACGGACGTTTTTGCGTATGAAAAAGGCCCTAACTTACCTGATTCCAGCTTCCTCCGACGTCAGTTCGGCCCAAAGTGCCATTGGCCCTCGTGCATTTGCGCAGATGGGCCTGTAACAGACCTTCCTGGCCCTGCCATCGAATTTAAGCGCATTATAGCACGTCGTTGCAAAAACGACGAAACTCGCAATTGACGCACCGCGCCGACCGAGCGGTCGGCTCCGGCATCCGTTCGGCTTCGACAACCGCCCTCATCTCGTTAAGCATGACTTTCGCTTCGAGCTTGAGCGCCTCAGACAAGGTCACTTTTTGCGGCCGACGCTCGAGCGTCAGGTAGACAAAGCCGAACGGCGTCGGCAATCCCATCTCCTCTTCGACCAGCAGTCCATAGCAGGCAAGCTGCAACCGGACGTGCGGACCTACCATGTCGCTCATCTTATAGTCTACCGGCACGGCAATCGGCCGACCATCCGGCTCTACAATGACCATATCTACCAGTGCATTGAGTCGCAACGTTGTCGAATAAATATGAACGTCGAAATGACGCTCCCCCCTGCTGAAGCCGTACGTGCGCAATTGCCGACGCTGCTCACGCCGTTCGGCGTCTTCATGCGCTGCCTGCCCCTCCTCCATCTTGATGGTCACCGGCCTTATCCCGGGCAGACAGCGCATGAAATACAGTATGCGCGGACAGTAAGCATACTGTTTCAGGTCGGTCACCGTGAGCGTCCACGCGGCCGCCTCTTCCATTTGTGCCTCCCTCGCAAACTTGAAGCACGACCACACCGGTAGGTCCAACGGCAGGGCGCTTCAACCCTGCTCCAACACCAATCGTCGCGCCCATTCGTCGGCCGCCACCACGATGATCTGCACCTTGGCCGGCTGCTTGCCCACGCGGCGCTTGATCTTCATCATCAGCTCCTCCTGGTGCGTGCGGCTTAACTCGCCGGCAAACGCGCTGTACTGGATGCGATCCAGGCCGTAATCCAAACAACAATCGGCCACCTTGTTGCGCGTGCCGTCGTGTGGGATGTCGTAGATCACCAGCACCGGCATGCGAGTTGAGCGTGCGACCATGCTTTTCGCAGCCTGGTTTCTGGCCCCCTTCCCCCCAACTTGATGGACCAGGGGGCAGGGAAAGATCACCAGTTCGCCACAAACGGCTCGTACTCGGGCCGCTCGCCCCGCAGGAAGACCGCCAGATGCCGGGCCTGGCTCTGCAACGCGCTGCGCAGCGTAGTTTGCTTGCCCGCATAGCGCACCGGCGCATCCAGCCGCTCCAACACCTTCTCGGCGATCAGCTTGCGCGTCGGCGGGTCGAGCTTGCCCTTCTCGTCCAGCACGAGCTGGCTCCCCTTGTTCACCAGTCCCAACATGGCCCGATCTACCGCAGCCGTGCGGAACTCTTCGATCACATCGAGCACCAGGCTGGGCTTGCCCGACCGATCTACGTGCAGGAAGCCGGCATACGGATCGAGCCCCGCCAGCACCAGCGCCCGCTCCACCTGGCCGTAGAGGATGCCGTAGCCGTAGTTCAGGCACGCGTTGATCGGATCGCTGGCGCCCTGCGTGCGCCGGCCGGGCCAGGCGTAGTCCTCGCGCAACAGCAGCCGGATCCCCTCCCAGTAGCGCTGCGCGCCGCGGCCCTCGGCCGAAAGCAGCTCGAAGCGCACCTCATCCACCGTCGTGCCCCCCAGCCGCTCGATCTCGGAGACATGATCCAGCACTTCGGCCGCCAGACGACGCAACTCCTCGTAAGCCACCGGCGCCGCTTCCTTGCGATACTTCGCCATGTAGCGCAGCAAATTGGCCTGATTGCGCAGCTTGCCGATGGCGAACGCCGCGGCCACGGCCCGGCCCCGGCCGTCGTTGAACGCCTGCAATTGCGCGCGACGGGTCAACACGGTGCCGGTCAACCCGGCGCTGTACAACGACGCGAACGGATTGCCGTAGCCGTCCAGGAAGTTGATCGGGATCCCCCGCTCGGTGCAGGCGGCGATGGCGTCGGCCGAGATGCTGACGCCCCGGCTGGCGATCACCACATCCTCCAGGTGCAACAACGGCGCCTCGATCACCGTCTCGCCCGTCTTGATCTCCGTCACCTGCAGCCGTTCTTGATGCTTGCCCACATGCCGGCCGAACTGCTCGACCACCAGATGTTGGACGATGCCCATGTGTCACCCCCCGATGACGTTTGAACGTTTGAACGTTCGCACGTTCGTGCGTTCGCACGTTCCAACGTTCTAACGTTCCAACGTTCCAACGTTCTAACGTTCCACCGATCCCACGCCCGGCAGGCCGATCTGCACGTCGTCCGCCTCGATCGCGAACCAGCCGTCCCCCTTCACCGCGTTCTTCCCGGCGTGCACGATCGTGCCCCAGATCAGCCAGGGCAAGAACGGCGTCCAGTCCGCCGCGCGATAGGTGGCCCGGCCCACCAGCCCGCCGATCACCTGTTCGCGGCCCAGCCGGGTGCTGTAGCCCTTCAGATCGAGCCAGCTCGTGTGATTCTCGACCAGCGCCACCTCATCGGCCAGGTCGCGCAGTTCCCGGATCTGATAGGGCACGGGGCCGCCGCCGAAGTTGTCCGCCAGGCTCTTGATGCGCTCGATGAGCCGATGGAACAACGGCCGGAAGTAGGGGACCTTCACCAGTTGCTCCCGATCCACCAGGCGCATCGGCGTGATGAAGTGGAGCCGCAGGTCGCCGCGGCGGGGAAGCCGTTCGGCCGTGGCCAGCACATCGGCGTGGGTCACCGGCAGCGCCGGCACGTTGACCGTGCGGCTGTTGGGCCGCAGCACCGGGCTCGCCTCGCCGGTGAGGGGGTGGACTGCATCAATGCGGGTCACCCGGGCCGTGCCGCGGCGCGGGGTGCGATCGTCCCCCGCCGTCACCCGGCCGCCGATCCCCTCGTAGGCCAGGCGGTCGAGCGCCAACACCACATACGGGAAGAGATCGGCCGCGTCGCCGGCCAGCAGCAGATCGAAGACAAAGTGCTCCCCCGCGGCATACCAGGTGCGGCCATCATCCAGCGGCGGATTGATGATATAGGGTCGCGGGGCCTGATCGCCGTGGGTGCCCGTCTCGTCCAGGGTGGAGACCAGCCGCATCACGGGGCAGACGGCGTTCACCTCGCAATGGAGGCATCCTGGCGCGGCCTTATTGGCGCAGAAGCCGCTCCAGGCCGCGCGCGGGTTGGGCGAGCCGCGCAGCGCGTAGAAGAGTGCGCCGCGGATGGCCGAGCCTTTGTGCTCGTTGAGCCGGATGGGCGTCTGCAC
>JBBIKA010000301.1:0-3740 GCA_037445695.1 Chloroflexota bacterium
CCGGGGGTGGGGGTCAATGCGGCAAAGTGCAAAATCTAACCTAACAAAGCACTAGTCGTAAAATTCGCGCGCCAAACCTGATAGTACTCATAGTCGCTTTCATCCGGGTGCGTTATGATACGCAACATCAGGGCGCGTCATGTGCCCTGGTTGCCGATATGGACGACTCTAGCGCCTGGCAGGAGAGCAATGTGGCCGAACCCGAACTGAACGCAGTGGTGACCCTGCGCGATGAGATTTCTCCTTGGCTGATGATCCTGCGCGTTGTGCCCGACGGGTGGGAATTGCCGGATTTTGCCCCCGGCCAGTTTGCCGTGCTCGGCCTGCCGGGGTCGGCCCCGCGTTGTGCGCTGGCCGAACCCGATGAGCAGCCGGCCGATCCGCGCAAGCTGATCCGCCGCGCCTACTCGATCGCTTCCTCTTCGGTGATCCGCCAGTATCTGGAGTTCTATGTGGCGCTGGTGACCACGGGCGCGCTCACCCCGCGCCTTTTCGCGTTGAAGGTCGGCGATCGGATCTGGCTGGGGCCCAAGTTTGCCGGTATGTTTACTTTCGAGCAGGTGCCGGCCGGCAAACACGTGGTCATGATCGCCACCGGCACCGGCCTGGCGCCCTACATGAGCATGCTCAGCACGCATCTGATGTGCGGCGGCACGCAGCGGGTGGCGGTGTTGCACGGCGCGCGCCACTCGTGGGACCTGGGCTACCGCTCGCAACTGCTGACGCTGCAACATCTCTGTGCCAACTTCACTTATATTCCCACCATCAGCCGGCCGCAGGATGAGCCGGTCCCCTGGACCGGCGCCACCGGCTATGTGCAAAGCCTGTGGACCGAGGGTGCGCTCGAGCGGGCCTGGGGCTTCCATCCCACGCCGGCCGACACGCACATCTTTCTGTGCGGCAGCCCTGCTATGATTGACGAGATGTCGGCCCTGCTGGGTCGCGAGGGCTTCCGGGAACACACCCGAAAGCAACCTGGTGAAATCCACGTTGAACGCTATTGGTGAATGCTCAGCGGCACTACATATGCGAAGGAGGTCTCTTTCATGCCTGTCAATGTCGAGATTCCTGTGGAAAAGTGGTCGGGCAGCGTCCGCCTGGTCAAGCTGGGAGCGACTGCCGCGGAGGGTGGCACGCGCAGCCGCAGCGTAACCATCGGCGGCGAAACTAGCCTGCCCTTCCTCGGCTTCGAGGGGAAGGTGCCCAATCCGCCGTGCGTGGCCGTGGAAGTGCGCGCCACCAATCCCGCGGAAGACTGGCCTCCGCCCCTGACCAAGGCGTGGGGTGCGGTGTTGGGCGATCTGGCGGCCTGGACCAAGGCGGCCGAAGCGGCCGGCGCCGACCTCATCGTGTTGCAGTTGACGCAGACCGACAACGCCGGCGAGCGGATGAATGGACCCAAGGCGCGGGCCGCGCTGCGCACCGTGCTCCAGGCCACCGGCCTGCCGATCATCGTGCTCGGCGCGGGCCAGGCCGAGCTGGACAACGAGATGTTGGTCGCCGTGGCCGAAGAAGGCGCCGGCGAACGGCTGGTGCTGGGTCCTTGCGAGGAGAAGAACTACCGCACGATCGTCGCGGCCGCGCTGGCGAACGGCCACCTGGTCACCGCGAAGACGCCGATGGACGTCAACCTCTCCAAGCAGTTGACCGTGCTGGTGCACGACATGGGCATGCCGCTCGATCGCATCATCACCGACCCGACCACCGGTGGGTTGGGCTACGGCATCGAGTACGGCTATAGCGTGATGGAGCGTCTGCGGCTGGCGGCCTTGCAGGGCGATAACATGACGCAGCAGCCGATGCTCGTGACCCCTGGCGAAGAGGCGTGGCGCACCAAAGAGGCGCGCGCCGGCGAAGGGGTGCCGGCCGCCTGGGGTGATTGGGAGGAGCGGGCCATCAACTGGGAGGCCATGACCGCGGCCGCGCTGATCGAATCGGGTGCGGAGATCGTCGTCATGCGCCATCCGGTCGCCGTGGCGCGCGTGAAGCAGATGATCGCCGAGCTGATGAAGGCGTAACGCGCGATTCTGTGGCATCTTCACAGGACGCGTTTGATGTCTGTGATTTAGACCATCCTTGAGGAGGACCCATGGCCCTTTCTGGTCTCGATATCTACAAGCTGCTTCCCGGCGGAGTCAAGCCGCCGCATCCGAAAGCCAACTGCAAAGAGTGCGGATTCCCTACCTGCCTGGCCTTTGCCATGAAGCTGGCGGCCAAACAGGCCGAGCTGTCCGCTTGTAAATACGTGAGCGATGAGGCTAAAGCCAAACTATCGGCCGCGGCTGCGCCGCCCATTCGCCTCATCACCCTCAGCGCGGACGGTCGCAAGGTCGAGGTCGGCAACGAAACGGTGTTGTTCCGCCACGAAAAGACTTTCTATCATCCGACCGCCGTGCTGGTGCGCGTGCCCGACACGTTGCCCGCGGCCGAGATCGCGGCGCTGGCGAAGGCCGTGGCCGACTACAAAGTAGATTATGTGGGCATGGCGCTGCGGCTGGACGGGTTGGCGATCGAGGCCGTCTCGGGCAACGCGGGGCAGTTCGCCGAAGCCGTGGCGGCGGCCCGTGGCGCCTGTACCTTGCCCCTGGTGCTCGTCAGCGAGATACCCGAAGTCATCTCGGCCGGCCTGGCCAAGACTGCAGGCATCACGCCGCTCATCTGCGCGGCCACGGAAGCCAATTGGGAGGCCATGGCGAAGCTGGCCAAGGCGGCCAAGGCGCCGCTGGTGGTGCGCGCGGATTCGCTCGGCGGCCTGGCCGAGTTGACCCAGAAATTGACCGCGGCCGGCGTGGAAGACCTGGTGCTCGATCCGGCCGCGCGCGGCTTTGCCGGCTCACTGCAGATGTTGACGCAGTTGCGGCGGTTGGCGTTGAAGAAGAACTTCCGGCCGCTGGGCTATCCGATCATCGCCTTCCCGTACCTGGGCACGGCCGATCCCGGCCTGGAGACGCTGTTGGCCGGCCAACAGATCGCCAAGTACGCCGGCTTCGTGGTGTTGGGGCGTTTCAATCCGGCCGATGTGTATCCCTTGCTGGTCTTGCGCGCCAACCTCTTCACCGACCCGCAGAAGCCGATCCAGGTGGAGCCGGGCATCTATCCGATCAACAAGCCGGGCCCGGATGCGCCGGTGCTGGTGACGACCAACTTCTCCATCACCTACTTCGCGGTGGCTAACGAGATGGAGTCTTCGGGCCTGCCGGCGTGGCTGTTGGTGGCCGATGCCGAAGGGATGAGCGTGTTGACGGCTTGGGCCGCGGGCAAGTTCGATGCCGAAAAGATCGCCAAGACGGTGAAGGGTACCGGCGTAGCCGAGAAGGTGAGCCATCGCAAGGTGGTGATTCCCGGCCATGTGGCGGTGTTGATGGGCGAGCTGGAGGAGGAGCTGCCCGGATGGCAGATCAAGGTGGGGCCGCGCGAGGCGGTGGATCTGCCGCGCTATTTGAAGACCGCCTGGTGAGGATGGTTCCGGTCGCGGCGGGCTGAAGCCCGCGTCACGGCGTGTGGCGCGGCCTTATGATCTTTAGCAATTTAATCGGGTAACGGTTGGGTGGTCGAAAATGGCATAGGCCCGGCCGACCGGTCGAGTAGGGGCGTGGCATGCCACACCCCTACATGAGGGGCCTTGCCCGTCGTAGCCGGACGGCTTCAGCCTCCGGCGCCCTTCACGGCGGCCCGCCCGACCGTAATGAAAGTTAAAGAATTAAACCGGTCATCGCGTGCGCCGGCGCGCTGTGCGTCAC
>JBBIKA010000302.1:0-3712 GCA_037445695.1 Chloroflexota bacterium
CGGCTCGATTACCGGAATAAATTCTTAACATTCATCAGGGGAGAGCGGGGGCGCTGAGGGTGGGGTTTGCGGCAGACAAAGCCGGCCGCAAACCCCACCCGCTGTTCTCCCCTTGGCCCGACGGGTTTCAGGCCAACTGGGCGGCCAGCGCCAGCGGCAGCTTCACCACAAAGGTGCTCCCCTTGCCCGGAATGCCTTCCGATTCGGCCCACACGGTGCCGCCGTGCGCTTCGACCGTTTGCTTGACAATGAACAACCCCAGGCCGGTGCCGCGAATGCGCCGGGCCGTCTCGCCGGGAAGGCGCTGATACTTGGTGAACAGCACCTCCATCTGCGCCGGCGAAATGCCCTGGCCCGTGTCCGAGATGCGCAAGGCGGCAAACTTCTCTTCGGCGCGCAGCCGAACCGTGATCTGCCCGCCTTCGGGCGTATACTTCACCGCATTGGAAAGCAAGTTATCTACCACCTGCCTGATGCGCTCCGGGTCCACCGACGCATAGACCGGCTGCGGGGGCAGATCGAGCGTCACCGTCTGGTTCTTGGACTGCGCCTGGACCAGGCCGAGCCGGACGCCCTCTTCGATGACCCCGCGCAGGTCCACGTTCTGGCGCTCCAACTTCAAGTAGCCGGCCTCGATCTTGGCAAAGTCCAGATAGTCGTTGATCAGGCTCAGGAGCTTGCGCGAGGCGTCGCGCGCCATGGTGAGCAGCTCGATCTGTTGAGGCGTCAGCGATTCGGCGTAGTCGCTCAGCAGCAAGTCGAGGGCCATAAGGGTGGCCGAGGCCGGATTGCGCATGTCGTGCGTCACCATCGAATAGAAATCGGCGCGCACCTGGCTTAGCTGTTTCTGGGCCACCAGGCCGGCGCGACGCTGCAGCGCCTGCGTCAGGGCATAGAAGAACTCGGCATGGTCGCCGCCGACGTTGAGGTCATGCTTCTCCAGGTAGCCGTCCGCGCCGTGCTGCACTGCGGTGATGGCCGACTTGACGCCGCCCACGCCGGTCAACATGACGATGGCCGACTCATCGTTCGTCTGGCGGATCTCGCGCAAGACCTCGATGCCGTCGGTGTCTGGCAGGAGCAGATCGAGGATGATCAGATCGTATTTATGGCCGAGACGACAATATGCCAGCGCTTCCTCGCCGGTGGTTGCCGCGTCCACCGTCGCGCCCTGCTCGCTGAGCAGACGCTGCAAAAAAGCACGGATCGTAATGGAATCATCTACCGTCAGGATGCGTTTGCCCTGAAACATGCCTTTCCCTCCCTCGCGGCACCGTACCGGCACTCACGAGCCCCATGGTATTTCCAATATAACATATATAGCGTAAAGAAATCGTGAAGAGCGCTGGTGTGGTTCACGCGTAGCGAAAAGTCAGCCCGGCCGCGTTGACATCCACGGCGACAGCGGCCCCCCTGGCCGGCGCGGCCGTCAAGAGCCAGTCGGCCAGCGGCTCACGCAGATGCTTCTGGATGATGCGGCGCAACGGCCGCGCGCCCCATTCGGGATGATCGTTCTGCGCCAACAGCCATTCCTTGGCCGCCGGAGTGATCGTCAACGTCACCCCTTGAGCGGCCAGCAGCTTGCCCTCCTTCTTGAGCATCAGCTCCAGGATCTGACGCAACTGATCGGGGGTGAGGGGCAGGAACAGGATGATGTCGTCCAGGCGATTGAGGAATTCGGGCCGGAAGAAGGCGCGCACGGCCGCCATGACCATCGCCCGCATCTCGTCGGTGAGCATCGGCTTGTCCAGATATTCCGATCCCAGGTTGCTGGTCAGGATGATCACCGTCTCGCTGAAAGAGGTCGTGCGGCCCTGCGCATCGGTCAAGCGCCCCTCTTCCATGATCTGCAGGAGCACATCGAGGACGCGCGGATGGGCCTTTTCCACCTCGTCGAAGAGCACGACCGAGCTGGGCCGCTGGCGCACCTTCTCGGTGAGCTGGCCGCCACCCTCATAGCCCACGTAGCCCGGCGGTGCGCCGATCAGCCGGTTCACCGTATGATCCTGTTGATATTCGCTCATATCGAGCGCGATCATGGCCTCCTCGCTGCCGTAGAGGAACTCGGCCAGCGCGCGCGCCAGCTCGGTCTTGCCGACGCCGGTCGGCCCCAGGAACAGGAAGGAGCCGATCGGCCGCTTTGGGTCCTTCAACCCGACGCGCGCGATCTTCACCGCCCGGCTGACCGCCAACACGGCCTCATCCTGGCCGATGATGCGTTGGTGGAGCGCCTCCACCATGCCGGCATAGCGCGTGCGCTCGTCCGCGCCGAGCTTGTTGACCGGGATGCCGGTCATGGCGCTGACTGCGGCCGCCACGTCGTCCTCGTCGAGGACGGCATCGGGCTTGAGGTCGGGCCGAAAGGCGGCCTGCGATTGGCCGGCCAGCTTGAGCATGGCGCAGGCCCGATGGAGCGCGGCAAGCGCCGACGCCGGCAACGGCATGCCGGCCACGTAGCGCCTGGCCATGTTCACCGCGGCCGACAAGGCCGTCTCGGCGATGCTCAGCCCGTAGTCGTGCTCGAGCGCGGGCCGCTGTACCTGCAAGATGGCGATCGTCTCATCGGCCGAAGGCTCCGGCACGCGCAGGGTATGGCTGTAGCGGCCGACGATCGAATCGGCGGCCAGGCGCTCCTTCCAGGCCGCGTCGGTCGCGGTGGCGATGACCACCGGCTGCGGCTCCAGGAAGGCGCGCTGGACGCTGCGCGTGCCCTTGGGGAACTCCGCCGTGCTCAGGGCGCCGCCGAAGAAGCGCTCCACGTTGGGGATGAAGAGGAGGCCGCCGACGGCCTGGCGCCGGGCCGCCTCGATGGCCTGCTCGGCGTCGGCCAACAAGGCGTTATCCGACACCTGAACCACGCCGGAAAGGTCGGCCGGCCCCTTGCCCTCGGCGATCAGCAGCGCCAGTCCCTGCACCAACGAACGTTTGCCCACGCCGTTCTCGCCGACGAGCACCACGTGACGATGATCGGCCAGGGTCAACAGGCCGAGCAAATCGCGCATCAGGTCGGCGCGCACGTAGACGGGCCTTGCCTCGCCCGCCCGGGCCAGAGCGACCAGGTCTTGGCCGGCGACGCGTTTGCTCTGCGTCTGTTGCACCAGCCGATTCGTCATGGTCTCGGACGAGATGCCGTAACGTCGCAAGAGCGCGGCCGTGCTCACCCCGCGCTCGGCCAGCGCGGCCAGGGCGTGCTCAGTGCCGATGCGCGGCTCATCGGCGGCCTGGGCGATGGCGCGGCCCTCATCGAGCACGATCACCATCTCGGTGGACAGGCGCACGGTGGCGCCGGTCTCGTCCACGAAGGTGAAGTCGGCATCGCGGCCGGGGTTGGCGCGCGCCAGCGCCTCGGCCGAGGCGGCCAGCTCATCGAGGCGGAAGCTGCGCTCGGCCGCCATCTGCACCAGCAGGCGATGCGCCACGCCGATCTCCTCGCGCGCAAAGGTGAGGAGCAGCAGGCCGGGCGTCAGAAAGGGCAGATTCATGGCCCTCATGCGCCGGCCGGCGGCGTTCAGAGCCTTGATCAGATCGGGCGATAGGAGGTTGGGGTTGAGCACGGTCATGGCATAGCTCGGCAGGCAATGCGTGAGATTCGAGATCGGGTATGCGGCCGCATTGTACCACGCCCTGACCGGAATCGCAACGCGGGAGCGAAGTGCGCAGCAATTCCAAATATGACCTTGGGCCAACTTGGAGACTATGGTAACCTAACCAT
>JBBIKA010000303.1:0-3627 GCA_037445695.1 Chloroflexota bacterium
GGCTTCATGCATCACATTGGGCCCGACTGTCAGGACTTTTCAGACTAGCTCTGAGAGCCGGGCATGGGCGGGCGGTTAGGCTGCTCGCCCAGGTCCGGCATGCCGAGCGCTCGTTTTGCAACGCGCATGTGCTGATTTTGCACTTTTTATGAATTCGTGGTAAAGTAAGAATTAAAGATTTCCGCTGTTCGGCAACACTGGGTGGTAGCAACGCTCCTTTCTTTCTGGTCCTTGCCCCAACCGTAACCCCGTAACCGGAACGTCTCGATCAATATCTATTTCACCCATTCAGGAGTTGTCCAAACAATGGCTCAAGACAAGACCCTCAAGTGCGTTGACTGCGGGAAAGAGTTCACGTTCACCGCCGGTGAGCAGGACTTTTACGCGCAGAAAGGTTTCACGAACGCGCCGACCCGCTGCCCGTCCTGCCGCGCCGCCCGCAAGGCCGCACGCGAGGAAGGCAGCAGCTACCGGAGTTCCGGCGGTTACGGCGAACAGCGGCAAATGTACCCGGCCGTGTGTGCGCAGTGCGGCAAGCCGACCGAGGTGCCCTTCCAGCCGCGTGGGGATAAGCCCGTCTATTGCTCCGACTGCTATCGGAGCCAGAAGGCGGCCGAGGGCGGCTACAACAGTGGCCGTTCGAGCAGTGGTTACGGCGGTGGCGGCGGTCGTTCGCGCGACCGCGGGCGTGGTCGCGGCCGCAACGACTGGTAACTTGAACGTTCGAACGTTTGAACGTTTGAACGTTTGAACGTTTTCCGCGTTTCTGTGCTTTGACAAATCTGACATTGTCGGCTATGATGGGTCTGGTCGTGCTAGACGGGGAGCTAGCGGTGCCCTGTACCCGCAATCCGCTATAGCGGGGTGGAATTCCCTCTCTCGGGTCGGCGGTCAGCGGGACTGCCGTGCCGGCGAACGTTGATGGCTGGGTCCTGTGCGGCGGGGGCCTGCGAACCGGGTCAGGACCGGAAGGTAGCAGCCCTAAGTAGTCACCCTCGGGTGCCACAGGGTCGCCTGGCCTGAGTGAGCCGTCATGGGCAAGCCGAGTGACGAGGCACAACAGAGGGTGCACGACCAGGCATCATGACAGGTGGGTCGGCCGGTAGCGGCCGACCCACTTTTGTTTTTCCGGGGTAACGACCTGCCTTATCCCTCCCCCTGATGTGGTTTGCAGGCGGCGGCTTTGCCGCCGCCTGCAAACCCCTTTTCTTCCCCCGACCGGACTTTGGCCGGTCCACCCCTTTGTGATAGAATGAGCTTGTCTCGGTCGTTCAACTTTACTCCAGGAGGAGCCTCATGGCACGTTTCTCGCGACTCGAAGTCCTCAACTCTCTGCTTGACATCGGCCTGTTGCCGCTCTTCTATCACGGCGAGACAGATACCGCGGCCGAAGTGGTGGCGGCCTGCGCCCGAGGCGGCGCCCGGCTGGTGGAATTCACCAACCGCGGCGAGCTGGCCTATCCGGTCTTCAGCGAGCTGGTGCGGCGCTTCGCCAAGAGCGATGTGATCCTGGGGGTCGGCTCGGTGCCCGATGCGCCGACCGCCGCCCTCTTCATCGCCGCCGGCGCCAACTTCATCGTCAGCCCCAGCCTGAACATCGAGATCGCCCGGCTCTGTAACCGCCGCAAGATCCCCTATCTGCCCGGTTGTCTGACCCCCACCGAGATCGCCACGGCCGAGGAATGGGGCGTGGAGATCTGCAAGGTCTTTCCGGGCAACGTGGGCGGGCCCGAATTCATCAGCGCGCTGATGGCGCCCTGTCCGTGGACGCGCCTGTTGCCCACCGGCGGCGTGGACGCCACCGAGGAGGACGTCCGCGCCTGGATCAAGGCCGGCGCGGCGGCCCTGGGCATGGGCTCCAAGCTGATCACCGCGCAGGCCCTCAAGGAGCGCAACTACGATCTCATCGCCGCCAAAGTGGCCCAGGTGATCGGTTGGATCAAGGCCGCGCGACCATAAGCAAAGAAGCGGGGCATGCCCGGAGACCGGTCCCGGCCTGTGAGCGCGAAAAAGGAAGGGTCATTATGAATTCACGGGAACGTGTTGCTCTGGCGTTGAACCATCAAGAGCCCGACCGCGTGCCTCTCGACCTGGGCGGCAGCGCGGTGACCGGCATGCACGTGTCATCGGTCTACCTGCTGCGCCAGGCGCTCCGGCTCGATCCGCCCGGCACGCCGGTGAAGGTGATTGAACCGTACCAGATGCTCGGCGAGATCGCGGCCGACCTGATGGACGCGCTGGGCGTGGACGTCGTGGGGTTGAGCGGCCGCAAGACGATGTTCGGCTTTCGCAACGAAGGCTGGAAGCCGTGGACCTTCTTCGATGGCACGCCCGTGCTCGTGCCCGCCGGCTTCAACACCGAGCCGGAAGAGGACGGGAGCATCCTGATGTACCCCGAGGGGGATCGCTCCGCGCCGCCCAGCGGCCGGATGCCCGCCGGCGGCTACTACTTCGACACCATCATCCGCCAGGAGCCCATAGACGAAGACCGGCTCGACCCGGCCGACAACCTGGAGGAGTTCGGCCCGATCTCGGACGACGACCTGGCGTATTTTGCCGCGGAGGCCGAACGGCTCTACACGCAGACCGATAAGGCGATCCTGGCCAACTTCGGCGGCACGGCCTTCGGCGACATCGCGCTCGTGCCCGCGCCCTGGTTGAAGCATCCCAGGGGCATCCGCGACGTGGCCGAGTGGTACATGAGCACCGTCACCCGGCGCGACTACATCTGGAAGGTGTTCGAGCGCCAGTGCGAGATCGGCCTGGCAAACCTGGCGCGCCTCCACGCCGCCGTCGGCGAGCGGGTGGCCGCGGTCTTCGTCACCGGCACCGATTTCGGCCAGCAACACGGCGCGTTCATCTCGCGCAAGACCTACCGCGAGCTGTACATGCCGTTTCACAAGGCGGTCAACGACTGGATCCACCGCCACACCACCTGGAAGACCTTCATCCATTCGTGTGGCTCGGTCATCTCGCTCATCCCGGATTTCATCGAGGCCGGCTTCGACATCCTGAACCCCGTGCAAACATCGGCGGCCGGCATGGACCCCCTCGTGTTGAAAGCCCGCTTCGGGGATCAGCTCGTATTCTGGGGCGGCGGGGTAGACACGCAACGCGTGTTGCCGTTCGGCACGGCAGAGGATGTGCGCCGCGATGTGCGGGCGCGGCTCGAGATCTTTGCGCCGGGCGGCGGCTTCGTCTTCAATACGATCCACAACGTGCAGGCGCGCGTGCCGGTGGAAAACCTGCTGGCGCTGTACGAGACGGTGCGAGAGTATCGGCGTTAGGCACCGTGCGCCCCCGGCTGTTCGTTTCTGAAACATCGGCGCACCTTGCACGAAAGATGATGCAGGTTTTTCGGGCCGTTTGGACGGTTTGACAAAAATGCGGCAACCGATATAATGAGCATAGGACTTCGGATATTTCTGCCGCCGTCGTTTCGACCCGTTTCCACAATCGTTTTTGCCCGCATTGCTCAGGTCGGTTGCGGCCCGATCGCCGGCTCACCGGCCGATCGGTCGCCTTCGGGTCTATCAGCAAGGAGGTGCATTCCGCCAAACTCCAGCTACCGGTGCCCGGTGCTTTGTTAGCCAAGAATTTACTTTTTCGGCTGCCTTACCTCTTTCA
>JBBIKA010000304.1:0-3612 GCA_037445695.1 Chloroflexota bacterium
CGGCTCGATTACCGGAATAAATTCTTAACATTCATAACGGTCGGGCTACGACGTGGAAGCCCCGTGAACGGGGCTGGGGCTGGGGCGTGGCAACACCACGCCCCAGCTACTACTAGAACGCAAGTCGCACGGTCTTGATCTCGAATGGCCGGAAGTCGAGCGCGATCCGGCCGTCGTCGCACGCCAGGTCGGCCAGGTGCGCCTCGAGCATGTCGGTCAGTGCCGCGCGGCGGACCGGCAGGGTGGTGGCCAGGACCGCGCGCGTCGCTGTGTGCTTCGCCTCATAGAGCCGCACCACCACGTCGGTCGAGCCATCTTCGGCCGGCTTGACCGTCTCGATGATGATATTCGGCGCGTCCACGCTGAAGAGGGAGCGCTCGCCGCCATCGCCGGCCGCGGTCGTGGCCGGCACGTTCAGCTCGTAGGCCTCTCGCACGACGTCGCTTTCGGCCAGAGGGCCGTTCCAGGCGTAGAAGCTGTAGGTGAAGGTCTGGATCCCTTTATCGGCCGTCATGTCGGGCGCCAGGGCCGATTTGAGCAGGGTCAGGTTGATCGAGTGGCCCAGGACGTTGACGCCGTACTTGCTGTCATTGAGCACCGCGCAGCCGCGGGCCTCTTCGGCCAGCGCGGTCCACTTGTGGTTGCACACCTCGAAGCGGCTGGCGTCGAACGGCCGCGAGTAGTGGTTGGGCCGGCGGATGTGGCCGAACTGGATCTCGTGGATCGCTTCGTTGGCGTGGACGTTGACCGGGAAGGCCACCTTGAGGAGCTTGTGGCTTTCGCGCCAGTCCACGGTCGTGGCGAAATCTATCCGCCGGCTGTTACGGCGCAGGCTGATCACCTGAGTCATGGTCGAGTGGTGCAGTTGCCGGACGACGCGCAGCCGCGCCTCCAGCGGTCCCGCGGCCTCTACGGTGATCGTCGCCGGCTCAGGCAGTTCCACCGGCGTCTCCGTGTACATGCTGTCAATATCCCATGCGTCCCACGCGCCCGGCACGTCTTTGTACATCTTGAAGCTGTTGCACGGCCCGGCGGCCAGCTCGCGCTGGGCCTCTTTGTCGAAGATGCTGACGATCTCGCCCAGGTCGTTGAACTCGATCCGCAGGCATTCGTTCTCCAGCGTGCGCGGAGTTGCCTTCAGGGCATTCGCTGTCGCCTCCGGCCGGGCGCCTTCCGCCTTCCACCAGATCGTCGTCCAGCCGCACGACGGCACGGTCACCTCGGCCCAGGCGGCGTCTGCTTCGCTCTGCACCGGCAACGGCCGGCCTGTGCGATCGGCCGCCGTCTGTGCGCCGGCCGGCAGGCGCACCAACGCCCGGCGCGGCCACGAGAGGGAGTTGAAGACGGTGATGGCGTCGGCCGGCCGCACCAGGGCCGCCTGCGCCTCGCCGGCCGCGCGGCGGGCCGCGGCGATCGCCGCGGCATGGCTCGCTTCGGCCTCTTCGTAGACGCGATGGATCGAGGAGCCGGGCAGGATGTCGTGGAACTGGTTCAGCAGGACGGTGCGCCAGGCTTCTTCCAGGTCGGCCGCCGGGTAGGCGTAGTTGGCGCCGGCCAGTCCGCGCGCGGCCGCGCCCCACATCTCGGCCTCGCGCAGCGCCAGCTCGGCGCGGCGGTTGTTCTGCTTGGTCCGGGCCTGCGATGTGTAGGTGCCGCGGTGCGCCTGGAAATAGAGCTCGCCTACGTAGCGCTCGCGCGGCAGGCCGCGGCGCTCTTGGTCCTTGAAGAATTCGAGCGGAGAGGCCATCTTCACCCGCGGGAGGCCCTCCAGATCTTTGGCCCGGCGCAGGAACTCCAGATGGTTGCGCGTGGGGCCGCCGCCGCCGTCGCCATGGCCGAACGCCAGCAGGATCGTGCTGATGCCGTCCTTCTGGACGCGCTGTCGCCAGCGTTGCATCAGCGCGTTGGGGTCCGTGTAGCTGTTGTAGTCGTTGAAGATGTGGGCCAGGACTGTGGTGCCGTCAATCCCTTCCCACATGAACGTGTTGTAGGGGAACGGATCGCCGCCGTTATAGGTCCAAAAGATCTTCTGGGTGGCGAAATACTTGATGCCGCAGCCGGCCATGATCTGCGGCAGCGCGCCGGAATAGCCGAACACATCGGGCAACCAGAGCAGTTCGTTTTCCGCGCCGAACTCCTGCTTGAAGAAGCGCTTGCCGTGGATGAACTGGCGGATCAGCGCCTCGCCGCCGCTGATGTTGGTGTCGGCCTCGATCCACATGCCGCCTTCGGGGATGATCTTGCCGGCCTTGACCGCGGCCTTGACCTCTGCGTACTTGGCCGGATAGCGGCGTTGGAGCATCCAGTAGAGGTGCGGCTGGCTCTGGATGAACTTGAATTCCGGGTATTCCTGCATCAGTGCCAGTTGGGTGCTGATGGTGCGCGCCATCTTGCGCTCGGTCTCTTGCAGCGGCCAGAGCCAGGCCACGTCAATATGCGAGTGGCCGATGGCAAAGAGGGTCGGCGCGGTGCTGCCGTTGACGCACTCGAGGAGCGGCTTGAGCCGCGCCCGGGCCCGGCGCACGGTGGCCAGGAACTCGTCGGGCGGCAGTTCGGGATCGGCGATCAGGGTGAAGTCTTTCAGGCCGGCGTCTATCTCGACCACGCGCAGCGAATCGGGGTCGAGCAGGTTGCGGGTTTGGAACAGCGTTTCGACATCGAGCCAGAGCTGATAGACTTCCTCGTTCCAGATGCCGAAGGTGCTTTCGCCGACCGCGGTTTGCGTGGGGGGCGGTTCGGGCACGCTTTCCCGGCCGTAACCGACCGGTCCCTTGCCGGCGGTGCGCAGGCCGTGGCCGGCGTAGGCTTCGATCAGGAGTTCGTAGCGGGCGCCCGGCACGCCGCTCATCGCCAGGGTGATCTCGGTGTGCTCGCGGTCAATCGCGCCGGCCAGCCGGCCGTTGATCCACACTGCGCTTTCGCCGCCCGGATTGGCCCGCAACACGATGCGTTGTCCGGCGGCCGAGGGCGGCAGGACGATCTCGCCCTTGAACCAGCCGTATTCCCACTTGGCGCCCCAGCGAGTGCCGGCCGGCATCGGCGCGAAGGGGCCGGCCAGAGCCTGCTCGGCCGTCAGTTGCTCTTTGGTAACGAAGCCGCTCAGCTCGATGGCGCCGAGCGGTCGGTAGAAGTGGTTTGTCAGCTCATCGCGCCAGTTGGTGACGCGACGCAGCCATTCGGGATTGAGGGACATGCAGTGACTCCTTGTTGTGACGGCTTGATGCGGTACTGCGATTCATATCTACCATGCGGTAGAGATTTCGTCAAGAACGCCGCTCTCGTTGCCCGGCAGCAGGTGCTCGGTGACGAGCCAGCGTCGCGGAGGCGCAAATCGGTCAGCGGCGGCACCTTCAGGGGTGGCAGGCCGCGCGGCAGGGCACCCTCCCATGAAAGGTCTAACCGATTATCTCACCGAGCAATCCTGGGAAGACACGATTATTGCTACCTTCGTTTTCGTTGATGATCATTTGCCGGAAGCGCAACAGCGGGCTGGCTTTCAGCGACGTCGGGGACCGGAGCCTGAGCACGATGATAGCGTCATCATCACCATCGCTCTGAAGGTGCTGCCAGCCCTCTGTGACGGCTACCGCAATTTGATCTACATCGGCGATA
>JBBIKA010000305.1:0-3578 GCA_037445695.1 Chloroflexota bacterium
TCCCACGCTTTCGCGTTTCCCACGCTTTCGCGTTTCCCACGCTTTCGCGTTTCCCGCGCTTTCGCGTTTCCCACGCTTTCGCGTTTCCCGCGCTTTTCGGGTTCGCGTGAAGTATATCACGCGGCCGGAGCCCTGGCAAAGTCACCGCCGGCCCGGCCGGCTTTGGCTCTGCATTGGGCGGGCCGATTCTAGCGCGCAAATGCAGATTGTGGTAGGATTAGCCGCACATGACAGAGCGAGCAATGCCTCATGTGAAACCCATCCGCAACCTGCGCTACGAAAGGGCCGATCCTATGCGTTACCCTCCCATCAACGCGCGTTTCCCGCATTTGTGGCACGGGGGCGACTACAACCCCGATCAATGGCTGGCGACTCCGGAGATCATTGAGGAAGATTTTCGGCTGATGAAGCTGGCCCACATCAATTCGGCTTCGGTGGCGATCTTTGCCTGGGCCGCGCTGGAGCCGGAAGAGGGCCGCTTCACGTTCGATTGGCTCGACGACATCATGGAGCGCGCCGCGCGGCAGGGCATGGCGATCGTCCTGGCAACCCCCAGCGGCGCCAAGCCCAACTGGCTGGCGGCCAAATATCCCGAAGTGCGCCGTTGCACGGCCGACGGCCAACGCGAGCCGCAGCGCGGCCGCCACAACCACTGCTACACCTCGCCGGTCTATCGGGAAAAGGTGGCCATCATCAACCGCAAGCTGGCCGAGCGCTACCGCGATCATCCGGCCCTGGCGGCATGGCACATCTCCAACGAGTACGGCGGCGCCTGCTATTGCCCCCTGTGCAAGGCCGCGTTCCGCACATGGCTCAAGCGCAAGTACGGCACCCTCGATGCCCTCAACGCGGCCTGGTGGACTGCCTTCTGGTCGCACACGTTCACCGACTGGGAGCAAATTGACTGGATAGACGAGACGGTCAACGGCCTGGCGCTGGACTGGCGGCGCTTCGTCACCGACCAGACGACCGACTTCATGCGCTGGGAGATCGCCGCGCTCAAGGCCGTGACGCCCGACATCCCGGCCACGACCAACTTGATGGGCTTCTTCGAGCCGCTCGACTACTGGAAGCTGGCCCCGCATCTGGATGTCATCTCATGGGACAATTACCCGGCCTACCACGACCGGCCCGATCAGCTCCGCCTCGCGGCGCGCGTCTCGATGGTGCACGACCTCAACCGCTCGCTCAAGGGGGGGCGGCCGTTCATGCTGATGGAATCGGCGCCCGGACCGACCAACTGGATGCCCATCAACCGACTGTTGCGGCCGGGCGTGCATTACCTGAAGTCGTTCCAGGCCGTGGCGCACGGCGCCGATACGGTGCAATATTTCCAGTTCCGCAAGGGCCGCGGCGGCGCGGAAAAATTCCATGCCGCGGTCGTGGATCATGTGGGCCACGAACACACGCGCATGTTCGCCGAGGTGGCGCGGGTCGGCGCCGACCTGCAAAAGCTCGACTGTCTGGTCGGCGCGGCCTTCCCGGCCGCGGTCGGCCTGATCGTGGACTGGGAGAACTGGTGGGCGCTCAAGGGCAGCCAGGGGCCGTCGGCCGTGGCCAAAAACTACCTGGACTGGTGCCTGAGCCACTACATCCCCTTCTGGAACCGCGGGATCGGCGTGGACGTGATCAACATGGACCAGGACTTCGACCGCTATCGCCTGGTGATCGCGCCGAGCCTTTACCTGTTGCGGCCGGGCGTGGCCGAACGACTGGCCGCCTTCGTGGCCGCCGGCGGCACCCTGGTGACGACCTATCTCACCGGCATCGCGGATGAAAACGACCGCGTCTTCCTGGGCGGTTGGCCCGGCCCGCTGAAGGATGTCCTGGGCGTGTGGGCCGAGGAGATTGACTACCTATACGAGGATGAGCGGAACCGCCTGGTAATGCTCCCGAACAACGCGCTGGGCCTGGAGGGAACCTATGCGGTGAGCGACATCTGCGACGTGATCCACGCGCAGGGGGCCACCGTTCTGGCCACCTATGGCGCCGACTTCTACGCCGGCCAACCCGCGCTGACCGTCCAGCGCTTCGGCCGAGGGGCGGCCTATTACCTGGCCGCCAAGGCCGAGCCGGCCTTCTTGGACGCGTTCTATGGCCGGCTGGCGGCCGACCTGCCGCGAGCGCTGGCGACCGACCTGCCCGCCGGCGTCACCGCGCAGCGTCGCACCGACGGCGCACGCGACTACATCTTTCTGATGAACTTCACGGCCGATCCAACCGTTGTGGCCCTGGACGCCGCGGCGTATCAGGACCTATTGAGCGGCGAGGCGGTCGCGGAGCAGGTCGCACTGGGGCCGTATGGCGTGCGCATGTTGGCGCGGCCGGCCGGAGGCGACCAGGCGCGATGAACCCGCGCGAGCGCTACCTGACAACCTTGCGCTTCGGCCGGCCCGACCGCGTGCCGCTTCAGCCGGGCGGCCCGCGCGAATCCACCCTGGCCACCTGGCACACCCAGGGCCTGCCCGCGGAGGCCGACTGGACGGCCGCGTTGGCCGCGGAGGTCGGCGTGCCGACCGAGGCGTTCGTCGGCCCGGCCCACCTGCCCGAGCTGTTTCGCATGATCCCGACCTTCGAAGAGAAGGTGCTGGAGCATCGCGACGGCCACTACATCGTGCAGGACTGGATGGGCGCCATCACCGAGATCTCCGACCGATACGACTACACCTACATCCGCGCCGCCAAGGACTTCGTCACCCGACGCTGGCATCGCTGGCCGGTGGAGAGCCGCCGCGACTGGGAGGAGAAGATCAAATGGCGCTACGACGCGGCCGATCCGCGCCGCTTCACGGCCGAATTTTGGGCGCGGGCCGAGGCGGCCGCGGCCTCGGGCCGGGCGGTGTCGCTCTCGGTCAACGGCCCCTTCTGGCAGATGCGCGAATGGGTGGGCATGGAGGGGCTTTGCCGGCTGATGATAGACGACCCGCAGCTCGTCCACGACATGGCCGCGTTTTGGACCGACTACACCCTGCGGGTGCTGGAGACGCTGGTGCGTCGGGTACGCCTCGACATCCTGGCCATCTCCGAAGACATGGCCTATAAGGCGCACAGCATGATCTCGCCCGCCATGACGCGGCGGTTCCTCCAGCCCACCTATCTGGCCTGGCGCGACCTGCTCAAGGCATACGGCGAAACCCTCATGGACATGGACTCGGACGGCTACATCGCGCACCTGATCCCCATCTGGATCGAGTCGGGGATCACCGTGTGCGATCCGATCGAGGTGGCGGCCGGCAACGACATCCTGGCGTTTCGCCGGCAGTTCGGCCGGCAGATGGCCTATCGCGGGGGCATCGACAAGCGCGCGCTGGCGGCCGGCGGCCAGATCATGCGCGACGAGGTATGGCGCGTGGCCCCGTTGATCGCCGACGGCGGCTACATCCCCGGCTGCGATCACGGCGTGCCGCCCGATATCTCGTGGCCGAACTTCATCGCATATACGCGCTTGCTGGCGCAGTTGACGGGGTGGCGCTAGCGCTTTGTGAGCTTAGATTTTGCACCGTGCCGCATTGACCCCCACCCCGAGAGAAGGCGGAATGGGGTTTGGGGGCCCCGGCGGCCCCCCCCCCCACCCCCCC
>JBBIKA010000306.1:0-3538 GCA_037445695.1 Chloroflexota bacterium
TTTGCGGGCGGCGAAGCCGCCCGCAAACCCCATCCTCAGCACCCCCGCTCTCCCCTTTCAGGGGAGAGCGGGGGCCGGGGGGCGAGAGAGGTAAGGCGGCCGACAAAGTAAATTCTTGGCTAACAAAGCACTAGATGTGCCCGGCCGCGCTGCAGCGTTCCGTAGCCTCCTATACACTGCCGATCATGCCCAAGAGCGCCACCTCCGTATCCAACGTAGCGGTGAACTATTCGATCCGAAACCGCACGTCCAGCCGCGGCAGATCAATATGCGTGGCCCTCAGCCGTACGACGCTGTCCAGGGGCAGGTGCTCGGGGACGGGAAGATGGGGTTCCAGCCCCAACGCCGGGATCAATACGATGCTGTTGCGCTCTCGACGCTCGACCAGCACGCCTTCCCCGCGCCAGGGCGCATTCTGCAGCAAATAGACCAGCGTCCAGTGCTGATCGGAGAGCGCGGCGGCCTGGCGCAGGTTGCCGATGACGGCCTCGGTCGCACCGACCCGCTCCAGGATCTCTTCTGTCGTCAACAGCCGGCCGCCGCTCAGATAGGCGCGCAACTGCTGGTGTGCCACCAGGTCCAGATAGCGACGCAGCGGACTGGTCGCCTGCGTGTAGGCCGAAAGCCCCAATCCGCTGTGCGGGCCGGGGGTGGCGCGGTACTGGCTGCGCTTCATCGTCTTGCGCAAGGCGAACATCGCCGCCAACGATCCGGTCGCTTCGGCATCTTCGGGAGGGGGCTCCCGGCTTTCCCCCGGCGGCTCGTCCGGCGGCTCTTGTGTGGAGAACGGCATGGGGATCTCGTGCTCCAGCGCGAAGTGGGCGACCGCTTCGCCGGCCAGGATCATGGCGTTCTCGACCAGGACGCGGGCCGCCAGCGCCGGCACGGGGGTCACGCTTACCTGGCCGTTCACGACCCGCACGGCCACTTCGGGCAGTTTGATCTCGACCGCGCCCGCCCGCCGCCGGCGGTCGCGATAGGCACGCGCCAGGGCATACAGCGCAGCAAACGGCGCCTCGTCCAGCCGGGCGGTCGCCTCTTCGTAGGTCAGCCGGACGACGCGCACCCGGCTCGCGACGATCTCGGTGCGGAGCAGGTGGCCTTCTTCGTCCACATCCAGGCCGATGGAGAGGGCCGGCGAAATCTCCTGCAAGCCCAGGCCGAGCAGCGGCGTGGCCGCGGGCGGCAACATATGGATCGTGCCTTCGGGCAGATAAAGGCTTGCCCCGCGGCCGCGCGCCTCCAGATCGAGCGGGCTCTGGGGCGCCACCAGCGCGGCCGCGTCGGCCACATGCACCCACAGCCGACCGTCGGCGAAGCTGAGCGCGTCATCGGGCGTCTCGGTCGTCGCATCATCAATGGCAAAGGCCGGCAGATGGGTCAGGTCGCGCCGCGGCCCGTCGGCCAGGGCGGGAAGGGGCAGGTCGGGCTGGGCGGTGCTCACCTGAAGGCGGGCCGGATAGGGGTTGACGGCCGGCGTCCAGTAACCCAGCTCGAGCAGGAGGGCATGGGCCGCTTCGGGGGTCTCTTCGCGGCCCAGCTCGCGCAAGACGCGGCTGCGGGCCGCCTGTCCGAGCGCCAGGACCTCCACCTCGCGCAGGAAGCGGTCGTCTTCCGGCCGCAGCGGGCCGGCCGCCGAGGCGTTGTTTTCCGCGCTGCGACTGCGCACAAAAGCCAGGAAGCGGGACCAGGCCTCTTTTTCTGCGGCCTCGGACGCGCGCGCCGCGCGCGTCCGGGCCACCTCTTCGGCCGTGCACGCGGTGATGGCATCCGGCGTGCCGCGAAAGTAGAGGCCGTCGGCCACGAGCTGCCACGCGGCCCAGGCCGTGGCGGGTGTATACGCGCCGAAGGCCAGTTCGGCCAGTTCGGCCAGGGTGGTCGTCCCGCCCGCCAGCATCTCCCAGGCAACCTCAACCTCGCCCGGCGGCGGCCGCAGCGCCTCGGCCAGGCTGCGGAGCGGCCCGGGGTGCAGGAGCACCACATCCTTGAGCCGCACCTTCGGCCCTGCGCCCTCTTCGGTCTCCAGCTCGATCTTCTCGCCCAGCCGGGCCACGCGGGCCGGCCGCAGCTTGTAGAGCACCAGACTGCCCTCGCGCAGCTCCTGGTTTGGCACGGTCAACTCCTTGCAGGGAGGGGATTGGTCTGCGGAATGTAGCAATGCGGCGGTATCATACCGTGGAAGATGGGGGGAATGCAAATTGCCGCAGGCAAGAAGATGGACATTTTCCCCGCGATGGCGTATAATCTCGCCGTGCCTGCGTTCTCGCCCGATCGAGCACAATGCGCTGTCGCGGCGAGAGGGAGCGGGCCTATTTCTGGCTTTAGCGCCTCTCCGGACGCCATGAATCGTCGCGAACGCCTGATGGCCACCTTGCGGGGCGAACCGGTAGACCGGCCGGCGGTCTCTTTTTATGAGATCAACGGCCTGGACGAGCGACCGGACGACCCTGATCCGTTCAACATTTACTCGCATCCCTCCTGGGCACCGCTGATCGAGCTGGCGCGGGAGAAGAGCGACCGCATCGTAATGCGGTCGGTGCCGCTGCGGGACGCGGGGCACGATCCGCTGGCCGAATGCACCACGGTCGAAACGTGGACGGAGGGCACGACGCGCTATACGCGACGCACGATCCGCTATGGACGGCACGTCTTCACGGCCACCGACCGCCGCGATCAGGACGTCAACACGACCTGGCGGCTCGAACACTTCTTGAAGGGGCCCGACGACCTGCGCGCGTGGCTGGAGTTGCCCGCGGCCGTCTACGCGGGCGAGCCGGATGTGACGGGAGTGTTGGCGGCCGAGGCCACGCTGGGCGACAGGGGCATTGTGATGATAGACACGCCCGATCCGCTGTGCCTGGCGGCCGATCTCTTTCCCATGGCCGACTATACGGTGGTCGCAGCGACCGAACCGGCCCTCTTCCATCGGCTGTTGGAGCGCTTTGCGGCCGCGCTCTGGCCCAAGACCGAGGCGGTGGCCGCGGCCGCGCCGGGCCGGCTGTGGCGGATCTACGGCCCGGAGTACGCGTCGGTGCCTTATCTGCACCCGCGTTTCTTCAGGGAATATGTGGTGCGCTACGACACGCCGATGGTGCGCGCCATTCAGCGCACGGGCGGCTACGCGCGCATCCATTGTCACGGCCGGCTGAAGGCGATCCTCGATGATATCGCGGCGACCGGCTGCGACGGCCTGGATCCGATCGAGCCGCCGCCCCAGGGCGATGTGGAGTTGCGCGCGGTGCGCGAGAAGTATGGCCGGCAGATGGTCCTCTTCGGCAACCTGGAGGCCAGCGACATCGAGAACCTGCCTACGCCGGAATTCGAGCTTAAGGTGCGTCGTGCGCTGGCCGAGGGGACGGCCGGCCCCGGCCGCGGCTTTGTGCTGATGGCGTCATCCTGTCCTTACGGCCGCGTCCTTTCGCCGCTGGCGCTGGCCAATTACCGGAAGATGATAGAGGTGGCGGAGGAATGGCAAGGTTGTGCTCGCGTGAATACCTGAAAATGTGCCGCATATGGGCAACTAACTTGAAAATAGCCT
>JBBIKA010000307.1:0-3523 GCA_037445695.1 Chloroflexota bacterium
GCGGCGACGCGCGGATTCGCCTGACCATCGACATGCGCACCGACATCCAGCCGACCCTCATCAAATGGGGCGAGCAAACGGTCGAAGAATTCCAGAAGCTCAACCCGAACATCAAGGTCGAGATGGTCGGCGTGCCGTGGGGCGACTACAACGCCAAGCTGTTGGCGATGTACGCGGCCGGCACGCCGCCGGAAGTGTCGGCCAACTACGCGGCGGGGTTCGCCACTTTCTACGCGAACAAGGCGATCCGCGCCCTGGACGATTACATCAAGGCCGATCAGGTAGACCTCTCGGTCCTCGAAAAAGCCGCGATTGACTCCGTGACTCGCGATGGCAAGCTATGGGCCATTCCGCTGGCGCATCAGCCTGTGGTTGTTTTCTACAACAAAGATCTGCTCGATCAGGCCGGCGTCAAGCCGCCGCCGGCCGATTGGGGCGACAAGTCGTGGACGTCCCAGGCGCTCGTGGATGCGGCGAAGTCTGTCGCCAAGGACCTGGACGATCCGAAGAAGGCACAGTGGGGCGTAGTTTTCAACGAATATCATCTCGGCACGTTACTTGCCTGGGGTTATGGCATTGACCCATTCAACAACAAAGGCGGGCCGGAGCACACCGAAGCGTACAAGACAGGCAAGATCACCGAGGTCTACTATGAACAGCCCAAGATGATCGAAGCGATGCAGTGGTTGGTGGATCTGACGCACAAACTGAAGGTGGCTCCCCGGCCATCTGACACGGACGCGCTCAATCAAGCGGTCGGCTGGAGCTTCCTGAGCGGCCGTATCGCCATGGCCAATGATGGGACGTGGCGGCTGGGAGACATCTTCAAGGCCAATCCGGCCTTCAAATGGGGCATGGCGGCGTTGCCCTACGGCCCGGCCGGATTGAACACCTGCCAGCTTTTCAATGATTCGTGGATGCTTTCGGCCAACTGCAAATACCCGAACGAAGGGTGGAAATTCCTCAAGTACGTCGGTCTCGAGGCCGGCGCCAAGATGTACGCCGAGACCACAGGTTTCTTCCCGGCCAAGAAAGAGCTGTACAATGCGTTTTACGACAGCGTCATGAAGGCGGCCAACTTCAGCATGTCGCGGGAAGACCTGGTCAAAGTGATGACCGGCGGTTTTGCGGGCGGCTTCCCGGCGCCGGGCAAGACGCTCGATCGCTTCCCCGAACTCAACACGGCCTGGAATCAGACGACCGCACCGATGAAGAACGGCGAGGCGACCGTGCCGGACGGCATGAAGGCCGTACAGGCGAAGTTCAAGTCGCTGATCGGCGCGTAACTCCCTCGAAAACGTCGGGCCGGCGGCCAGCCGGCCCGACAGGCCATGACCGATGTCGCATCAGATCTACTGGGGCGAGACGCACCACAACCTGTACGTGCTCGATGAAACCGAGGTGGACCTGGATCGGGTGTGCCGGGAGGCCCGCAGCCATCTCGATTTCATGTCGTTCGCCTACTACACCCCGCACCTCTTCCGTTACAAGCCGGAGTTGAATCCGCCCGGCAAGTACGGCTTTCGCCTGGAAACGTGGAAGCCCGCCGACCGGATCGTGCGCGAATGGGCGGCGGTGCAGGATGCTGCGCGGCGTCACAACGACGAAGGCGCGTTCGTGACGTTTCCGGGCTACGAGTGGCAGGGCGACAGCACGAGCGGCGATCACAACGTCATCTTTCGGACCGAGGGTGCGCCGGTCTACTGCGTGAACACGCTGCGCCAGCTCTATGCCTGCCTGGCCCCGCACGACGCCCTCGCCATCCCCCACCACACCGCGTATCGCGTCGGCATGCGCGGCAAGGATTGGTCGGTTCACGACGAGACGCGCTCGCCCTTCGTCGAGATCTTCTCGGTCCACGGCTGCTCGGAGACCGACGAAGGGTGGGTGGGGATGTGGCGCAATCGCCACATGGGGCCGGCCGTGACGGGCGGGACCTATCGGGATGCCCTCCTGGCGGGCCTGCACGTCGGCGCGATCGGCTCGACCGACAGCTTCGGCAGCCGCCTGCTCTCCGGCATGTATGGCCACGGGCTGATGGCCGTCCTGGCCCCCGCGCTGACCCGCGCCGACCTCTGGGCCGCGTTCGGGGCGCGCCGCGTCTACGGCGTCACGGGCGACCGGATCGTGCTCGACTTCACCGTGAACGGCGCGGCGATGGGCAGTCAAATCGCCGCCGCAGGGCCGCGGCAGGTGCATGTCAGCGCCGTCGGCCTGGATGCCATTGATCGGATCGAGCTGCTGCGGGATGAACAGGTCGTGGCGACGCACAATCATCAGGGGACGTGGACGCCGCCCCGGCCGGGCAGCCGGGGCCGCTTCCTCCTCCGCGTGGAGGCCGGCTGGGGCCCGACCGCCGACGAGCTGGAGGTCGGCGAGCACGTCTGGTCGGCCGAGCTGACGCTGAGCCGCGGTCGCTTCCTCCGTGCCGCGCCGTGCTGGCGAACACCTGGCCAGGGGCCGATCACGCTGGCGGCCGGGCAAGCTCTGTTCGGCCTGCGCACCGACCCCGCGGCCGTGGACGCGCCGTGGCAGAACGCCATCGTCTTCGAGTTCGAGGCCGACCCGGCCGATCGGCTGTGCCTGTGCCTGAACGGCCACGAAGAGGCCGGGCCGCTCGCCGATTTCATGGCGGGCAGCCGCGTGATCTGGTATCGGGAGGAGTGCGTGGCGCGACTGCACGCGCTGCGCGGGCTCACCCCGGCCGAATGCGAGCGGGACGACACCTACTATCATCTGGCGTACAAGGCGAAGTTGCACCGTGCGCTGCCCCAGGCCGCGTATACCGCCGCGCTCGACTTCACGGACGACGCGGCGCTCGAACGGGAGGCGTGCTATCGGGTGCGCGTCGAGCAACGCAACGGCCAGCGCGCCTGGTCCAGCCCGATCTGGGTGACGCCGACAAACTAAATTCGCACTTTGGATGAGGAGCGATCTATGACCGTCGCAGACGGAACGACGACCCGTGCGCCGGGCCTCCTGGTCGCAGGCGGCCAGCGCAAGGCGCGCTTTTCGCTGGCCACGCAGGAGGCCATCTGGTTCTACATCTTCGTGGCGCCGTGGTTGCTGGCTTTCTTCATCTTCACCCTCGGCCCGATGGTGGCTTCCTTCGTGTTTTCGTTCACGCAATACAACGCCATCCAGCCGCCGGTGTGGATCGGCCTGAAGAACTTCATCACGCTGGCAGGCGATCCGGTCTTCTGGAAGTCCATCCGCGTGACCTTCACTTATGCGCTGGTCTTCGTGCCGCTCAATCTGGCGATCTCGCTCTTCCTGGCCGCGATGCTCAACCTGGCCGTGCCGGCCATGCGCGTCATCCGCACGATCTACTATCTGCCGGCCGTGCTGCCCGAGGTGGTGACCGGCCTGGTCTGGATCTGGATCTTCAACCCCGATTTCGGCCTGCTGAACTACATCTTATATCTCGTAACCGGGATCAAAGGCCCGAACTGGCTCGGCAGCGAAACGTGGGTGATGCCGGCGGTCATCATCTCGGCGCTGTGGGGCATGGGATCGGGCGTCA
>JBBIKA010000308.1:0-3466 GCA_037445695.1 Chloroflexota bacterium
AAGCGGGGGCGGGGAAGTCCTTCTATTGCGGGGTTTTGGGGCCGCTTTGCGGCCCAAAACCCCGCCCTTGACAGGGCCCCCTCTCCCGCAGGCGGGAGAGGGGGTAGGGGGTGAGGGCATTGGCCCGATCGCACAACACGCGGGGTAATGGTGAACACTTACTTCGACCGATCTTTTTCGCGAATTATCGGATTTATGGTAAAATAAAGGGGTGAAAACAGACTACACATCGCATCCTGGCATCATAGACGTCTTGACGACCGGATTGGCGCAGGCGGCCCGGCGGCCGTGGCTGTGGCTGATCCCCTTCTTTGTGGATCTGTTGCTCTGGCTGGCGCCGAAGCTATCGGTTGCCGACCTGATGCGACGTTTTCTGCAGGGCTGGGAGATGCTGGTGCGGGCCACTTACTCGCCCCGTCAGCTCGAGCTGATGGGCGACATGCTCAGGGCGGTGCGCGAGGGCATGACCGCTTTGGCCGGCCAGATCAACCTGCTCGACACCGTGGCCGGAAGCTGGCTGGGCCCGCCCAGCGCCGTAGCGGTCGGCCAGATCACCCGCTTCACCTTCATCAGTGAACTGATCCTGGCGCCGATCGGCCTGGTGCCCGCCCTGCCGGCGATTCGGCCCGCGGGGTGGCAACCCGCGGCGATCGAGGTGCGCAGCTTGTGGGCCGTGCTGTTGATCGTCGCGGCCTTGTGGGTGGCCGCGCAGGCGATTGCCGTGCTCTGGTTGCGGTGGGCGACGGCTGCGGTTGCGGTCGGGCCGTCAACGGCCGGGGAAGCAGCAAAGGATTGTCGAGGGCCGTTTGTGGCGCAATGGCTGCAACTGATGGGCTTTTGTCTTTTTCTCGACATCCTGCTGTTCGTGTTGCGCCTGCCGCTGGGCGCGACCCTCGTGCTCCTGATGCTCTCCGGCAGTACGCTGGCCGGCACGTTGTTCGCCATCATCGGCGGCATCACGTTGTGGATCATGCTCTGGATGCTGTTGTCGCTCTACTTCACCAGCGAAGGCCTGTTGTGCGAGCGGCAGCCGGTATGGCGAAGCATGTTGCAGGCCGCGCTGCTGGTGCGCGGCCGCGTGTTGGCCACCGCCGGGCTGATCGCTCTCATCAACCTGCTGATGCTCGGTTTTCGGGCCGTTTGGGGCATCATCGGCCAGAATGCGGCCGGCGCGGTGGCGGCCATGGCCGGCAATGCCTATCTGGGCACGGCCATGTTGTTGGCGGTGTTCGCCTATTACGCCGCGTTGCGTCAACGCTGGCTAACGGCTCAGACCAGGGCGGCGGCCGCCGACCAACAACCCACTCACAAAGAAGAAGGTTGATCCAACTTTGCGGAGACAGTATGGTGGCTGAACAAGACACACGACCCAATCACTATACAGCCGACGACATCCAGGTGCTGGAGGGGCTGGAGGCGGTGCGGCGCCGGCCGGGCATGTACATCGGCGGCACGGACGTCAAGGCTCTGCATCACATGGTGTACGAGGTCGTGGACAATTCGATAGACGAGGCCATGGCCGGCTACTGCGACCGCATCGCCATCACCATCCACAAAGACGGCAGCGTGACGGTGCAGGACTGGGGCCGCGGCATTCCGGTGGGGATCCACAAACAAACCGGCCGTTCCGCGCTGGAGACCGTGATGACCCGGTTGCACGCCGGCGGCAAGTTCGGCAGCGGTGCGTACAAGGTTTCCGGCGGCCTTCACGGGGTCGGCGTCTCGGCCGTGAATGCCCTCTCCGAATGGCTGGAAGTGGAGGTGCGCCAGGAGGGCAAGATCTATCGGCAACGCTACCAGCGCGGGGTGCCGGAGAGCGATGTGATGATGGTGGGCGAGGTCAAGGATGGCTCGACCGGCACCCGCACCACCTTCCTGCCCGACAAAACCATCTTCGAGGATACGAACTTTCGCTTCGAGACGCTGGTGCAGCGCCTGCGCGAGATGGCCTTCCTCAATCGCGGCTTGACCATCGAGTTCAAGGATGAGCGCACGGACAACGGCCCGCGCTGGATGACCTTCTATTTCGAAGGCGGCGTGCGCAGCTTCGTGCGCTATCTCAACAAGAACCGCGCGGTCTTGCACGAGCCGATCTATGTCGAAAAGGAGATCGAGGGGAACCTGATCGAGGCGGCGATCCAGTACAACGATGGCTTCAACGAGTCGGTCTTTGCCTTTGCCAACACGATCAACACGCCCGACGGCGGCACCCATCTGACCGGGCTGCGCGCGGCGCTCACCCGCACCATCAACGATTGGGCGCGGCGCCAGGGCCTGCTCAAGGAAGGGGACGCCTCGTTCACGGGCGAAGATACGCGGGAGGGGCTCACGGCCATCATCAGCGTCAAGCTGCCCGATCCCCAGTTCGAGTCGCAGACGAAGGTCAAGCTGCTCAACGAAAAGGTCAGGACACAGGTCGAGGCGGTCGTCGGCGACGCGTTGATGGAGTGGATGGAGAAGAACCCGCGCGACGCGCGCAAGATCGTCGAGAAATGCATGACTTCGAGCCGGGCGCGCGAGGCCGCGCGCAAGGCGCGCGATCTGGTGATCCGCAAGAGCGCGCTGGAGAGCCTGACGCTCCCTGGCAAGCTAGCCGATTGCTCGGAGCGCGATCCGAGCAAGTGCGAGCTCTACATCGTCGAGGGGGACTCGGCGGGCGGTTCGGCCAAGCAGGGCCGCGATCGGCGCTTCCAGGCGATCTTGCCGCTGCGGGGCAAGATCCTGAACGTGGAGAAGGCGCGGCTCGACAAGGCGCTGGCCAACAAGGAGATCCAGGCGCTGGTGCAGGCGTTAGGCAGCGGCATCGGGGACGGGATAGATCTCAGTAATTTGAGATACCACCGAATCCTGATCATGACAGATGCCGACGTAGACGGCAGCCACATCCGCACCCTGCTGTTGACCATGTTCTTCCGCTACATGCCGCAGCTCATCGAAAACGGCCATCTCTACATCGCGCAGCCGCCGCTCTACCTGATCAGGAAGGGCAAGGAGGCGCGCTACGCGTATTCGGATGAGGAGCGGGATCGGATCGTGCAGGAGCTGGGCGGGATGAACGGGATCGCGATCCAGCGCTACAAGGGCCTGGGCGAGATGAACCCGGAGCAATTGTGGGAGACCACCATGAATCCCGCGAACCGCGTCTTGCTCCAGGTCACGATCGAGGACGCCGCGGCCGCCGACCGCACCTTCGACATGTTGATGGGCAACGAGGTGGCCCCGCGCAAGCGCTTCATCCAGAGCCACGCCAAGAAGGTGCGCAACCTGGACGTGTGATCTGAAAGGGGCATTTTGGCCATTGGCATCAAGCTAAGGTTGCCAGTAGGCCTGTTGCCGGTCATCACCCTCACCCCTCCCCTTGCCCCTCCCCTCTCCCGCTCGCCTTGACGGCGGCCGGAGAGGGGAGGGGTAGGAAAAAAGGGGTTTTGCGGCGGGCGGCGCCCCCCCCCCCCCCCCAAAAAAAAAA
>JBBIKA010000309.1:0-3425 GCA_037445695.1 Chloroflexota bacterium
TTTTTTTTTTGGGGGGGGGGGGGGGGCGCCGCCCGCCGCAAAACCCCTTTTTTCCCAAGGGGAGGGGTGAGGATGATGACCGGCAACAGCGAGTAGGGGCGTGGCATGCCCCTCCCCTACTCCCCTCCCCTCGTAGGGGAGGGGCCGGGGGAGAGGTCTCCCCTCGTAGGGGAGGGGCCGGGGGAGAGGTGGGAGGGGCCGGGGACGGGGATGAACAACACAAGAGAGGAGCTATGCTGGAGACAACTCATCTTTACCGGGAGATCCACGAACAGCCGGCCGTCCTGGCCGAGCTGCTGGAGCGCGAGCGGACCGCGATCGGCCGGCTGGTCGCCGATATGCAACGCCGGCGCATCACGCACTGCGTCATCGCCGGCCGCGGCACCAGCGACAACGCCGGCCGGTATGCGCAATACCTGCTCGGCGCGGTGAACGGCCTGACGGTGGGGCTGGCGACGCCGAGCCTGCACACGGTCTATGGCCGCCCCCCGCGCTACGAAGATGCGCTGGTGATCGGCATCAGCCAGAGCGGGAAGAGCCCCGACATCGTGTCGGTGGTGGCCGATGCCCGCCGCCAGGGCGCCCTGACCGCGGCCATCACGAACTTCCCCGACTCCGACCTGGGCCGGGCGGCCAATCACGTCATCGCCCTCCATGCCGGGACCGAGCAGGCGGTGGCCGCCACCAAGACCTACACCGCCGAGCTGGCGGCCATTGCCCTGTTGAGCGCCACCCTGGCCGACGACGACGAGATGCACCGCGCGCTCGACTGCGTGCCGCGCCAGGTGGAGGCCGGACTGACGTTAGCCCCCGCGATCTTGCAGCAGGCCGAACGCTATCGCTACATGCGCGTGTGCGCGGTGATCGGCCGCGGCTACAACTACGCCACCGCGTTCGAGACCGCGCTCAAGATCAAAGAGCTCACCTACGTCGTGGCCGAGCCGTACAGCAGCGCCGATTTCATGCACGGACCGGTGGCGCTGATCGAACAGGCGTTCCCGACCATCGTCATTGCGCCCGCGGGCCGCATGTTAACCGAGATGGCCACCTTCGTCGAGTCGGTGCGGGCACGCGGCGCGGAGGTGATCGCCATCAGCGACGACGCCGGCCTGCTGGCTCAGGCGCGCACCGCGTTCCGCCTGCCGGTCACCGTGCCCGAGTGGCTTTCGCCGCTGCTCAGCATCGTGCCGGGGCAACTCTTCGCTATGTCGCTGGCGCACGTGCGCGACCTGGATGTGGATCGGCCGCGCGGCTTGCAGAAGGTAACGGAGACGCGCTGAGCGGCGGGGAGGTTCAGGCCGCCACGGGGATGGTGAAGGTGAAGGTGGCACCGCGGCCGGGCTCGCTCTCGGCCGACACCTGGCCGCCGTGGGCCAGGACCAACTGCTTGACGATCGCCAGCCCCAGCCCGGCGCCGCCCGTCTGGCGGGCGCGCGATTTGTCGGCCCGATAAAAGCGCTCAAAGACGTGAGGCAGGTCCTCGGGGCTGATGCCTGTGCCGGTGTCGTGTACCGAGACGGCCACCTGCCGGCCGACGACGCGGGCCGTAATCCAGATCCGGCCGCCGGTGGGCGTGTGGGCGATGGCGTTGTTCAGCAGGTTGCGCAACACCTGGCCGATGCGTTCCGGATCCACCTCGACGGCGGGCAGATCGGCCGACAGTTCGACGCGCAGATCCAGGGACTTCGCATCGGCCTGGGGCCGCAAGATCGCCACCGCCTGGTTGACGATCGTCGCCAGGTCGGACGGCTGGCGGACCAGCTTGAGCTGGCCGGCTTCGGCCTGGGCCAGCTCTTGCAGGTCGGCCACCAGCCGGCTGAGGAGCATCGTTTCTTCGTAGAGATTGGCCACCAGGTCGACGTCGGGCGTCAGCAGGCCGTCGCGGGCCGCTTCCAGGTAGCCGCGCAGGTTGGTGAGGGGCGTGCGCAGCTCGTGTGCCACATCGCTCACCATGTTGCGACGGAGCTGCTCCTGCTGCGCCAGGCTACTGGCCATGGCGTTGAAGGCGCGGGCCAGGTGGCCGATCTCGTCCGATGAATCCACCGGCACGCGCACGGTGAGGTCGCCTTGTTCCAGGCGTTCGGCCGCCCGCGTCAGGCGCTCGATCGGCCGCAAGATGCGCATCGAAAGCACCAACGTCACCAGCACGGCGGCCAATCCGGCGATCACCGCGGCCAACAGCACCGAGCGATTGATCGCCGAGACGAATGCCACGTCGGCGGCCGAGGGGCCGGTGACCGGGTCAATATAAAGAAAGCCGACCGGCCGACCGCGCGCGACGAGCATGGCCGAGGGCTGCCACTCGGCCCCGGCCGTCCGGCCCACCAAGGTGCGCTCCGAATCGCTCACGATGCGGCCCTGGATATCGGCGACGAGCACGCGCTGGCCGCTCATCTGCGCCAGCCGATCCACCTCGACCTGCACATCGTCCCAAAGTTGGGCCTGCTCGTAGGCCCGCATCAGGACGCCGGCAAAGCGGCTGTAACGCATATGCCCGCGATCCGCGACGTAGCGCTGGAACTCGCCGGCCGTGCGTTGGCTGGCGACGAGCGCCGTGACTCCGACGGCGATGATCACGACCAGCGTGATGCCGGCCAGGAGACGGAAGCGCAGGCTATGCCACATGATTCCTCGCTTTGGCGTGGCCCTCGAAGCGATAGCCCACCCCCGGCACCGTGCCGATATAGCGCGGCCGGCCTCCCGCGGGCTCGATCTTCCGGCGCAAGTTCATGATGTGCACGTCAATGGTGCGCTCTACCCCCACATAGTCGAAGCCGAAGACGCGATCCAGCAGCTCGGCGCGCGAGAAGGCCCGGCCGGGCTCGCGCGCCAGCGTCTCCAGCAGGCGAAACTCGGTCGGCGTGAGCGCGACCGGCTGGCCGGCCAGGAGCACCTCGTGGCGCACCAGGCTGATGACGAGGTCGCCGAACTGCAAGTCCTCAACGGGATTTTCGGCCGGATAGGTGCGGCGCAAGACCGCGCGGATGCGCGCCATCAGCTCGCGCGGGTTGAACGGCTTGGTCAGGTAGTCGTCGGCGCCCAGGTCGAGGCCGCGCAGCTTGTCCTCGTCGGTGCTGCGCGCGGTGAGCATGATGATCGGCACGCGCGATTCTGCGCGCAGCAGACGACACACATCGGTGCCGTCCAGCTCGGGCAAGAGCAGGTCGAGGACGATCAGATCGGGCTGCTTGTTGCGCGCCACCTGCAGCGCCTCGCGACCGTCATGCGCGGTGAGCACGTTATAGCCGTCCCGCTTGAGGTAAAGCGCCACCAGGTCTACGATCTTGTGATCGTCGTCTACCACCAGGATCGTTCGCTTCATGTCCCAATCTTAGCTTGAATCCCCTCAGCAGACAAGTTGCCGTAATTCGGTTCTCTAGCTTCTGGCGGGACAAGAGGCATTTCGGCAATTCCGGATGCAGTGG
>JBBIKA010000310.1:0-3384 GCA_037445695.1 Chloroflexota bacterium
ATCCCCCGCCCCGGACACCCCCCCCCCTGGCGCGGGGAGTTGGGGGCGTGGCCTTCATGGCCGGTTAAATAAAAAAAGGGGGGGGGGGGGGGGGGGGCCCCCCCCCCCCCAAACCCCTTCCTCAGCACCCCCGCTCTCCCCTTTCAGGGGAGAGCGGGGGGCGGGGAGGCGAGAGAGGTACGGCGGCCGAAAATAGATCCTTGGCTACCAAAGAGGTTCGCAGTGACCTAAATTCTCAATCCCACCTTGCACGCGCGCGGCGAGCCGTCCTTGGCCAGGTCGTGGCCCAACAACACCCGTTCCAGATTGGCCGGCAGGTCGCGGATGCGGCGGCCGGTGGCGTGATAGATGGCGTTCAGGATGGCCGGCGCGGTGGGCACCATGGCCGGTTCGGCAATGTTCTTGGCGCCGTAGGGGCCGTGCGAGAAGGGCGCCTCCACGAATGTGCCCACGATCTCCGGCACATCTACCGCGGTGGGGATGAGATACGACTCGAAATTGGTTTCCTGGAGATATCCGTTGACATAAGTGATCTGCTCCATCAGCGCGTAGCCCAGGCCCTGGGCAATGCCGCCGTAGAGCTGGCCGTAGGCGCCCTGCGGGAAGATCACGCGGCCCGGATCGTGCGCGGCCCAGATGCCGATCACCTGGACACGGCCGGTGCGCATGTCCACCTCGACCTCGGCCACCTGCGCGGCGAAGTGATAGGCCATGTAGGGCACCCCGCGGCCGGCGTGGTGATCCCAGTGAATGCGGGGCGCGGTCCATCGGCCCTGCGCCGAGAGCACCAGCCCCATCGCGCGGGCATGGCGGACGACCTCTTCCCACGAGACCGGCTCTTCGGATGGGCCGACGTAAGCTTCGCCGTCGCGGATCAACTGGTGCAGATCGCAACCCAACAGATCGGCCGCGGCGTAGTCGAGCGTCTGGCGCAGGTTCATGGCCGCGATGCGCGTGGCGTTGCCGCCCAACATGGTCGAACGCGAGGCGACCGTCGGCCCGGACTCGATGGCCGTATCGGTGTCGGGGCGCTGCATGTGGATGCGTTCGGGCCGCACGCCCAGCTCCTCGGCCGCGATGAGGGTGAACACCGTGCGCGAGCCGGTGCCGTAGTCGGTCAGCCCAGAAGTGAGGTCAAGCGAGTAATCCGGCTGCACGCTGATGGTGCAACCCGCGTAATCGCGGCCTTCTGCGCCCAGCGACGTGCCGTGGAACAACGCGGCCACGCCGATGCCGCGGCGGATCTCGCCGGTCTGGTGCGCGTAGTCTCGGCGCTTGCGGTCCCAGTTGCTGAGGCGCCGGACGGTCTGCAGGCATTCCGTCAATCCCACCGACTCGGTGAGCACCTGGCCATGGGGGGTTTCATCGCCCACGCGCAGACAATTTTGGAGGCGGAAGTCCAGGGGATCCATGCCGACCTGGTAGGCCAGCTCGTCTATGGCCTGTTCGATGGCCGCGCACACCTCGGTGTTGCCGAAGCCGCGAAACGCGCCGCAGTAGCCGTTGTTGGTGTATACGCAGGTGATGTCCACGTGGCAGGCGTCGTAGCGATACGCGCCCATGGCGTGGATGCTGGCGCGCCAGCCGGTGAAGGGGCTTTCGGACGCGTACGCGCCGGAATCCAGCAGCCCCGCGAACTTGCAGGCGCGCAGCGTGCCGTCGCGGTCGGCCCCCAGCCAGACGTGCATGCGCATGGCGTCGCGCTTGTAAGAGGCGATCATGCTTTCTTCGCGGCCGAAGATCATGCGCACCGGCCGGCCGGTGATCAGCGCCAGCTTCGCCACCTGCGCCGAGGTCTCGTAGACCAGGTCGTCTTTGCCACCGAAGGAGCCGCCCACCGGCGGCTGGATCACCCGCACCAGGTTGTGAGGCAGGTTCAGCACCAGCGCCAGGTTGCCGTGATTGACGAAGGGGCTTTGGTTCGGCGCGTAGACCACCACACCGCCCTCGCGCGTGGGGACGGCCAGCGCGCCTTCGGGCTCGATGTAGGCATGTTCCTGATGCACTACCGAGTAATGCTCCTCCAGCCGGAACGGGCACTTTTCCCACTCGGCCAGCGGATCCCCTTTGCGCACGATCAGGTTGTCGAGGAAGTTCGGATGCTGGCCGTCCGGTCGGTCGGGGCCTACCTGGGGCGCGTCGGGGTCGAGAGCGTGCGCCACGTCGAACACGCCGGGGAGCGGCTCCAGTTCGCACACGATGGCTGCGACCCCGGCCTGTGCGGCTTCGGGCGTATCTGCGGCCACCGCGGCAATGGCCTCGCCCACATAGCGCACCTTTTGATAGGCCAACATGTACTTGTCTTTGACCGGGAAGCCGTACAGGCCATGCTCGAAGAAATCGTCGCTGGTGATCACCGCGCGCACGCCGGGCACCGCCAGGGCCGGAGCGACGTCCAGCTTGACGATGCGGCCGTGCGGAATGTCGCTGCGCAGACAGCGGGCGTGCAACATGCCGGGCAGCTTGCGGTCGGCGATGTATTTGGCCTTGCCCATCACCTTTTCCAGCGCGTCGACGCGGCGGGCCGGTTTACCGATGTACGTGAGTTCTGTCATGCGTGGTTCCTTTTGGGGGAAATAAGTAGACAAGTAGACAAGTAGACAAGGAAACAAGGAAACAAGGAGTCCTTGTCTACTTGTTTCCTTGTCTACTTGTTTCTTTATCTACTTGTTTTATTGTCTACCTGTTTTCTTGTCTATTTGTTTCCTTGTCTACCTGTTTCCTTGCCTCCCCTTTGCCGTTGCTTCAATTGCGTCCACGATCTGCTGATAGCCCGTGCAGCGGCAGAGGTTGCCGGCCAGGGCTTCCCTGATCTCGCTTCGAGTGGGGTATGGGTTGTGCAGCAGCAGCGCTTCGCCGGCCATCACCATGCCCGGGATGCAGATGCCGCATTGCACCGCGCCGTAAGCGATGAAGTTCTCTTGCATATCGTTGGGGCCGCCGTCGGCCGCGTGGATCCCCTCGATGGTGATGACCTCGCGTCCGGCGGCCTGCGGCGCCAGCACCAGGCAACTGTTCACCAGCCGGCCATCCATGATCACCGCGCACGCGCCGCATTCGCCGACCGAGCAGCCATCCTTGGTGCCGGTCAGGCCCAGATAATCCCGCAACAGCGTCAACAGCGTGATGTCGGGCGGCGCGTCCACCGTCACGGGTTTGTGGTTCAAGGTAAACTCGATCAACATAGCCCCACCTGTTTTGGGAATTGCGGCGCTCGGCGCCGCTTGCCAAGCGGAGACGTGTCCCCGCAAGCCAAAAGTCAGTTGCTCATGTGCGGCAGCACACAGCGCGCGATGAAAATGAGCAGCGCTCACGTGCCAGGCACTTTCATGAAAGTTAAAGAATTAAACCGGTCATCGCGTTCGCCGGCGCGCTGTGCGTCAC
>JBBIKA010000311.1:0-3347 GCA_037445695.1 Chloroflexota bacterium
CTCGAACGGCAGGTCGGCCCATTGGCCGGTGAAGAGTGTGACGGGTCGTGGCATAGATAGAGGCTCCTTTCTGCGATATGATCCGGAAATATTCGAATACGCCGATTTTTGAATCGCGCAATCGCGCGCGTTACGCCTGTGCGCTGGATTGCCAGCGTTGGCGCAACAGATGGGCGGCCATCTTGGGCTGGCGGTCGCGGGTGAAGACCCCTTTGCGGTTCAGGCCGCCGGCGCGCAGGATGCTCTGGCCCGTCTTGAAGTCCGCGAAATTCCAGACGTGCATTCCGACCACATAGGGCCGCGTCGCGGCGACGTCCAGATAGCCGGCCAACATCTCCGCCTGGTATTCTTCGGTCCACATCTCGGCCGGTTCGCTGTGGGCGCCCGCGAGCGTGTCGGCGCCGAACTCGGTGATGGCGATCGGCTTGTGGTACTGCGCGTAGAGCTGATCCAGGTCCTGCGCCAGTGCCTTCAGTGCGACCTCCGGTTGGCCGCTCAGCGTGTACCAGCCGGTGTAGCGGTGGATGCACAACACGTCGCAGAGGGTCAGCCAGTCCACATAGCCGGAGGCGATCGGCGCCTCGACCGTGACCAGCCGGGTGGGATCGAGCCGGCGCACCAGCTCGAACAGCTCGGTGAAGAACGGTCCGGCCGCTGCGTGCAGGGTGCTCGGCCCGCCCATTGCCGCGGCCATCCCGCCCTGGCTGACGATCGGCTCGTTGGCGATGCTCCACATGATGACGCTCGGATGGTTCTTGTCGCGGGCGATCAGTTCGGCGATTTGCTGTTTGCACTGCGCCAGCCGGGCCGCGATCCCCTCCTCGCCGTCGTCGAAGAAGAGCCCGACCGCCGGCGTCTCGTCCACGATCAGGAAGCCTTCCCGGTCGGCCATCAGCATCGCTTCTTCGGCATAGGGGTAGTGCGACGTGCGATACGAGTTGGCGCCGATCCATTTGAGCAGGCCCGCGTCCTTGACGATCAGCGGCAGGTTGAGCCCGCGGCCGTGCACCGGAAAGTCCTCGTGCTTGCCGAAGCCTTTGAGGAAGATCGGCCGGCCGTTGAGGAGCAGCCGGTCGCCGTCCACCGCGATCGTGCGGATGCCGATGTCGAGCGCATAGCGGTCGGCCGCGCGGCCGGCCTCTTCCAGCGTCACCGTGAGGCGATAGAGGTAGGGGTCGTCCGGCCCCCAGAGGCGGGCGTGCGGGACGCGCAGCGTGGCCTCGGCCGCGCCGTCGCGGAAGGCGAGGGGCGCTTCCAGATCGGCGTTGTCGCCCGGCAAGACGATCTTGCCGGGCAGATCACCGCCGGCCTGGGCGACGCGCACGGTCACGATCCCATCGGCGCCGTCCAACGTCGTCACGACCGTCACATCGGCGATGTGCGCGGCCGGCACGGCGTAGAGGAGCACCGGCCGGTGGATGCCGGCATAGGGGAAGAAGTCGAAGCTGGCGTTGGGATAGCTGCGCAGGAAGCCGCCGATGCCGGTTTGGATGTTGCCCGGCGGCACGCGCCGGGCGGTCAAGCGGGCGTCCACCAGGATGGCGACCACGTTGGGCCGATCCCACATGAGCAGATCGGTGATGTCGAAGGCAAAGGGCAGGTGGCCGCCCTGATGTTCGCCGACGAAGGCGGCGTTGACCCATACCTGGGCCGCGTAGTTGGCCGAACCGACGCGCAGGAAGACGCGCTGTCCGCGCCAGCCGGACGGCACGTAGAACTCGCGGCTGTACCACGCCAGATCCAGGTAGTCGCGCAGGTCGCCGAACTGTTCGTTCCAGCTTGCGGGCACGGCGATCGTGCGCGGTGCGGGCAACGCCTTGAACCAGCCGTCGCGAACGCCGCTTTCATGCGGATCGGGCCGGAAGGCCCACAAGCCGGAGAGGTCCAGCAGGTTACGAACGTCGTTTTGCTGGGGGTAGAGCATATGATCCTTTCCTGGTTCTTCGGTCCAGCGCTACGAACGCCGCGGGACAGATCAGTGCCGATGATGCAGCTCGCGTGCCGCCACGAAGCTCAGCCCGTGTTCCGTCAGCGCGCGGGCCGTGCGGTTGAGCGCCTCATGTTTGTCCAGGTAGTTGCGCAGCAGCGCCGGCATGTCGCCCGCGGCCTCGATCTCGTCCTTGGCCCGGAAATAGTCGAAGACATCGGACGGGTGTTCGCGCGTCGCTTCGATCTCGGGATCGCTCCCTTCGTGCTTGGCCGAGATGTTGGGCACGCGGCCGGCGATCTCGATCAGCTCGGCCCGGCGATTGTAGGGCTGGATCACCACGCCCTTGTACGCCTCGGTGATGTGATGCTCGATGCGCACCAGCTCTTCGAGGCCAAGCGCCCGGCGCACCTCGGCGGTGATCTCGATGGTCTCGTTGTTGACCGAGTTGCTCAGATTGAAGCCGACGAGCGGACAGGTGCCGTCTGCGCGCGCAAAGAGTTTGGCCGCCAGCAGCGTCCACAGGACGGCATAGGGATTGTCGTTCCCCATGAAGACCGAGATCTTGAACTCGATGTCCACGCCCAGCCTGTGGAGCAGGTAGCCCGCTAACACCGTGCCCGGGTTGATGTTGAGCACCTGGCGCACGCCGTAGCGGGTGTAATAGTACAGATACTCGTCCACCCATTTCAGCACGTGGTCGTTGGGCTGGCCGATCCCGCCGAAGTAGCCGGTGATCGTCGTCGGGCCGCCCAGGTGGATGTTGGAACCATCCGTGCCCTTGGTGTCCAGCGTCTCGACATAAGACGCGCCCATGACCTGCATCGCGGCTGCAAACGCCAGCAGGTCGCCGCAATCGGCCTCCGACTCGCGCATCTTGCGCACGCGGATGAAGCGGCCGGGCATCAGTTCGCGGTTGGCGATGGCCTGCTGCGCCTCGGCGATCAGCCAGGGGAAGTATTGCGCCGCGCTGATCTCCAGGGTGACCGCGAAGTCGTCGCGAAAAGCCAAGGCGTCGGCCCGCGGCCCCAACACCTGACGCCGATAGTCGGCCACCGAGATGAACGCGCCGGCGTCGCGCTGGCGGATCAGCCATTCGATGTCGTCCAGATAGCGGCAGTTATGCTCGGCCAGGCGCAACATCAGGTAATCCAGGCGCCGCGCCTCGGCCGCCTGGCGATTGATCTCCTCCGGCGTGCCGTATTTCGCCACCACGTCCAACAGGTCGTTGATCACGCGGCTATGCGGGTCGAGGAGCAGCGCGTTGATGGGCTCCAGCCGATCGGCCGGAAGGCGCAATCGGGCGCGCAACATTTCTTTTGTAGTCACGTTTCACCTCCTTGTGAAAGCGTTTTTGGATTGCGGCGCTTCGGCGCCGCTTTCGGTTGCAGTTTCGGCGCGGCGATGGCGAAGCGGCGAC
>JBBIKA010000312.1:0-3336 GCA_037445695.1 Chloroflexota bacterium
GGGGGTATTTATATGAATCGTCGTCTTTCTCCTGGCACGGTTGCGTTGGCGGCGCTGTTGATCGCGCTGACGACCATCTTCACCTTGCTGGTACGGGTTCCGATCCCGGCCACGCAGGGCTATGTCAATCTGTCGGACGTGGCGATCACGTTCACCGGCCTGATCTTCGGGCCGTGGGTGGGGCTGGCGGCCGGCGGGATCGGCGCGGCCCTGGCCGATCTGTTGGGTGGCTACGCGCAGTTCGCGCCGCTGAGCCTGGTGGCGCATGGCCTGGAGGGGCTGGTCATCGGCTGGCTCGGCCGCGGCCGCAAGGCGCCGGCGCCGATGATCCTGGCCTGGCTGGCCGGCGCGGTCGTGATGATCGCCGGCTATCTGCTCGGCGAAGGGCTGCTCCTGACCGGTTGGCCGGCCGCGATTGCCGAGGTGCCGTCGAACGCGCTGCAGGCCATCGTCGGCGCGCTCGTGGGCATCCCGCTGGTGTTCGCCGTGCGCCAGGCCTATCCGCCGATTGATCGGCTGGGTCAACGTCGCACCTGGACGGAGTGACGGCCACCCTCTGTGCCGACCGATATCATCATCCGTGATCTGTACTACGCCTATCCTCCGCTCCGCGAGGGGGTTGAGGCCGTTCCGGTCCTGAGGGGCATCCGGCTTCAGGTGGCGCGCGGGGAGTTCGTGGCGCTGCTCGGCCGCGTTGGCGCCGGGAAGACCACTTTCTGCATGGCGCTCAACGGCCTGGTGCCCCATGTCACCGGCGGCATCTTCCGCGGCGAGGTGACGGTCCTCGGCCAGAACACCAAACAGCACACCGTGCCCGACCTGGCGCGCGCGGTCGGCCTGGTCTTCCAGGACCCCGAAAGCCAGATCGTCCAGATGCATGTGGAAGACGAGGTGGCGTTCGGCTGCGAGAACCTGGGGATCGCGCCGGCCGAGATCGAGGAGCGGGTGACGTGGGCGCTGGCGGCCGTCGGCCTGAGCGACTATCGCCGGCGTTCGACGCAGTTGCTTTCCGGCGGCGAGAAGCAGCGCGTGGCCATCGCGGCCATGCTGGCGATGCGGCCGCAGGTGCTTGTGCTCGACGAGCCGACCGCCAGCCTCGATCCGGCGGGCAAGGCCGCGGTGTTCCAGGTGTTGGCCGAACTGCGCGAGCGGCACGAGATCACCATCGTGATGGCGACGCAAGAGCTGGAGCGGATCGCGCGCTTTGCCGATCGGGTGATCGTCCTGCACCAGGGTCAGATCGGCCTGGACGGGCCCCCGCGCGAGGTCTTCGAACAGGTGGCCCGGCTCCAGGAATGGGGCATCGGCGTGCCGCAGATGGCCGAGCTGGGGCATCTCCTCACGCGGCGCACCGGCCGGCCGCATCGCTTCGTCGAGCTGGTCGATGCCTATCGGGAGCTTCGACATCAGGCGCGCAAGCTGCACATGGAAAAGCTGGCCCGTCGGCCCACGCCGTCTGCGGCCGGTCGGCCCCGTTCGTTGGCCGACGAGCCGCAGATCGTGGTGCGCGATCTGTCGCACGTTTATCCCGACGGCACGGTGGCGTTGCGGAACATCAACCTGGACATCTACCCCGGCGAGTTCATCGCCCTGTTGGGGCCGAACGGTTCGGGCAAGACGACCCTGGCAAAGCACTTCAACGGTCTCCTCAAGCCGACCCAGGGGAAGGTGTTGGTGGAACAGCACGACACGCGGACGACGCGGGTAGCGCTCCTTGCCCGTTCGATCGGCTACGCGTTTCAGAATCCCGATCACCAGATCTTCGCGCCGACCGTGGCGGAGGAGATCGCCTTCGGGCCGCGCATCCAGGATCTGCCGGCCCCGCTGGCGGCCCAGCGCGTGGCCGAGGCGCTCGATCGCTTTCGCTTGATTCCCTACGCCGATCTACCTCCGGCGCTGCTCGGCTATGGCCAGCGCCGCCAGGTGGCGTTGGCCGCGGTGCTTGCTACCCAGCCGATGACGCTGATCCTGGATGAGCCTACCGGCGGCCTCGATTGGCGCAGCCAGCAGGAATTCATGGAGGTCGTGGCCGATTTCCATGCGTTGGGCCGCACGGTGATCCTGATCACCCACGACATGCGCCTGGTGGCCGAATACGCGCGCCGGGCGATCGTGTTGCTCGACGGCACCATCATCTTCGATGGCACGCCGGCCGATCTCTTCGGCCGGCCCGATGTGCTGGAGCGGGCGGGGTTGGCCCTGCCGGCCGTCACGCGGCTGGCGCAGCGGCTGGCCAAGCACGGCATGACGCCGCACGTGTTGACCCTGGCCGAGTTTGCCGCTGTCTGGCAAGCGCGCGTGCAGGCGTGTCGGCGCAAGTCGGGCAAGGCCGAGCGGGCCGTTTCGGAAGTGCGAGGCGCCGATGGCAGCCAGCTTTGATCTCTATCAGCCCCGCAATACGGCCATTCACCGGCTCGATCCGCGGGTCAAGCTGGCCTTCGTGGTCGAGGCCACCTGTTTGACTTTTCTGTGGCCGCGGCTTGAGGTGGTGCTGGCGGTGATCGGCGTGTGTGTGCTCGCTCTCGGGTGGGCGCGCATCCCGGCAGCCCGCGTCGTCGGCGTGCTGCGCGTGATCGCGCCGCTGATGGTCATAGTGTTTGGCTTGACCGCGCTTTTCGGCGCGGGGACCGGCCCGATTCTGATCGCGGCCGGGCCCTTCATCGTGACGGCCGCGGCGTTGGCCCGCGGCGCGCTGTTGGCGCTGCGCCTGCTGGCCCTGGCGCTGATCGTGTTCCTTTGGCTCTTCACGACCGACCAGGCGAGCATCGTGCGCGGCTTTGTGGCGCTCGGTGTGCCCTATGAATGGGGCTTGACCCTGGCGCTGGCGCTGCGCTACCTGCCTCTCTTTGCCTCGTTGTTCGAGCAAGTGCGCGACGCACAACAGGCGCGCGGCCTCGACCTGGAGCAGAAGAGCTTCCGCGGCCGGCTGCAGGCCTATCAACCGGTGCTGGTGGCGATGATCATCAGCGCGTTGCGCCACAGCGAACACCTGGGCTGGGCGCTGGAAGCGCGCGCGGTCGGCGCGACGGGGGTGCGGCGATCCACGTTCCGGCCGCTGCGGTTTCGCCGGGCCGATGGCCTCGCGCTGGCGGGGTTAAGCCTGGTCTTCGTGATCGGGGTGGTTTTGCGCGTGTTGTAACAGTGTAGGCAAAATCACTGTTCTTGGAGGCGCGCCGCGCTAAAGTGGGAGCACACGGGGCCGGAGTTGGGCAGGGCTGGCAGTGCCCAACCCCGGCCCCTCCCTTTTCTAATCCCTAATCCCCAACTTCCTACTGCTTTGTTAGCCAAGAATTCACTTTTTCGGCCGCCTTACCTCTCTCACCCCCCGGCCCCCGC
>JBBIKA010000313.1:0-3300 GCA_037445695.1 Chloroflexota bacterium
CCACTCCTGCGGGATCTTACCGGGCCCCCCCCAACAACGCGCCCGCGCTACCCCCCGGGGGGGGGCCCGCGCCTCCCCCGCCCCCAACCCCCCTTTTTCTTCCCCCTACGTGCCAGGCACTTCCGAAGTGCCTGGCACGTAAAATTCGCATCTGGGTTATTCCGTGGTATAATAATTCAATAGTCAATGAACCGCGGAGACTCCGTGAATCGTGCCCAGGACATGCTCCTGGCTGAGTTCATGTGCGCCTTGCGGCACTTTGACCGGATCATTGGGTCAATCAGAAACAGGAGCCTGTCATGAGCAATAACGGCAAGGAAGAAGTACTGGACATCTTCGAGCCCGGAGATGAAGCAGAGGAGTTCTACACCAGCTTGGACGAGGATCGGGAAGCCGAGCTCGCCGAGCTGATCGGCGTGCCGGTGGTCGGCCTGGAATTGTGGGAGACTTCCCTTGGCGACGACGAGGCCGAGGGGCCGATCGCTCCCGAAAATCGTTCGTTCTTCGATGTAGATCTGCTCTTCGATGGCGGCACGGCGCTCGAGCTCTACGTCGCGTCGGTGTACCCCGATCCCAATGGCGAGGCCGTCACCGGCCTGGATGCCATCTACGACGTGATCGGCCGACTGTCGGACGATGAGCTGCAACTGCTGGACTTCGATCAGGCAGATGAGGAAGGCGGCCTGGCGCTCGCCTTCGGCAAGGACAACCAGACGCAACAGGTCATCGTCGCCAGCGCCTGGATGGTCAGCGAATGGGAACCCGAAGAGGCGGACGAAGAGGAAGAAGAGGTCTGAGGCCATTCGACTTGGGGCGCGCACGCCGATGATTCGTCTCGCGGTGCTTGACGTGGACGGCACGTTGAAGCGCGCCGAATCGCCTTATCAGTATCTGCATGAGCGATTGGGCGTGCTGCATCTGGCCGCGGCGCATCGCGAGCTGGCGCTGGCCGGCAAGATCAGCTACGGCGAATGGTTGCGCCGCGATGTGGCGCTGTGGGCCGGCCAGCCGGTAGCTCGTATTCGCGAGCTGTTGGCGCAGAATCCCTATCTGCCCGGCGCGGCGGAATTGTTGCGCGCGCTCAAGCGTGGCGGCGTGATCGTCGCGCTGGTGAGCGCGGGCTTCACCCTCAACACCGATCCGATCGTGGCCGAGTTCGGGCTCGACTATGCGCTGGCCAACGAGCTGACGGTGCGCGATGGTATGCTCGATGGCGGCTCGATCCATCACGTGCCCGAAGGTGGCAAGGCGGCCTTCGCCCGCAACCTGATGGCGCGACTGGGCATTCCGGTTGAGGAGACGCTGGCCGCCGGCGATACGCGCGGCGACCTGGAGCTGTTCGACTGCGCCGGCGTGCGCATTGCCGTCAACCCCAAGTCAGAGCTGCTGCGCGCCCGCGCAGATGTCGTGTTCGAGCCCGACCTGACAGCAGCCGTGGCCTGGTTGAGGGAGCGAGGCTATTTGAAATAACTGTATGGAACTAATTGACTGGCCCGGTGTGGCGCGCAACGCCCTGTGGATCGTGGGCCTGAGCATTGTGGTGGCCGCCTGGAGCCATGCCCGCTGGTGGGCGGCTATGCGCGGGGTAAAGCTGCGCCACATGCTGGAGTGGCCGCGCGTCCAGGCGCCCGTTTCGGCAGGGTTTGTGTTGTTTTGTATCAGCCTGGCGTGGAGCGCCGGCCGCGGATGGGAACGTGGCTTGTGGATCCTGCTGGGCATCTCTTTCGCCTGGCAATGGCTCTCGGCGTGGCGGCTGGCGGCCCGCGTGGGCTGGGATGCCCCGGCCGAGGCCCGGCCGGCGGAGCAGTCGGCTGCAGGGCCAACGAAGCCGGAACCCTTGTCCGCCGATCCGTCTGCGTCTGTCCCGAGAGGAGATCATGAGAATTCGTAGCCATCCGTTGCTGTGGGCTCTTTCGTTCCTGATCGCGGGCGCTTTTCTCCTGCTTAAAAACTTCGGCATCTTGCGTGATTTCGGCGATGCGATCTGGGGCGGCGTCTTTGCGGTCATGGGCGCCGGCTTTCTGGCCTGGTATCTGCTCGATCGGGAGCGCGTGTGGCGGCCGATCGCCGGCTTTCCGCTTTTGACGATCGGTGTTTTGCTCATCCTGGCCTGGCAGAAGATCGGCCTGGGCGAGTGGCAGGCGGCCGCGGTGCTGTTCGGGGTGGCGCTCGGCTTCTGGGCCGTGCTGCTCACGCACGATAATCACTGGTGGGCCATTCTGCCGGCAGGCATCCTCACGGTGTTGAGCGCGCTCACGGGCGTGCAGGCCAGGCTCACGCCGGCCGCCTGGCTGGGATGCTTCGTGTTGGGCCTGGGCGTGGTCTTCGGCCTGCTCTATCTGCTGCGCTTGGGACAGCAAGATACGGGTTGGGCCGGCCTTCCGGCAGTCGCCTTTCTCTTGATCGGCCTGGCGATGCTGGCAGGCGCGTTTCCCCTGCCGGGTTGGCTGGCTTTCTGGTGGCCGGCCGGCCTGGTGATCGCGGGCGTCGTGTTGCTGATTCCGGCGTTGCCGCGGGCCGGCGTCAGCGCCATCCCTGAAGCGCCGGCTGCCGCGGGCGCACAGCCGGCCGTGACCGATGCACAGCCGGCCGCCGCGAGCGCACAGCCGGCCGCCGCGACCCCGGAAGCGCCGGTGGACATCTACGCCTTGCTCAAGGAGCAACCGCAGGAAGCGCCCAGCACCGTAGAGCCGGCCAACGAGGCCACGGACCAGGCGCAATCGTAGCGAACGGGAGGAAGATGGGCATGGTCAAATCACTTGTGGTTTACATCACTCCCTGGTGTCCCGATTGCCGACAGGTACAGGAGGCGTTGGCCGAGTGGGGCGTGCCGGCGCGCTACGTCAACATCAGCCGCGATCCCGCCGCAGCCGCCCGCGTGCGGGCGCTGACCGGCTTCGAGAGTGTGCCGACCCTGGTGGTTGCGGACGGCGACGGCTTCGAGCCCATCGAGCCGCCGGCCCCTTTGCCGGCCGGCCGCGGCCCGTGCGGCATCGATCGCGGGAGCGTGATCACCGAGCCCACGACCGAACAACTGCGCGCGTGGTTGATCAGGCACGGGTGGCTGAAATAGGGGATCTCCGCGGCCGACCCCTCTCCCCCATATGTGTCAACTTAAGAGAGGATGAGGGCGACCTAACCCCCCGGCCCCCTTCCCTGCGAGGGAAGGGGGAGAATAACCATTGGCATCAAGCCAAGGTTGCCAATAGGCCTGCTGCCGGTCATCACCCTCACCCCTCCCCTTGCCCCTCCCCTCTCCCGCTCGCCTGACGGCGGCGGGAGAGGGGAGGGGTAGGAAAA
>JBBIKA010000314.1:0-3294 GCA_037445695.1 Chloroflexota bacterium
CTCTGGCCGGCCGATCTGGCCGCCGGCCGCGGCGAGGCGGCTGCCGCGGCCGGCGACGCCCCCCACGCGGCCTGACCGCTGCGCCGCATCAACCGTTCGATGCTGGCATCTTTGCTGCGCTTCCAAATCAAGACGAGCAGCAGCAGCGGAATGATGATCGAGAGCGGAATGGTCACGATGCCGGGCCACCATAACCGATAGAAGGGCTGAACATACCGTTGATACAAACTCGGATTGTGCAGGCGGAGGCGGACCTCCTGGGTCTGCGATGCCGGCAGGCCGGCCACCTGCAGCTTCAGGGCGCCGGTGTAGTCGGTGCCCGATAGCCAACGGGCCAGGGCAGAGCTGTGGGGCAGCGACCGACGCGCGACGAGCTCGATCGCCACGTGATATTCGTCGGGGGCGCCGGCCTGTTGCACGGCCGGCGCAGCGACCAGATCGAGCTCGTCCCTGCCGATCGCGACGTTGGCCTGTTCGGTCGCAGCCTGCAGGTCGGCCAGTTGCAGGGTGAACGGCGGCTTGCCCGTGTAGCGCACCACCAACGTGGCGCCGCCGCGCTCGCCGGCCCGGCCCAGGTCGCCCAGCGCGGCCTCAGGCGCGCCGACGCCGCCCCGCCGGACGCCCAGGATCTCCCATTCGACCTCCGGGATCACCAGTCGCCACGCCAGGGGCGTCTCCGCGTTGACGGCGTAATCTTCGGACGGCCCGCGCAACGCGAATGTTCCCGAACAGGTCTGCGGCGCAACCGGGCCGGCGCTGCGCAATGTCAACGGCAGCCGGTAGCCCGCGCCATGCGCCTCGGTCGGCCCGACGACCAGCTCCAACCCGGAGCACGAGCTGGCGAGCATTTCCGCTTTCAGATTGAAGGGCGCGTCGTCGAACGTCGCCGACACGTAGACCGTTTCGTTGACGCGGAAGTTGGGGGAGGTGTCGAAGGTGACCGCGCCGAAGTCAACGGCAGCGGCGGCGATCTGCGCGGCCGGCCGCGGCAGATTCAAGCTCACCGGGATCGGCGTCGGCAGGCGAACCGACCGGCCGGCGGCCGGCTTGTCGGTCGCAAAGCGGAGCAGCCCCTCGTAGACGCCGGGCCGCAGCCCCGGCGGCAATACGATCTCCAGAGACGCCGGCTGCTCGCCGGCCCCGCTGATCCTGGCGGTGAAGTTGACCTGCACGTCGGAGACGGGCATGTTATCGTTGGTGCGGGTGAGCGCGACCGTCGCCCACAACTGGCCCAGTTCCTCGACCGTCCCCGCGACGACCGTGATCGGCCAGCCGCCGGCCGGCTGCGTCTTCAAGTTCAGGATCGGCGGCAATCCCCGCAGGTAGACCGCCGGCGCGATCGCCAGCACGCTTTCTGCCCAGTCGCCGAACTGCACGCCATTGGCGCGGCCCTGCAACAGGAAGCGGAGGGTGTAGGTGTGGCCGCTCTCGCGCTTGAAGGCCTGGCCCGGATCGGCGCACTCGCGGCCGGCGCAGGTCAGCGCCGCGGAGTAGACCAGCCGGCCCTGGGTTTCATCCCGAACGTAAACCATGCCCTGCAGGTCGGAGACCTCGGCGCCGGGACCGAAGCCGGCTTTCAGCGGGCAAGGTTCGTCGGGCAGGCACGTGGCGTCGGCCGCCGGGGCCAGCGCCAACGCGGTCGGCAGGTCGCCGCGCGTTTCGATGCGAAACGAACGCCGGATCTGGAGAGGCCCGGCATCCTCGCCCACCTGCAGGGTGAGGTCGGCCGGCCCCGGCAACATGGCCCAGCGCAGGGGATCGCCCGGCGCCAGAGGCTCCAGGGGAGCGGCGTCGTTCATCCGGAGCAGCTCGCCGCTGCCGGGCCCAGAAACCCTGGCCATGATCAGCACCGGCTTGCCGGCCGGCGCATAGTGCGGCGCGGCGGCGCTGCCGGCCAGCGCCGGCGGCGGATAGACCAGTTCGGGCACGGTGGCCGTCTGGGCGACGATGAAGCTGCTGTCGCCCTTCGTCGTCATCGTCCACGCCCCCGGCGCCAGCTTGTTGGCCTCCACGATGTTCATCAGGATGTTGGGGTCCTGGAAGGCTCGCGAGACCGTTTCGGGGTTCCCGTTGCGCTTCAGCGCAACGAGGCCGCCGCTCTCCGCCACGATGATCAACTGCTGCGCGCCGTGCCCCTCGCGGATGGTGAACTCGATGTCGCCGGCCGCGTTGCGCCGATCTACGATGTGCAGATCCGGCCTCATCCTGGCGAAGACCGCGCTGAACACCTGCAGCAATTCCTGGGCCGTCCTGGCTTTGTCGGGGACTTTGCCCATCGTGCGTTTGACGAAGCTATCGTCCGGGCATCCGGCCTTGTCGTTGCAGAGGAATATCGGGAACACGGAGGCGCCGAGCTGATCCAGTTCGGCCACCGATTGCTGGATGGCCTGGTCTTGGGAGCGGGGGCCTTCCTGGGTGGGGACGCCGTCGGTGAGGAGGATCACGTAGCGCGGGCGCGGCGGGCCGGCGGCGGTCTTCAAGATTTGCACGGCCCGGCCCAGGCCCAGGTCAATGCGGGTATAGCCGCCGGCGCGCGTGTAATCGTCGGGAGGTTGAACCGCGGCGAGGAGGGCCTGGCGGCCGTTGCGGCCGCCGAGCGGCTGCAGCCGGCCGATGAGGTCTTGGGTTTCGGCGTTGAAGCGCACGATCGCAACGCGGTCCTCGTCGCCGGCCAGTTGCATCAGCAGGCGCGCCGCGCTGTAACGCAGATCGTGCGGATCGCTGGGAGGATTTTCGGAGGGACGACAGTTATCGCGCCGCGGCGAATCGGACCATGGCCAGCAGGTCGCCATGCTCCCCGAATCGTCCAACACCATGACCACGTCAATCCCGACAGCCGCCGGCGTCGCTTCCTGGGCAAAAGCGCCAGACGAGGAAGCCAGCAGCAGAATAAGCCCGCCGACCAGCGCGGGTAACAGACGAGAGATATTTGATTGTATCATCGGCATCGGTCCTGTTTGCTCTGAGTGCAGATGCTACTGATATACAAAATAAGTGCAACAGGCGCACGGAGCCTTCAGAACCGATCAAGAAACCAATATAGTGCAAAGGCGCCAAATATGCAAATCTGGCTCTCCGGGGTAACTGTTCACCGTTATCCCGCGAATTGCGCCTTGGGAGCGGGCCCTCACCCCCTGACCCCATTGGCATCAAGCTGAGGTTGCCAGTAGACCTGTTGCCGGTCATCACCCTCACCCCTCCCCTTGCCCCTCCCCTCTCCCGCCCGCCTGACGGCGGCAGGAGAGGGGAGGGGTAGGAAAAAAGGGTTTTGCGGCGGGGGGGGGGGCCCCCCCC
>JBBIKA010000315.1:0-3278 GCA_037445695.1 Chloroflexota bacterium
ATGAATGTTGAAAAATTAAACCGGTAATTGTCTTCGCCCGCGCGCTGTGCGTCCCATACGCCCGCCCGGCGATAAATCGTCCGGGCTACCCAGCAGCGCCCGGTGAACCGGGCTGGCCAGTGCGTCGGCGTCGGAGCTAGCCCCGTTGACGGGGCGCTGCTCGGTAGCACGAGCCATTTATGGTCGTGCGGGCGTCAGCAACGGGACGCATCGTCCATTACCGAAATAAATTCTTCACGTTCATCATGTCCGGGCTACCCGGCCGCGCCCGGTAAACCGGGCTGAGCGCCCCGCCGGCATGGTTTTAGCCCCGTTAACGGGGCGTCGCGTGGTAGCCCGGTCGATTTATCGCCGGGCGGTCAGGCGTGACGCACAGCGCGCCGGCGAACGCGATGACCGGTTTAATTCTTTAACTTTCATCACGGGGCTTCCACATTGTAGCCCGATCCGTTTACGGTCGGGCGGGCCGCGGCGGGAAATGCGACATTGCCGAGTGTCCGGCAGCGGGTCACAGGCCGATGATCGCATCCAGCCGCCTCATATCCAGCGCGGCCTCCAGCGCGTCGGCCAGGCGATCATAGGCCGCGGCCTTGCGCGCCAGGTAGGGCACGGCCGGGCCGGACGGCCGCCAGCCCAGGCTGCTCAGCCAGGCGCGGCGGAACGCGTCGTTGTGGAACAGGCCGTGCAGGTGCGTGCCCCAGATGCGACCATCCGGCGTAGCGGCGCCGTCGAAGGCGCGGCTGCCGTCCGGCCGGGACAGCTCCAGCAAGGGCGCGGGCGTCTCGGCCCGGCCGGCATGGATCTCGTAGCCGGTCAACGGCTCATCGCCGGGCAACCAGGGCCAGCGGCCCAGCGGCCGCGCCACGGCTTGCTGCGTCACCTTCTCGCCGGCAAAGGTGACCTCCACCGGCAGCAGCCCCAGTCCGGGCGCCTCGCCTCTGCCTTCCACGCCGGCGGGATCGCGGATGACCCGGCCGAGCATTTGGTAGCCGCCGCAGATGCCGACCAGCGCAGTTCCGCGCTGCACCTGGCCGAGCAGCGCATCGGCCAGGCCGGTTGCGCGCAGCCAGGCCAGGTCGGCCAGGGTGTGCTTCGTGCCCGGCAGGATGAGCGCGGCGGGCCGGCCCAAGGCTTCCGGCGATTGCACGAAGCGGACGCGCACGCCCGGTTCGGCGGCCAGCGGGTCGAAGTCGTCGAAGTTGGCGATGCGCGGCAGCTTGATGACCGCGATGTCGAAAGGCGGCGACGTGGCACTGGAACCCGAAAGTGAAAGCGGCGACGTGTCGCCGCAATCCAAAGCCGAAGGCGGCGACACGTTGCCGCAATCCGAAAGGCCGGCGCCGTCCTCTTCTGCGATGCCGTGGTCGTACAGCCAGGGGATGACGCCGAGCACGGGCACGCCCCCGCGCTCCTCCAGGATGCGCACGCCGTCGGCGAAGAGGCCGGGATCGCCGCGGAACTTGTTGACGATCAGCCCGCGCACCAGCGCGCGTTCTTCTTCTGCCAGCAGCCAGAGGGTGCCCAGGAGCTGGGCGAAGATGCCGCCCTTGTCAATGTCGCCGACCAGCAGCACGGGCGCATGGGCGTGCAGCGCGACCGCCATGTTGACGATGTCCCCGCGGCGCAGGTTCAGCTCGGCCGGGCTGCCCGCGCCCTCGATGATCACCAGGTCGGCGCGCGTCCGCAGCCGCGCCAGCGCGGCCGTGACCACCTCCCACAGCTCGGCCTTGCGGCGGTAGTAGTCGCGGGCGGGCAGGGTGTCCAGCTTCTTGCCCAACACCACCACCTGCGACCGGCTGTCGGCTTCGGGTTTGAGCAGCACGGGGTTCATGTCCACATGGGGCGGGATGCCGCACGCCTCGGCCTGCGTCACCTGCGCGCGGCCGATTTCGCCCCCTTCGGCCGTGACGCCGGCGTTGTTGCTCATGTTTTGGGCCTTGAACGGCGCCACCCTCAGCCCGCGGCGGGCATAGAGCCGGCACAGTCCGGCCACCAGCAGGCTCTTGCCCACCGACGAGGCCGTGCCCTGGATCATCAGTGTTTTGGCGGTCATGGTATCGTCGTCATCGCCTCGATCAGCCGATCGTTCTCCTCCGGCCGCCGCGCCGCAACCCGGATGAAGGCCGGCAGGCCGAAGGACGCGCAGTTGCGCACCTGGATGCGCTGCCGGCGCAGCAGCGTCGCGCGCACCGCGGCCGCGTCGCCGACCTCGATCAGCATGAAGTGGGTGGCGCTCGGCAGCACACGCCAGCCTTGCGCCCGCAGCCGCTCGGCCAGCCGCGCCGCTTCCGCACGCAAGGCCGCGGTCGTGGCCGCGACATGTCCGACGTCGTTCAGCGCAGCCAGCCCGCAGGCGATCGCGGCCGCGCTCACGCTCCACGGCGGCTGGCCGGCCGCGACGCGGGCGATCACGTCCGGCGCGGCCAGGAGGTAGCCGAGCCGCACGCCGGGCAGCGCGCAATCCTTGGTGAGGGAACGGAGCAGCGCGACGTTCCCGCGCTCGATCAGCGGGACGCTGGGCCACGGGGCGGCGACGAAGGGCCGATACGCCTCGTCGAGCACCCACAGGGCATCCGGCGCGGCCGGCAGCAGCGCGGCGACCTCCGCGGCCGACAGGTACGCGCCGGTCGGGTTGTTCGGGTTGCACAGCCAGACCAGCCGCGGCCGGGCGGCGGCGATGGCCTGGGCCAGCTCCATCACGTTCCAACGTTCCAACGTTCGAACGTTGGAACGTTCCAACGTTCGAACGTTCAAACGTTCAACCACCTCGGCCCGCGCCAGGCGAGAGGCGGCCGCGTATTCACTGAAGGTGGGGCCGACGACGAAGGCGGTGTCGCCGGGCCGCAGCCAGGTCAGCGCCAGTGCCCAGATCAGCCCGGCCGCGCCGGCGCCGACCAGCACCCGATCGGCCGGCACGCCGTCCCGGCCGGCCAGCGCCTCGCGCAGCGGGGACGCGTTGCGGTCGGGATAGCGCGTCACATCGCACGCGGCCAGCGCCTCGCGCACGCCGGCCGGCGGCCCGAACGCGTTGGTGCTGGCGCTGAAGTCGAGCACATCCTCCGGCCGCAGGCCGAGCGCGGCCAGCTCGGCATAATCCGGCCCGCCATGAGGTTCAGGGACGCCTTCGTGTGCTTCGTGCTGCGCGATCTTCGTCATCTTCGCGCCTTTGCGTTCCAAACCCTCGCCGCGCCAACTCCGACCGCCGCGACCACGGCCAGCTCGGCGGCCACGCGGCCGATCCGCCGGCCGCGCGCCAGCACGTCGGCCGTGAGCGCGGC
>JBBIKA010000316.1:0-3272 GCA_037445695.1 Chloroflexota bacterium
CGTCCCCGCAATCCAAAGCCGCTTTCGGCTTGCGGCGGCCCGACGCCGCTTTCGATTCAAAAGCGAGGACGTGTCCTCGCAATCCAAAGCGGGGACGTGTCCCCGCAATCCGAAGGCCGCTTTTGGCCCACGGTCGGGTCGCATGTATAATCCGTCCATGACTTCACCATCCCTTTCCGAACGTTCTTTCGCCGATTTCTCGGTAGCCGGCTGGTTGGAAGCGTTGGCTGCCGCGACGCCAACGCCCGGCGGCGGCTCGGCCGCGGCGCTGGCCGCCGCGATGAGTGCGTCCCTGATCGCGATGGTGGCCGGGCTCACGATCGGCCGGCCGCGCTACGCGGCCATAGAGGCCGAAATGCAGTCCATCCTGGGCCGGGCCGCGCAGTTGCGCGCCGAGCTGATGGCCGCGGCCGATGCCGACGCCGCGGCCTACCGGGCCGTCATGGACGCCTATCGCCTGCCGAAGGGGGACGAACACCAGCAGGCCGTGCACGCGGCCGCGATCGCGGCCGCGCTGCGTCGCGCGGCCGAGGTGCCCCTTTCCGTTGCCGAAGCGGCCGTCGAGCTGCTCCACCTGGCCGAACGCGCGGCCGCGCTGGGGAATCCTAACGCGGCGACCGACGCGGCCGTCGCCGCGCGGTTGGCCCACGCGAGCCTGGACGGCGCCGCGCGCAACGTGCGCATCAACCTGCGGTCGCTCGGCGACGACGCGGCGCGGGCCACCGGAGAACGCGTGGTCCAACTGCTGGAAGAGGGCGAGCGCGGCCTTCAGGCCGCGCTCGCGGCAGCCGACGCCAGGGGATAAGGAGATGCAGAGGAGTCGGCAGATGCGGGGTGCCACGGTCGTCGCCCTGATCGGCTATCTGGCGGTGACGCTCGCGTTCACCTGGCCGCTGGCGCTCAACTTGACCCGCGCCATCCCCGGCGACGGCTTCGACGGCTGGCAGAACTACTGGAACCTGTGGTGGATGAAGGTGGCCCTGCTCGACAAGCACACCTGGCCCTTCTTCACCGACCTGCTCTACTATCCGACCGGCGTCGGCCTGCTGTTTCATACGCTCAACCCGTTCAACGGCCTGCTCGCCCTGCCGATACAGGTTGCCTTCGGCCTTTTTGCCGCGTACAACACCGTGGTGCTCTTCAGCTTCGCGCTGGCCGGCCTGGGCGCCTATCTCCTGGCGCGGCAGATGCTGGGCCCGCAGAGCAGCCGCCTGGCCGCGTTTGCCGCGGGAGCGATCTTCACGTTCGCGCCGGTGCACATCGCCCACCTGCTGGGCCACATGCAGGTGATCAGCCTGGAATGGCTGCCGTTCTTCGCGCTGTATCTGCTGCGCGCCGTCTCTGGCATGGCTGTTTCCGCCGCGCGCCCGGCCCTTCCCCTGCGAGGGGAGACCCCTCCCCCGCCCCCTCCCCTTGCAGGGGAGGGGAGCAATCCTCCCCCTTCCCTTGTAGGGAAGGGGGCCGGGGGGTTAGGTAAAAAGGAGGCCGGGGAGTTAGGTGGGAAGGGGGCCGGGGAGTTAGGAGAGAAGGGGGACGGGGGGTTAGGCGCCATCATTCTGGCCGCCTTCTTCCTGGCGCTGATCGCGCTGTGCGACTGGTACTATGTCCTCTATAGCCTGATCTTCAGCGCCGTTGTCGCTGTTTGGTTGCTTCTCGCGCGGCCCTGGCGTCGCGCGCTCACCGGCCTGCTCGCCATCGCCGCGATCTGGCTGCTGTGGGGGCTGGCGCTCAGCCCGCTCCTGTGGCCGATGGTGGGCGAGGCCACCCGCTATCGCTTCATGGTGCCCGATCCGGCCCAGAGCCGCCTCCTCTCGGCCGATCTGTTGGCCTTCGTCACGCCGCACGGCTTTCATCCGCTGTGGGGGGCGTGGGCGCGGGAACAGAGCAAGGTCTTCACGTCGAGCATTGCGGAATACACGGTTTTCGCGGGCTATGTTGTTCTGGCGCTGGCCGCGTTGGGTGCCTGGCCGCGGCGGAACGGGGCCGCGCGCCGGGCGCCGGCGCAGGAGGGGCAGTTTGCGCCACGGATGCAAGCCTTCTGGCTGCTCGTGTTGCTGGTCTTCTTCGTCCTTTCGCTCGGCCCGGTGCTCCACATCGGAGGACGCACCGCGCTCCTGCCGGCCGGTCGGGAGATTCCCCTGCCCTACGGCTGGTTGGTGCGCGCGGTGCCGTTCATGGAGATCACGCGTTCGGTGAGCCGCTACGATGTGATGGTCATGTTGGCCCTGAGTCTGTTGGCCGCCTGGGGGGTGGATCGGCTATGGCGCGGCGGCCGTTGGCGCCGCGGCCTGGCGGTGGCAGGGTGCATCGGCTTGCTCTTCGAGTTCCTCCCTGCGCCCTATCCGCTCAGCCCGGCCGATACGCCGGCCTGGTACTACGCGCTGGCGGCCGATGGCCGGCCGGGCGCGGTGCTCAACCTGCCGATGAACTGGGATCGGCCCGGCTACCTGCTCTATCAGACCGTGCACGGCAAGCCGCTAACCGTGGCCTACATCAGCCGCGAAGACCCGCGCACCCTGGTCGAGCGCGCGCCGGTGCTCCAGCACTTCCGCCATCTGGGGCCCGACATCCTCGCGTTCGATCTGCGCGGCCAGGGCATGCAGGTGCTCGCCGACCTGGGGGTGCGCTGGGTGGTGCTCGACCGCTACAAGATGCCCGGCGGCGCGGAGCGCAGCGTCACCGAAGCGCTGGCGGCCGAGATCTTCGCGGGCCGGCCGGCCCTCTACGCCGACGAACGGCTCACGGTCTACGAGGTCGTTGCGCCGGCACAGGTCGCGCCCTATTTGCTCCTGGCGCCAGGGTGGGAGCCGTTCGACAAGCAGAATCGGACGCGCGCATTCGTGGATCAGGCCGGCGTGATCGTGCGGGCGCCCGCGGCTGGATCGGCCACGCTGCGGATAATCCTGGCGCCGGGAAGCGCGCCGCCGGACGCGGAGCAGGCCGGCGGCGCGTTCGTCGTGCCGCTCACGTTACAGCCGGGAGATAACATCGTATTCTTGCGCAGCCGACAACCGGGCCAACGCGTGATCGTGCGGGAGCTGGCTCTACAGTAGTGCTTTGTTAGCTTAGATTTTGCATTTTGCCGCATTGACCCCCACCCTCGACCCCGCCCCGTTTCGCGAAATTTCGCGAAGAGGGGGCGGGGAGAAGGCTGAATGGGGTTTGCGGGTGGCGAAGCCGCCCGCAAACCCCCTCCTCAGCGCCCCCGCTCTCCCCTGAAAGGGGAGAGCGGGGGCCGGGGGGTGAGAGAGATAAGGCGGCCGAAAAGGTAA
>JBBIKA010000317.1:0-3241 GCA_037445695.1 Chloroflexota bacterium
TGCATCCGGAATTGCCGAAATGCCTCTTGTCCCGCCAGAAGCTGGAGAACCAAAATAGTTTCATCTTTCGTGGAGGCAAAGGAGCCATGCGCATCTTCATCGGCGGAGTGATGCAAGCCTCGAACCCGGGCAAGGGAATCGTAGATCAGGACTATCGCCGGCAGATCACGGCCGCGCTCACTGCGCGCTGGCCCGACCTGGAGATCGTTGACCCGTTCGCCCTGCACCCCAACAGCGTGGATTACGACGATGCCACGGCGCGCGCCACCCTGTTCGACATGCTGGCGCGCGCCGCGGCCAGCGACCTGGTGATTGCTTACGTACCGACGGCCAGCATGGGCACGGCCCTGGAGATGTACGTCGCCTACCAGCGCGGGGTGCCGGTGATCACCATCTCGCCGCTGGCGACCAACTGGGTGGTGATCGCCCTCTCGCGGCGCGTCTTCCCCGATCTGCCGAGCTTCCTGGCGGCGCTCGCAACGGCCGAATCGCCGCTGGCATTGGTTTGACAGGCCGTTGCGTCTTAGCTAAAATGATACTCATAGAGCCCCTGTAGCTCAGTGGTCAGAGCGGGTGCCTTCTAAGCACAAGGCCGCTGGTTCGAATCCAGCCAGGGGTATTGAGCCAACGATCCTCACCACGCGCAACGCCGAGTTACTTTTGATCCGCTCCTACGTCTTCTAAATCTGGAAAGTCAAGGTGCCTCATTCGATGCTGTCCTATCCTCCTGCCTCCTTTGTCTCCAAGGAATGTCAAAGGATCGGACTCCAACCCAGATACAAGAAGGGAGATCCTCATGAAACGCAACAGCACAAGTAAGCGGATCGTCGGCGTGTCCGCAGCGGTCTTCCTGCTTGCGGTAACCGCGGCACTCGCCGGATGCGGCGGAGGCAAGACGCCTACAGTAGCCGAAAAGGTCGCGGCAACGGCCGAAAAAGCCGCGGCCGGCGCACAGAAAGCCGCCGAGCAACTGGTCGGCCAGGCCAGCGCTACGAAGCCCGCGGCCACGGCCACGGCGCCGGCCGCGAAACCCGCGGCGACCGGTGCCGAGGAAACGATCTCGGTGGATAGCCGCGAGGCCGGCCTGGAAAAACTCACCACCTATCGGGCCCGCTGGCGCGGCGAATGGACGGCCACCGAAGCCGGCGTAACGCAGAGAGCCTCGTGGGACGGGTTTGAAGAGATCGCGCGCGAGGCGAAGGCACGCCATTGGCGCATGAAGATCACCAAGCCCGAGACCGGCGAGGTCAGTCAATTCGAGTTCTGGCAGATCGCCGATGTCTCCTACCTGCAAGCCGGGAGCGCCGACGTGCCGATCGAGTGCATCATGGTGTCCAACGACGCCCAGCAGTCGGAGATGACCGCCTTGTTCTCGCCCGACGCATTCGGTCAAGTCAGCGGCGCCCGCTATGTCAACACCGAGACCGTCAACGACATCCGCGCCAAGCATTATCGTTACGACGAGAAAGGCGCTTCTCTGGCCGGCTTCGGCCGGGTCACCGGCGATATGTGGGTCGCCGTAGATGGCGGCTATGTTGTCAAGGAGGTCATGAACTGGGAGGGTGTCGCCGGTCCCCTCGCAGCCAACAGCAAAGCTGTGGGCAAAGGCACATGGACTTTCGAGGTGTTCGACGTCAACAAGCCGCTGACGATCAAGCCGCCTGAGGCGTGCGCGAAGTTCAACGCCGATCTGCCCATCCTGCCCGACGCCACGGAGCAGTCGCGCATAGGGCCGATGATCATGTACAAGACGGCGACCAAAGCCACCGAAGTCGTCGAGTTTTATCAACGCGAGATGGCGAAGGCCGGCTGGAAGGTGGAGGGGAAGCCGCAGATCTCCGACATGATGAGCTCGCTCAACTTCCGCAAGGGAGACAACACAGCCCAGATCACGATCATGCCGTCCGACGACAAGACACAAGTGCTAATCAACCTGGGCCAGAAATAAACAAGGGATGGAACTCGCAGCCGCCCTGGTCCTTGTCCGCACATCACGGATAAGGTTCAGGGCGGAGATCTCAAAATTGATGCAGCAGCAGTTCCACTTGCAATTGCCACATGCGCTGAAGCTGTTGCATCCACTGCATCCACGCCGAAGACATCACCAACTGGCCGAGCGGCGAATGCCAAAAAGCATTCGCCGCCGTATTGGCCATCAGATTGAGCCATGGGCCGATCACGCGCACGCTCAGCGCGAACGCCGTGCCGATCTCCACCGGCTTGTGGAGAAGCGCCTGCGAAGGCGCCAGGCCGTCGCGGCGGCGCAAGCGACGCACAGGGCGGATCAACAGCAACGCGGCCACCGCAGCCGAAAGCCCCAGCACCCACAACGGCACCAACTGCACCACAAAAAACGTCACAAAGGCCGCCAACAGGCCGAGCAACGCGCAGATGGCCGCCAGTTGACGCGCCGCCTCGGCCCCCAGCAGGCTCACCGTATGCGTCACCCCGGCCTTGCGGTCCCCCTCTAGGTCGCGCAGTTCGTTGAACAGCTCCCCGTAGGCGCTGATCGCCAGCGCCATCGCCAGGGGCCAGAAAAAGCGCGGGCCGGGCACCAGGTTGAAGGTCACGTACGCGGCCGCGAACTGAAGCCCCGCCAACATCAACGCATGGGACACCAGATCGGCCACCGGAATCGCCTTCAGCCGCACGGGGCGCCAGGAATACAGGAACGCCAGGAGCAAACAGAGCGCGCCGACGCTCAGAGGCCATCGGCCGAGGACCGCGTACAGCCCTGCGGCCAGCGCGGCTGCCAGAAACGAAGCCCCACAGGCCACCCGCCGCGAGATCAGGCCGGCCGAAACCGGATTGCGCTGCGCCTTGGCCTCGTCCAACGCATCATCGGCTGCGTCCTCCACGTCGTTGATCATGAACGCAAAGGCCACCGCCAGCTCGTTCGCCAGGAGCACCACCGCCAGCTTCCAGCCGAAAGCGCCATACGCCGCAAGCGTGCCCAGACAGGTGCTCACCACGACGAACCAGATATACTCCCGATACCGCGTCAGCCGCAAGATGCCGACAAGATGGGGGCGGATAAGATCAGAACCCAACGCGACCTCTATTCTCACCTGCTGCTTTTGTTGATCAAGAATTTACTCTTTTGACCGTGTAACCTCTCTCGCCCCCTACCCCCGCTCTCCCCTGAAAGGGGAGAGTGGGGGTTCTGAGGAGGGGGTTTGGGGGGGGGGGGGGGGCCCCCCCCCCCCCCCAAAAAAAATAAAACACCCCCCCCAATAGGGGG
>JBBIKA010000318.1:0-3223 GCA_037445695.1 Chloroflexota bacterium
CCCCCAGTTTCTGCTTCTGGGCCGCGCCCCCCCCCCCCCCCAAAAACCCCCCAACCAAAACCCCCCCCCCCCCGCTCCCCAAATACCCCCCGGGGGGGGGGCCGGGGGTGGGGGCAAGCATCTGGCTATTGGATCCGTTCCACGATTTGGTGGAGAGCTACCAGGGATTAGGGATTAATAAAGAAGCGGGCGACGGGATTCGGACCCGCGACATCCTGCTTGGAAGGCAGGCGCTCTACCGCTGAGCTACGCCCGCATGACGGCCTGTCGGGGCGCGGAGATTTGAACTCCGGACCTCTTGAACCCAAATCAAGCGCGCTGGCCAGACTGCGCTACGCCCCGTACAAGGTCATAGTATAGCGGAAACCGGTCCCGAAGTCAAAACCGGAGCCGCGGGGCAACGGATGGCAACGAATCAACGGATGGACGGATAAACGGATGGGGAGGAGGAAAAGGGTGAAACTGCCGCGAGGATGTCGGTGGGGCATCGTCGGTGTGATCATCGGGCTGGGCCTGGCGCTGGCCTGGGGGACGGTCGCGCCCGCGGCCCAGGCCCAAGGCGGCTGCACGGAGCTGGTGCGCAACGGCGGGTTCGAGACCGACGCGGCCTGGCTGCTCGGCTCGGCGCCGCAGATGCCCGAGTACGTGACCTATGCCCGGCACTCCGGCAACCGCGCGCTCCTGCTGGGGGTTGCCGGCGGCACCGGCCCGCGCAGCTACTCGTCGGCCCGGCAGACGGTCACGATCCCCGCGAACGCGGAGACCGTGACCCTGTCTTTTTGGTTTTATGCTCTGCTCAATAGCGCGACCGGGGATTACATGGAGCTGGTGTTGTTGACGCCCGACGGCGCGGTGCTCGACCGGCCGTGGCGCTCGCAAAACGATAGTCGCACCTGGAACCAGTTGCGCTTCGACCTGGCGCGCTGGCGCGGTCGCACGTTCCAGATCTATTTCAACGTGTACAACGACGGTCGGGACGGCACGGCCGGCATGTTCCTGGACGACGTCTCACTGAGCGTTTGCCCCGGCGCCACCGCCACCCCTACCCAATCCCCCATCCCCAATACCCCCACCCCGCCTCATACCGCCACGCCGACACCGACACCGACACCGACCCGATCTCCGATCCCCAATACCCCTACCCCCACCCCCTGGCCTACGGCGGGTTGCGCCGATCTGGTGGTGAACGGCGGCTTTGACTACGGGTGGACGGGATGGTATCCTTCGATCAACATCCTCCCCGTGCGTCTGGTCGGCAGTCCGACGCATAGCCCGGCCTACGCGCTGCAGCTCGGCACGCAGGATCAGCAGGCCCGCAGCTACTCGTCGGTGCGGCAATATCTGCACCTACCCGCCGCCGCGCGGCTGACGCTCCGGTTTTGGACGTGGACCTGGTCGGAGGCCAACCCCGGCGCGGATCGCCAGGAGGCGGTGCTCCTGGCGGCCGACAACAGCGTGCTGGCGGTGCTCTGGCGGACGCTGAGCAATGAACAGAGCTGGCGCCAGGTGGCGGTGGATCTGAGCCCCTACGCCGGCCGTGCCGTCGCCATCTACTTCAACGTGTTCAACGATGGCGCGGCCGGCCGGACGGCCATGTTTCTCGACAATGTGCAACTGCTGGCGTGCGGCGACGCCGGTCCGCCGGCGCCGCCTACCGCGGTTCCCCCGCTCACCGTGTTGCCGCCGTTGACGGTGGCGCCGGCCGGCGCGCGCGCGACGTCCACGCCGGCGGTGGCGGCCCTGGCTACGCCCCAGCCGCTGGACGAGATCGCCGATATCGGCACGGCCGCGGCAGTGGTGATCCAGCCGCAGCCGGTCATGACCCGCATCGCGCTGGACACCGGCCGGCCGGCCTCGCCGACGGTCGAGCCGCGGGCGTCGCCCGCGGCGATCACGGTCCCGCCCACGGCCGCGCCGGTTCCCACCGCGCCGGCCGGCGGAAGCTGGTGGGACGATTTCCTGGCGCAGGTGCCGCCGCAGGGTTGCCTGGCGGGCCTGGCCATCCTCGTTCTGTTGGGCATTTTGATCGTGCTGGCGGTCGTCTTGCCGGCCGCATCACGGCCATGAAAACCATACGAAAGGAAACCGGTTTGGAACTGACGCTCTATCCTGACGAGAGGGGCTTCGCGGCCCTCCGCGACGAATGGAACGCGCTGCTGCAGCGCAGCAGGTTCGACACGATCTTTCTGACGTGGGAATGGCAGAGCACTTGGTGGCAACATCTCGGCGTGCCGCGCGGGCCGCTCTACCTGGCGGCCGTGCGCGACGCCGGCCGGTTGATCGGTATCCTGCCGCTCTACGGCTCGCAACAGGGCCGCTACCGCACCCTGCAGGTCGTGGGCTGCATCGAAGTGGCCGACTATCTCGACCTGATCAGCGAGGCCGGCCGGGAAGAGGCCGTCTACGCCGCCTTCCTCGATTGGCTGGCCGGGCCCGACGCGCCCCCGTGGGATCTGCTCGACCTGTGCAACCAGCCATCCCGCTCCCTGTCCCATACCGTCCTGCCCGAGATGGCGCGCGCCCGCGGCTGGTCGGCCGAGGTGCAACAAGAGGACGTCTGCCCGGTGATCACCCTGCCGGCCCCGTCCGCGGCGGACGGCTACGATGCCTGGGAGGCCTATCTGGCCACCCTGGACAAGAAGGAACGCCACGAGATCCGGCGCAAGCTGCGCCGGCTCGCGCGCGAGGCGCCCAGTGCACGCGTTCGCTTCGTGCGCGGCCGCGAAGGCCTGGCCGAGGCGGTGGAAACCTTCATCCATCTGCATCGGCTCAGCAGCCGGGACAAGCACGCGTTCATGGATGAGCAGATGCAGGGCTTCTTCCGCGGCATCGCGGCCGCCCTTGCCGATTGCGGCTGGCTGCAGCTCTCTTTCCTGGAGATCGAGGGTCGGCCGATCGCCACTTATTTCTGTTTCGAATACGGCAACGAGGTGCAGGTCTACAATTCCGGCTTCGACCCCGATGCCTATCCGCAGTTCAGCCCGGGGTGGGTGCTCCTCGCCTCGCTGATCCAGGAGGCGATCCGCCAGGGCCGCACGCGCTTCGACTTTCTGCAGGGCAACGAGGACTACAAGCATCGTTTCGGCGGGGTGGATGAACCGGTGTATCGGACGGTCATCATGCGTAGTGCAGGGCAAATTTAGTTTTATGTTGTAGGGCGAACTTATGAGGTAACCCTGCACTTAACCGTGGCCGGCTTTCAACCCCATCCCCCTGACCCCCT
>JBBIKA010000319.1:0-3215 GCA_037445695.1 Chloroflexota bacterium
ATTACCGGTTTAATTTTTCAACATTCATCATGTCCGGGCTACCCGGCCGCGCCCGCTAAACCGGGCTGAGCGCCCCGCCGGCATGGTTTTAGCCCCGTTAACGGGGCGTCGCGTGGTAGCCCGGTCGATTTATCGCCGGGCGGTCAGGCGTGACGCACAGCGCGCCGGCGAACGCGATGACCGGTTTAATTCTTTAACTTTCATCACGGGGCTACAACCTGGGCGCACCTGGCTCAGCCCGGTTGACCGGGCGTTGCCTGGTAGCACGAGCCATTTATGGTCGTGCGGTCTCTCTTCAACACCCCCGCTCTCCCCTCTTAGGGGAGAGCGGGGGTCCAGGGGCGAGAGAGGTGAGGCGGCCGAAAAAGTAAATTCTTGGCTCACAAAGCAACTCCGTGTTCGCTTTAACTTTTTTGTTTGGGCTCGAACCGACAGAGGTCGGCGAGAGGGCATTGCGCGCAGCGCGGCCGTCCTGCGCGACAGACCTGCCGGCCGTGCTGGATCAGATTCAGGTGCAACGGGTAAAACCATTCGGCCGGCACCAGGGCTTCCCAGATCTGCTTGATCTGCTCCTCCGTCGCTCGCGGCCCGGCCAGGCCCAGGCGCCGCGTCACCCGGCCAACGTGCGTGTCCACGGGGAATGCGGCCTTATTGAAGCAGAAGAGCAACACGATGGACGCCGTTTTGTGGCCGACCCCGTCGAGCGAGGTGAGCCAGCGTTGCGCTTCGGCGACCGGCAGATCGGCCAGGAAGTCGAGGGAGAGCGCGCCGCGCGCGGCCTGGATGCGCCGCAGCGCGGCCTGGATGCGGGGGGCTTTGCGTTGCGCCAGCCCGCCGGAGCGGATCGTCTCGGCCAGATCGGCGACCGGCGCCGCGAGCACCGCCTCCCAGGTAGGATAGCGCGCCTTGAGCGCCGCGAACGCCCGGCCCGAGTTGATGTCGCTGGTGTTTTGGCTGAGCAGGGTCAAGATCAGCTCGTCAAGCGGCGCATAATGTGGTCGCCAGGTCGGCGTGCCGTAAGCCGCCAACAACCGCCGATGGACCTCGGCGGCAACTTCGGACGGCGCCAAAGAAATGCTTTGTTCTGTCATGATCGGCCCCCACGAGAACGTGATCGGCATCATACCGGCATCGGCTTCGGCTGTCAAGCCGCGGATTGACACTTATACGCAAATCGCGTACAATCCCAACGCAAGTGGAGCTGCCCATGATAGCAGGCGATTTCATTGCACGACGCACGATGAGCATTACATCATGAATCACGTTTATCTTTCGCCCCATTTTCCGCCCAACTATCACTACTTTTGCGTCCATCTGCGCCGGCTGGGCGTCAACGTGTTGGGCCTGGCCGACGAGCCTTACGAGTGGTTGCGGCCCGATCTCAAGGTGGCCTTGACCGAATATTACCGCGTCGAGGACATGCACAGCTACGATCAGATGCTGCGCGCCTGTGGCTATTTCACCCATCGCTACGGCAAGATAGACCGCATTGATTCGCATACCGAATACTGGATGGAAATGGAAGCCCGGCTGCGCACCGATTTCAACGTGGAGGGGCCGAAGCTCCACGACCTGAACCTAATCAAGCGCAAATCGGCCATGAAGGCCGCGTTCCGGCAAGCAGGGGTCACAGTCCCGCGCGGCGCGCTGGTCGAAAACCTGGAGGACGTCTGGCGCCTGGCCGCCGAGGTGGGCTATCCGCTGGTGGCCAAGCCCGATGTGGGGGTGGGCGCGGCCAACACGTTCAAGCTGCATGGCCCCGAAGATGTGATGCGCTTTTGGGCCGGCAAGCCGGCCATCCCCTACCTGGTGGAAGAGTTCATCTACGGCCCGATCTTTACGTTCGACGGCCTGACCGACAAGGCGGGCAACCCGGTCTTCTATACCTCGATGACCTATAGCCAGGGGATCATGGAGACCGTGAACGAGGACCGCCACATCTACTATTACAACCTTCGTGAGATCCCCGGCGACCTGGAAGAGGCCGGCCGGCGCCTGTTGAAGGCGTTCGGCGTGCGCGAGCGTTTCTTCCATTTCGAGTTCTTCCGCTCCGAGCGCACCGGCCAGATCGTGGCCCTGGAGCTCAACCTGCGGCCGCCGGGCGGCCCCACCCTCGATCTCTTCAACTATGCCCACGATATTGACCTTTATTGGGAATGGGCTAACATCGTGGTGAACAACCGCTTCGTCGAGAGCTTCAGCCGGAAATACCATTGCTGCTTCGTGAGCCGCAAATACAACAAGAACTATGCCCATTCTCACGACCAGGTGCTGGCCGCCTTCGGCTATTGCATCGTCCATCATCAGGCGATGCCGACCGTGTTCGCGTTGGCGATGGGCGATTACTATTACCTGGTGCGTTCGGCCGATCTGGACGAGGTGATGGCTGCGGCGCGCTACATTCAGGAGCTGGCGTAAGGCATGCATACCGAATATCACAAGTGGTGGAGCCCGCATCTGGGCCAGGAAATGGAACTGAAGGTCTACGGCGAACAGGGCAAGCCGCTGCTCGTATTCCCCGCGCAGGCCGGCCGGTTCTACGAGTACGAGGACTTCGGGATGATTGCGGCGATCGCGGAGTTCATCGAGGCCGGCCGGGTGCACGTCTTCACCGTGGACAGCGTGGATGCGCAATCGTGGGCCAACTTCGCGGCTCATCCGGCCGATCGGGCGCGACGCCACGAAGACTACGACCGCTATATCGTGCGCGAGGTGGTGCCGTTCATCCATAGCCGCGGCCACGCAGGGCACAAGGCGTTCACCACCGGCGTCAGCATGGGCGCGTATCACGCCGCCAACTTCTTCTTTCGCCACCCCGATTGCTTCGACGGCTGCATCGCGCTCAGTGGACTATTTCGCCTCAATCACTTCATCGGCGACTACATGGACGAAACGGTCTATTTCAACACGCCCCTGGCCTATCTGCGCAACCTGGAAGATCCGGCCTATCTCGATCTGTATCGGCAGAGCCAGATCGTCGTCTGCGTGGGCCAGGGCGCGTGGGAAGATGAGATGCGCGTGGACGCCGCCGAGCTGCGGAGCATCCTGGAAAGCAAGGAGATTCCGGCCTGGGTTGATTTCTGGGGCCATGACGTCAACCACGATTGGCCGTGGTGGCGCGTGCAGATGCCCTATTTTCTCGGCAAACTAGTGCTTTGTTAGCTTAGATTTTGCATTTTGCCGCATTGACCCCCACCCCCGACCCCGCCCCCGTT
>JBBIKA010000320.1:0-3214 GCA_037445695.1 Chloroflexota bacterium
GGCCGACATCGCGGCGAGCGCGGCTCGATTACCGGAATAAATTCTTAACATTCATAACGGTCGGGCTACGATGTGGACGCCCCGTAAACGGGGCTGGATCCGTGCCGACGGGGCGCCCAGCCCGGTTGACCGGGCGCAGCCGGGTAGCACGGGCCATTTATGGCCGTGCGGTCGCCCGTCACGCGACCAGGAACATATGTCCGGGTGGGCCGGCGCTTAGTCTGCCCTTAGTCTGCCATTGAAGGAGCCTCATGGAAGGAGCCTCATGTCATCTCAGCGTGTCTACATCGCGATCGAAGGCCCGATCGGCGTCGGCAAGACGACCCTGGCGCGCATCCTCGGCGAGGTGTTGCCGGCCGAGGTGCTGCTGGAGGTCTTCGAAGAGAACCCCTTTCTGAGCGATTTTTATGCCGATCGGGCGCGCTACGCTTTTCAGACCCAGATCTTCTTTCTGCTGAGCCGCTATCGGCAACAGCATCGGGTGATCGCTGAAACGCTGCGGCGCAGCAGCCTGGTGAGCGACTACCTGTTCGCCAAGGACTGGCTCTTCGCGCATCTCAACCTCAGGGGGAACGAGTTGCAGATGTACGAGCGAGTTCATGCCATCCTGGGCGAACAGATCCCCTCGCCCGACCTGGTCGTCTATCTGCGGGCCTCGACCGATGTGCTGATGCAGCGGATCGCGTTTCGCGATCGGCCCTACGAGCGCCAGATGTCGCGCGCCTACATCAGCGACCTGAGCCTGGCGTACGAGCGCTTTTTCGCCGAATTCACGGCCGCGCCCGTTCTGTCGCTCGATACCGATGAGATGGACATCGTGCGCGACGATCTGGCCCGCGCCGAGATCATCGGCCGGATTCGCGCGGCGTTGCAGGCCAACGGCCAGCAGTTGCCGTTGCCCGAGATCGCACCGGCCGGCGATGTGCGCGGCGCGGGGAGCGGCCGGCGCCTGGCCGACTTGCAACGGAGCTTGCGGCCGGCTTCCGGCCACGCGATGCCCCTCCAGCTCTACCGCCACTACTTGCGCCTGGTTGACGAGATCGGCGCTCTCGGCGCGGCCCTGGCCGACATCTGGACGCGGCAGGACGAATTGTTGCCGCGGGTCGGGAACCAGCAGGAAGCGTACGATCGGGCCGTTGAAGGGGCCGGCAGTGCTTTGCAGGCCAGGCTGGCGGCCGGATTGTCCATCCTCTTGCAGATCGCCAACGATAGCGGCGTGGATCTGGAGTCCAGCTATTTGCGCAATCACGCACCGAAGGAGATCTCACCTTGACCAAGCGCTTCGTTGCCATTGCCGGCAACATCGGCGTGGGCAAATCTACGCTGACCGGCCTGTTGAGCGAACGCCTGGGCTGGGAACCGTTCTACGAGGCGGTCTCGGACAATCCCTATCTGGCCGATTTCTATGCCGACATGGCCCGCTATGCCTTTCATTCCCAGATCTTCTTTCTCTCGCGGCGGCTGCGCCATCATCGCCGCTTGCTCGATTTCCCCGGCTCGGTCGTTCAAGATCGCAGCGTCTACGAGGATGCCGAGATCTTCGCCTGCGCGCTGTACCGCCAGGGCCACATTTCCCCGCGCGATTATCGGACGTATCGGGAGCTCTACGAGGTGCTCGTGCAGTTTCTCCCGCCGCCCGACCTGGTGGTCTACCTGCGGGCATCGGTGCCCACCCTGTTGCACCGGATCGCCTTGCGCGGCCGCCCCTTCGAGCGCAACATCGCGCCGGCATACCTGGCCGAGCTCAACGACCTTTACGAAGCGTGGATGCGGGACTTTGCCCTTTGCCCGGTCCTGACGGTGCCGGCCGATCGCCTCGATTTCGTGCACGATGCGGCGCATTTGGATCTGATCGTGAGCAAGATCGAGGAAAAGCTGGCCGGCAAAGAAGAAGTTGTATTTTCTTGATGGCCGCCTTGCGCGTTGCACCATGTAATGGTATGATGCCGCTCGAAGGAGATGCCGCATGACGACGCAAAGCCTCTGGTCGCAGGATGAGATCATCCCGGTCGTTGCGAGGGGCAGCGACGAATCGGCCATGGCGATGATCGGGGAGACTCTGCATTTCGTGTGGAAGGCCGATCAGATGCTCTACCATGCCCGGTATCTGGCGGGCGCCTGGAGCCAACCGATGTCGGTGGCCTACGGAGCACAGCCGGCACTGGCGGCGGATCCCGCGGGTCGGCTGCATTGCCTCTTCACGCATCGCTTCCTGCGCAACGACGAGATCTACGAAGTCTCCTGGGACGGCGAACGCTGGAGCTTGCCGGTGAACGTCTCGCTGACCTACGGGGCCTCGACGCAGCCCGCCCTGGCCATCGCCGCGGACGGCGTCCTCCATGCGACATGGAGCGACACGACGCCGGGCTACAGCACGATCTACTACGGCACGCGCAGCTCGACGTTTTGGGCCAACCGGCCGGTGCCGGGCGCGCGCGGGATCATGCCGGCCATTGCCGTGACATCCGACGGCACCGTCTTCATTGCCTGGTCCGATCGCCGGGGCGATACCGGCGCTTACGATGTATTTTGTACCGTTTATCGAGACGGCGTCTGGTCGCCGCCGGAAACGGTCTCGGATAGCCCCGCGAGCCATGCTCTTTGGCCGCGGCTGGTCGTAGATGGCCGCGATCAGTGCCATGTCGTGTGGCAAGAGGAGGAAGACGGCATCTGCCAGATCCGCCATGCCGACCGCCGGCCGAACGGCTGGTCGCAGCCGACGACGATCTCGCGGCCGGGCGCCGATTGTCGGCTGGCGCAGGTGACGGCCAACCCGGCCGGCTATATCCACGCGGTATGGTGGGACGGAGAGTCGTTGATCCACCGACCGAAGCCGGTGGCGTTCGACGCGGCCTGGCGCGAGAGCGAATCGGTCGTCGGATGCCAGGATGCCACCGCCCTGCTCGTCGGCATCAGCTCGGCGCGGCAACTGCACATCGTGTGGAATGCAGCGGCCGCCGATGGGGTCTATCGCTTGCGCCACATCTCTCGCCTCCCCTATCCTCGTTTTACGGTGTTCATGCCGATCATTGCGAGGTAGGGGTAGCTACCTCACCCTTTTCAGCTTCGCCTCTTCCCCGCCCCCGATCAGGAGCGGAAAGAAATCGAGAAGGAGGTTGGCGGGGGGGGGGGGGGCCCCCCCCCCCCCCCCCCAAAAAAAAACCGCTTTCCCAGGTGGGGGTGGGGGGGGGGGGGGTATAAAAATGCGCGCGGG
>JBBIKA010000321.1:0-3201 GCA_037445695.1 Chloroflexota bacterium
CCTCCCCCGGCCCCTCCCCTACACGGGGAGGGGAGTGATTCTCCCCCTTCCCTGCGAGGGAAGGGGGTCGGGAGGTTAGGTGGCCTCACCCCCTTTTAAGTTGACGCATATGCCCCCGGCCCCGCCCCCTGAGAGGGGGGCGGGAAGGCTAAAGGGGGTTTGTGGGCGGCTTCGCCGCCCACAAACCCCGTCCTCAGCACCCCCGCTCTCCCCTTTCAGGGGAGAGCGGGGGTCGGGGGGCGAAAGAGGTAAGGCGACCGAAAAAGATTCTTAGCTCACAAAGCATTAGAGACACAACTTGTAACCTCTGTTGCGAGCGCGCTATCTTTGCTGCACTTGCAGCAAACGCAATGACCCCTTGGTGACCGGCCGGAACGTGCAGCCGGCGCGCTCCAGCTCCGGGAAGCGATCTACGAAGTAAACCGGCCGCCGTTCGCCCTGGCCGGCCACCCTGGCCTGGCCGCCAGGGCAGGCGAACTCCACCGTCGAGTCGGCGAGCCGGCCTGTTTCATTGCGCGGCCTGGCCTCGATGAACTGCAGATCGAAGCGGCCGGCATCTATCTGCGCCGCGTAATAGAGCGGATAGAGCCGACTCCAGTCCACGAAGACGATCGCCCCCTGTTCCAGCTCCTTCACCACGCCGGCCATCTCGGCCCGCAGATAGGCCGTGGTGGGATTGGCCGGATATTCGCGCGCCCGCAGGAAAGGCGCTTCCCCCTTGACCACGGCCGGCAGATGCGGCGCAAAGACGGGATAGAGCGCGAGCGCCATCAGCGCGACAAGCACCGGCGGCCCGGCGCTTCTCAGGGCCGGCCACTTTCGCGCAATTGCGCGAAAGTGGCCGGCCGCCCACAGGCGCGCCGCGGCGGCCAGGCCTGCGCCGACAAGCACGGCCAGCAACAGATAGCCGGGGATGTAAAAGACGTAGATGTCGCCGACGTGATAGTTAAAATAGAAGAGCCAAAAGACGAGCAGTCCTGCGCCGATCAGCATCGCCCGTGACCACGCGCGGCGCCCAAGCTCCAGGAAGCCGGCCGCTGCCAGCAGCACGGCCAGGGGCGAAAACTCGCGCCCAAACTTCTGGACATACTGGCCGATCTTGCGGGCCATGCCCGGCGGATCGGGATACCACGCGGTGCGCCACTGGCGCCCCGTGCCGACAAAGAGGATGCGGCGAAGGGGATTCTCCAGATCGGCCGCGCTCAACCCCCAGGCCGAGCGCGCCGGGCCATACGCCGCATTCCAGATGTTGGCCGGCGGCGCATGCCGATCTACGGCCAGGAACGCCAGGCCGTACAGGATCAGGCCGGCCAACGCGCCGGCCGCGGCGGGCTTCCACGCGCCGCGCCAGAAGGAGCGTCGGAGCGCCAGATAGAGGGCGACGGCCGGCGCAAAGATGCCCACGCTCGCGTGCACGCCCAATCCCAGCCCACCGAGCAGCCCGGCGCCGAAGAGCCAGGCGGCCCGGCCCGTGCGCTCCCACGCCCATAGAGCGACGAGCACCGCGGCCAGGAACGCCGCGCCCGGCGTATACACCTCGGCGATCAACGCCTGCGACCAGAAAGTGTAGGAGACCGCCAGCGCCAGCCCCGCGGCCACGCCTCCCCATCGGCTGTCGGTCGCCAGCCGGCCCGCGACATAAACGAGTGCCACGGTCACCGCGGCCATGAATGCCGAGAAGAGGTTCGCGCGATAGGCCACGTCGCCGAACGGCACGAGCGTGAGGAACAGCTTGCCCAGGAGCACATAGACCGGATAGCCGGTCGTGTGGGCGATCCCCACCTGATAGAGCAGCACCTGAAACTCTCCGCTATCGCCCGGCAAGAGCCAGGGGACCAGCGTGCGGACATAGAGCGCCAAGCTGAGGAGGCCGAGCGCGGCGCTCAGCGCCAGATCCAGACGATCGAAAGGATGATCTTGTTGCATTTATCGCATCTCGCGGGAGGGGATACGTCAGTGGGGGATACCCGGCCAGGAGCCCAGGCCGAGGTGCCCCACCGGGCGCGCGCAGGCCGCAGGCCGCGCGCGGTGTGCGGCCTGCGCGCGAACCGACCGCACAGCCGATTCTTACCCCTTCAACCCTGTCAACGCGATCCCCTCGATGAAGGTGCGCTGGGCGAAGAAGAAAATGATGATGATCGGCGCGGCCGCGATGGTGCTTACGGCCATCAGATACGGATAGGCCAGCGGCGCGTTACCCACCTGCGACATCATCGCGCGCAGCTTCTGGATGCCCAGGGCGAGCGGGTACATCGTATACTTGTTGATATAGATCAGCGGCCCCAGGTAGTCGTTCCAGGTGCCCATGAACGCGAAGAGCGCAACGACGGCCAGCGCGGGCCGGGAAAGGGGCAAGATGATGCGGAAGAAGATCCCCAGTTCGCCGGCGCCATCAATGCGCGCGGCCTCGGCCAACTCCTCGGGTAGAGTCATGAAGAACTGCCGCAACATGAAGATAAAAAACGCGTTGCCGAACAGCGCGGGCACCACCATCGGCAGATATGTGCCGGTCCAACGCAAATGCTTAAAGATGATGAAGAGCGGCACCATCGTCACCGTGTAGGGGATCAACATCGTGCCGATGCACAGATAGAACAGCTTATCGCGGCCCGGCCAGCGGATGCGCGAGAAGCCATAGGCCACAATCGAGGAAGAGAAGAGCGTGAACAGGGTGTAGGGCAACGCGTAGCGAAAGATCGAGTTGAAGGTGTAGAGCGTGAAATTGTCCGACTTCCACGCGTTGATGAAGTTTTCCCAGTGGGCTGGATTCGGGACCAGCACCGGCGGGATGCGATACACCTGCGGGTCATCCTTCAATGCGGAACTGATCATCCAGTAGAGCGGAAACGCGTAGGAGAGCGCCAGCGTGATCACGATGGCATACTTCAGCACCTCGGTCACGATTCGGCCGGTGGTGTATTTGCCGGCATGAGACACCCGCGTGGTGGCCGTAAGCGATTGAGTGGCCGATGTCATCGTTCACCTCCTCCGTAGAAAACCCAGCGGCCGGACGTGCGGAAGAGGAGTGCGGTCAAGATGGCCACCAGGACGGCCATGATCCAAGCCAGTGCGCACGCCTTGCCCATACGGAAGAATTCGAACGCCTGTCGGTACAAGTTCATGGCGTAGAATTCGGTCGAAGCCATCGGGCCGCCGTTGGTCAACAGGTAGGGCATCAGGAAGGTCTGGAACGCGCCGATG
>JBBIKA010000322.1:0-3190 GCA_037445695.1 Chloroflexota bacterium
CGCCGGATTCGGCGCCAGGCTTGCTCTGCCCGCCGGGCTTTGTCGCGCCGGCCGGCGCGCTGTTGTTCGGCTTGGTGGCCGGCACGTTGAGCCGGCCGTTGGGGACGGCCGGCGGCGGATTGGCGGCCACGTCTCGACCCGCGGCGCGGCCTTCGGATCGTCGCTCGGCGGGCGCGGCGGCTTTCGACCGCTCGTTGCCCGGCCGTGCCTCGCCTTTGCCGGCCGCCTTGGTGGCCGTCGCGCCGGACTGCGCAGGGCCGGCCGGCCGGTCCGCTGCCGCGGCCGGCGTTCCCTTGGCCTGGGGTTGAGCGGCCGGTGTTTTGGATTCTTTGCCGGATGGCCGTTTCTTGGCGTCCGGCGCGGGCTGTTTGCTTTCGGCGGCCGACGCGGGCTGTTTGCTTTCGACGGCCGGCGCGGGTGCGGCCGGCGCTTTGGTCTGTCCGGCCGCTTTGGCCGCGCGCGGATTTTGCTTTTCGACGCCGGGCGCATCTGGCCCGACAGGCGCGTTCTTCGTGGTCTCTTTTGCCATTTTGTCACCTCCTCGCCCTGCTGGGCGATAAACTGGCCGGCGCCGGCCGCGCAAGTCTTGACGCAGGGATATGCCGCGCGCCACGCTCGCCAGGGCAAGCCGCGCGCTCGTTTAATCCGATGTGCAAGATGCAAGGCCTATAGGCGCCAGCATTGGGTGGGCAGGGAGGCACACAAGATTCGGGGGGTGGTGCGAGGAGACAGGCGATGTACTTTGAAGTTTACATCAACGTCTCTCCACACCGGGCCCGCCCACATCCACATTGAGATGAAGACGCCAAACCTTGCGACCTCCAGGCCCGACAAAGCTGCGGTCGTACGGCCGCCAGCATGAGAAAACTCCTCGTGCGATCTGTTCTGACTGCGACAGTTTATTCCGGCAGTGTGGCAGCAAAGGCTTCTAACGCCGCCAGGGCCTCAGACGACAACGGTGTCTTCAACGCAACGCTCAGCCGCTGACTGCTCAACGCCTGTTCCCAGCAACCGCGCGCCCGACAGAGATACGCGCCCCGGCCGGCCTGCTTGCCGGTCGGATCCACGCGCACTTCGCCCGTCGGCAGCCGCACGATGCGGATCAACTCGCGCTTGCCGTGCGCCTGCCGACAGGCGATGCAGGTGCGGATGGGAACATGTTTCTGGCGTGGCTTTTGCGCTTTCGCCATAGCTCTTGCTCGTCGAACGGGCTTACTCGTCCTCGTCCCAGCCGACCTTGCTCGACCGGTACGTGCGCCGATGCACCAGTTGGCCCAGGTACTCATCATAGACCAGCTCGCGCTTCTTGGCCGCTTTCTTGGCCTTCTTGCCCTTCTTGCCCGGCCGGGCCGTCTCGGCTTCCTCTTCGAACTCGGTCGGTTCTTCGACCGGCTCGAAGAATTCGGGCGCCAGCGCCGGGAAGGGAAGATCGGCCTGGGTCGGCGCTTCGGCGGCCGCGGTCGGCTCGACGGCCGGCTCAGCAGGCTCCTGGGCCGGCGCTTCGGCGGCCGCGGTCGGCTCGGCGGCCGGTGCGGCTTCCGCCGCCTCGGCCGGCCGGGTTCCGCTGGCCTGCGCCAACAGCCGGGCCGCTTCCTCCAGGGTTACCGCGGCTTTGTCGCGCTCGCGCAACAGCCATTCGGCCCGGCTCAACAGGTCATCGCCCGGCACCGACGCGACCCGCGACTCCAGTGAACGGGTGCGGGCAAGCTGCAGCTGCTGGCGCTTGATCTCGGCCAGGCCCTCGGTGGCGGCCTCCGTCTCGCTCTTGATGTCTATGCGCCAGCCGGTCAGCTTGGCGGCAAGCCGAGCATTCTGGCCTTCTTTGCCGATCGCCAGCGAAAGCTGGCGGTCGGGCACGATGACGATGGCAGTGCGCATATCCCCCTCTTCGATGAGGAGCGTATCGCTCGGCCGCGCCGGGCTCAAGGCGTTGGTGATGAACTCGCGCACATCGGAGCTCCACGCCACCACGTCTATCTTCTCGCCGCCCAGCTCGTCCACGATGTTTTGAATGCGCGTGCCGCGCAGGCCCACACACGAACCGACCGGATCTACCCCCGGCTGGTTGGCGGCCACGGCCACCTTCGAACGCTGCCCGGGCTCGCGCGCAATGCTCTTGATCTCGACCGTCCCGTTGAAGATCTCCGGCACTTCCCGCTCCAACAGGCGACGGAGCATGTTGCGATGCGTGCGCGATAGGCGGATCTGCGGGCCGCGCGTGCCCTTGTTGACTTCCAGCAGGAGCGCGCGCACGGTCTGGCCGATGCGGTAGCGTTCGTTCGGCAACTGATCTTCGGGCGCCAATATGCCCTCGGCCTTCTTGCCCAGCGAGACCGTCACCGTGTTGGTCCGGTAGTCAATGGCCTGCACCGTGCCGGTGACCAGCTCTCCTTCGCGTTGTTGGAAGGACCCGAAGAGCGCATCCCGTTCCGCCTCATGGATGCGCTGCAAGATCACCTGCTTGGCGGTCTGCGCGGCAATGCGACCGAAATTGGCCGGCGTCCGTTCGACCTGCACGGTGCTGCCGATCTCGGCGTTCGGGTTGATCTGACGCGCCTCGGCCAGGCTGATCTCGACCGAAGGATCGCTCACCTTTTCGACGACGGTCTTCTGGCAGAAGACGCGTAATTCGCCCGTATCGGTGTCAATTTTTACGTTGACGATAGCTGCATTGTTAGCGTAATTTCGCCGATAGGCATGGACCAATGCTTCTTCGATGGCGCTCAAAATCACCGGTTTGGGCAGGTCCTTCTCCGCGCAAATCTGATTGACCGCCATGATCAGCTCGTTCTTCATTCCAACACCCGCTCCCGCATAACTCCTGAATGACCGGACACCGGCATCTTTGTCCGGTAAATAGCCCGCATAATAAGAAAAGTGGGGTTGACCCCACTTCCTCGGTACCTTCGCATCGCCTTCAAGACTACTAACAATATATCATAGATCATCCGAAAATGCAAGTTAACGGCCAACTGTGAGTGTTCGCCTTTACCCCGCGTGTTGTGCGACCAGGCCAACGCCCTCACCCCCTGACCTCCTCTCCCGCCGGCGGGAGAGGAGGAAGTGGCTGGGTGGGGTTTGTGCGGGCGGCGAAGCCGCCCGCAAAAACCCCTTTTTCCCAAAGGGAGGGGTGACAGGTAACCCTGCACTTAACCGTGGCCGGCTTTCAACCCCATCCCCCTGACCCCCT
>JBBIKA010000323.1:0-3170 GCA_037445695.1 Chloroflexota bacterium
GATCGAAAGCGGCGTCATGCCGCCGCAAACCCAAAAGGCGTCGGAGTCTCGCCATCCAAGACCAGGCGCAACGCCGTCAGCGCGCCGGCGAGCATCTGCGTGCCCGTCGAAGCGCCGATGCTCCTCAGACGGCCGACGCATTCCGCCACATCTGAAGTGGCCTCGCGGCCGATCAACCCGCCCAGCAGATCGTGCAACGGCGCCGGGCCTTGCCCCCCGGCCAAATCGCACAAAAAGGCATAGCTGATGGTACCCGTCCGCCCGCGCGCCCAGGCAAGCAGATCCGCGATCGGCCGCATGTCCCATGTCAGCGCATACGCCGCACGCCAATGGTGGAGCACGAAGAAGAGGCCGCCGACGAAGTCATCTCCCGCGGGGGTAAGGCCCGGCCCCAGGCCGATCAGGGGCTTGCTATGCTCTGCCAGAGCGATTATGTCAATGCCGACAAGTCCTGCGAAGCGGTCCTCGAAGCGCAAAGATGGCTCCGCCGGCCGACGCGCGTCAAGGTCGTCGGCCATGGCCGCCAGGCGCGCCGCAATCATTGCGCGCGCGGCCAGAGCAAACGACGCGATGGGCCGCGGCCGCCATACGGTCGCGCACCGGCCATCCACCTGCAGGTGTGCGCCGATCTGGAGCAGCCCGGCTTGGGCCCGGAAAGCCGTGCCGACGGCCGGCGCGTCTGCAGGCCAGGCGCACACGACGCTGCGCGCATGCAACAGCGCGGGTTCCCGCACCAGCCAGAAGACCTCGCCCGCGTCCGTTTGCAGATAGAGCGCACCGGAAACGGCCGCCAGCACCCGACCCGCGCACCCGGCCGCGATCAGCTCCTGAGCCCGGCATCCGATGGCCCTTACTTTGACCCCACGTCCACCTCCCCGACGATCACCCGATCGGCCGTCGGTCGGCCCTGGCCGTCCAATACCGGCAGCCGGCGGCCGCCGATCGGTTCGTACAGGCCCACGGCTATGCGATAGCGCCCCGCGGCAAGGTCGGCCGGGATGAGCAGGCGATGCGGGTCGGTCAAATACTCGCCGGCCGCCCAGAACGAGGTCGGATACCAGTTGGCGAGCGGCGGGCCGTCGCCATCGGTAATGGGCCTTTCGTGCGCATCGAGCAAATGGACGAAGACCGTGTAGTCGCGCTCGGGCCGACCCTCTGCCTGCCAGTGCAGCGTCACCGTGACGGCCTCGCCGGCCCGCACCTGCGCGGCCGACAGATCATAGCCCACCAGCCGCGCCCAACCATCCAGGTTCGCGTCTAAGGCATGTTGCGGCACAGACGGCCGAGTCGGCACGGCGATCTTGACCCGGGTCAAAACGGGCAACAGCACCGTCTGGCCGGCCGGATCCACGGCCGGCAGCCGCTCGCCGGTGCGATAACGATAGAGGCCGGCGATCAGAGAGGCCGCCAGCGGCTGCGCCGGCGCTCGTTGCACCGGCACCATGAACCGATCCGGGATCACCTCGCCGGCCGACCACATGCTGGTCGGATAGAGGCCGCCGCCGCCATAGCTGTCCACCTGGCCCAGGATCTGATCGCGGTCGGCCACGAGCTGCACGTAGATGCTTAGGTCTTCGCCGATCGGCCCGAGCGCCTGCCAATACAACGTCACGGGCACCGCTGCGCCCGGCCGGGCGACGGTTGTATCCACTTCAAATGCGACCAGGCGGGCCACGCTGCCATAGGTGGCGTTGAAAGGCCGCGCCGTAGGGGGGATCTGGTCCGGCGTCAGGATGGGAGGCCGCACATAGGCCGGCCGGATGGACGTGAACGGCGCGGAGGCGGCCAGCAGAAAGAAGAACGCTCCCAGGCCGGCGGCAACCCGGCCGCGCCGATGCGCCGGGAACCAGGCCAGCAAGCCCAACGCCAGGAAGAGCGAGATCGGCGCGATCGCGGGGAAGATCAGCCGCCCCTGCGACGCGAAGGTCTCCGACGTCCAACGCAACAGCGCGACAAATTCGATGATCAGCCATGCGCTGAGCAAGCCGAGCTCGCGCCAGGGAGTCGGTCGGCCGGCGCGCCGGCGACGCCAGGCCCAGAACGGCACGCCGATCATGGCAACGAGCGTCAGGGCATCGAAGACGCGATAGAGCCAGGTCGGCTGCAACAGGACGTTGACGACCCCGAACAGCCCCCAGAAGTTGATCCGCAACCCCTCGAATTCGGCGAACAGATCGAACAGGGAGGGCCGGATCGGCCGACGACCGACGATATCCAGCATCGCATTCAGGCCGGTCGGCTCGCCATAGAGCAGCCAGTTGCGCACATACCACCAGCCGGCGATGGCGATGGCCGGCAGGAGCAGGAGCACGTAGTGCACCGTCCAGCGTCGGACGAGGCCGGCCGGGCCATCCCCCGCGCGGTGGCCGCCGGCTCGAGTTGCCGGCGCCTGGTTCAGGTATGCCAAGCCGAGCGCCAGCCCCGCGAGCGGGATCAGGCCGAGTGCGCTCAACTTCGTGAGGCATGCCAGGCCGATGATGACCCCGGTCAACAATAGCCTGCGCAGCGTCGCCCCGCGCCGGATCAGCCGCACCAGCAGCACCAGCGTCAGGGACGACAGGAAGATGACCAGGTTGTCGTTGTTGACCGAGGCGCTGATGAACACGAACATCGGGATGAACGCGTTGAGCGCCAGGGCGGTCACGGCGATCGGCCGATCGTCGGGGAAGAGGGCGCGGCCGAGCGCATAGGTGCAGAGGAGCGTGCCGACCGCCAGCAGCAACGAGAAGAAACGGGTCAAATGGACGCCGAGGACCGCGCCGCGCCACGGGAACGCTTCTCGATCGATGTGGATGACGATGTTCTTGTTGTCATGCGCCAGGGGAATGCCGACGCGCGCATGGGGATTGATGCGGTGGATGGCGGGCAGATCGCTCACATCGAGCCAATGCGTCAGAGCCGCGGCCAACGCATAATAGAGGGGCGGCTGGCTTCCCTCCTGTTGCCACAGCGTCTCCTGGCCGGCGCGTTGCACGGGAAGGCCGCCGCCCTGCGCCAGATGCGCGACGAACGGATAGTGACTCATCTCGTCCGGCGCTTCGAAGATGGGCACGATGACGCTATAGGTCACACCCAGGGCTACGAAGAGCGCGAGGATGCCCCCGACAACGCAATGACGTTTCAGCAGATTCACGACGATCTCCTGACCAGGAGATGATACGTACCGCCCC
>JBBIKA010000324.1:0-3164 GCA_037445695.1 Chloroflexota bacterium
GGCGGCCAAAATACCCCGCTATCGCCCCCTCCCCCAAATTGGGGGGAGGGGTTGGGGTGGAGGCAGGGGCCACGCACGTTGCGAGTCCTACCGTCTTCCTATCGAAAGCCGCAGAGCCGCAAGAACAAACAGGCCGTCCTGCACAACAAGGTTGTGCAGGACGGCCTGTTTTGTGGGGGGACCGGCTATCGGCACACAAATCGTTGGCGGCCGCTTTTGGCGGGGCGCGCGGCTATGGCGTTATTGCCCCGGCAACCACCCCGGCGCGTAGTCGAAATCCGTTGCGTTGTAGGTGAGCAACACCACCTCGGCGCCCGACGATGTCATCCGGAAGATCTCGCTGTGGCCGCTGTCGGGCCGATAGCCGGGAAAGACGATCCATCCGCCGGCGTTGCCCGGCCCCCAGGCCGCGCCCTCGGGCCGCAAGAGATAGGAAACCAACGGCACCACATCCAGGCCGTTGGCACGCACGCGATAGAGGGTCTGCTCTCCGCGACTGCCCCAGAAGACGAGGTATTGGCCGTCCGCCGACCACGATGGCCCCCGGTCGCCGTTGGGATTGACGGTCAAGCGTTGTACGTCGCTGCCGTCCGCCGCCATGGTGAAGATCTCGGAATTGGGGCCGATCCGGTTCGATTGAAACGCGATCCGGCCGTTAGCCCACGACCAGCTCGGGCCCCGATCCTCCGCCACGTTGGTCGTCAGCCGCGCAACCTGGCCGTCGGCCAGTCGCAGGGTATAGATCTCCCAGTTGCCGTCCCGGTTCGAGGCGAACACCAGCTTCGTCCCATCTCCCGACCAGTTCGGCCCGACATCTTCCCACGCCCCGAAGCTGATCTGGCGGGCGTTATGTCCATCCCGGTTCATCAGCCAGAGATGCGGCCAGCCGTCTTCCCCGGTACGCACGTAGGCGATCCACCGGCCATCGGGCGAGCCGGCCGGCGACGTCTCGTAGGCATCGGCGGTGAAGGTCAGCCGGATCTGCTCGCGGCCATCGGGCAACATGCGATACAGCTCGCCGTTGCCGCGGTCCCGGTTGCTGGCGAAGAGCACCAGCGGCGGCGAGGCGTCCTGGATGGCGGTGATGGTGTTCCCCTCGCGGCTGGTCACATAGACGATGTTGCGCGCTTCGTCCAGCGCGATCCCTTCCTCCGCGCCCGGCGGCACCGCGATCGTGGTCACGGCCGCCCAGTCGAGCGTGCGATAGACCTTGACCTGATCGCCGCACGCGATGAACAGGTGGCCGGTGCGTGGGTTAACCGCCACCACGAACGGCTCGCGGTCGAGGCCGATCGTGCCGACGATTGTTCCCGTGGACGTATCGAGCACCGTCACGGAATGGGCGGCCCCGCGATCGGCCGCGTAGAGCCGTCGGCTGGTCGGATCGAATGCCAGGCCATACGGCGCCGGAATGCCGGTATAGGTGTTGATCAGCGCCCCATCGCGCAGGCGTTGCACTTCGTTCGAGCCGTGCAAGGCAAGATACACGTCGTGGCTTGTCGGGTCGGTCGCAAACAGCGCCGGCTGTTGGCCCACCGCCAGCGTGTTCACAACCGCGCGCGTGGCCGGGTCGAAGACGGTGACCGTGTTGTTGCCGAAGTTGGCGATATAGCCGAATCCGCCGTTGATGGCTACGCCGTCGGGGAGCAGATTGGCGGGGATCTCGCCCACCACCGCCGGCGTCGCGGCCGGGTTCACCACCGACGCGTTGGCCGTCTGGCGGTTGGCCACGACAACCGGTCCGGCCGGGCCGATCACGGCGACGCCGTTGGGCCCGGTCGCCTCGGCGCTCAGCGTGATCTGAGCGGTGAGGGCCAACGGCGCCGTGTTGACCACCCCCAGGGTCCGACCGCTGTGATCTACACCGTGAAACGCCACATAGGCCGTGTTGCCCGTTGGATCGAGCGCGATGCCGTGCGGGTAGCTGCCCGGCGGCAACACCAGCGTCGCAATCGCCCGCGGGGTCGGCCAGACGCCCGGTTGGGCGGTCGGCACGACGATCGTGGTCGGCGTCGCGGTGGGCGTCGGGGTGGCCGTCCGCGTGGCGGTGGGCGTCGGCGTTACGGTCGGCGTAGAGGTTGCGGTCGGTGTGGGGGTCACGGTGGCCGTGGCGGTCGGCGTCGGCGTGAGGGTGGGCGTGGGAGTGGCCGGCGCGGGCGGCACGCGGCTCAGGTCGTACAGGAAGACGCCGAAGGGGGTCGTCACGTAGAGCCGGGTCGGCAGGCCATCGAGCACCAGCAGATCGTTGACTTCCAGCGCGTCGAACGGCTGACCGACCAGCTTATACCAGTAACCGGTTGCACTGTCTCGCGCATAGAGCCCACGTCGCGTGCCCAGATAGAGCCGGTGGTCGGGCCCGGCGGGGTCTTGCGCCACCGCGTACAGGCCCGAAGGCCGCACGCCGCCGATCACCTCTTCCAGCCCCTGCGAGTTGTTGATCCAGCTTGCGCCGCCGTCCGGCGTGTAAAAGAAGCCGTAGTAGGCCGGCGCATAGACGGTGTTGCTGCGGTAGCGATCGAGCGTCACCCGGCCCAACCAGCCGATCTCTGGGATCCCGGGACCCGGGTAGCTGAGCGCCCAGCTTGCGCCGCCGTTCCGGCTGACCAGCACGCCGCCGCCCCCGCCCTCGCTCACGCCGCCGATCCATACTTCCATCCACCCCGGCTCGACCGCCGCGAGGGACTTGACGTCGTAGAGGCCGAAGAGCGGATCGCCCTGGCGCACGAAGCTGTCACCCCCATTCGTGCTCAGATACGGCCCATCACAGCCGGCCGCATAGAGGCGCTGATCGGCGCCGTGCGCCGCCAGCGGCTTGAGGTTCTGGCCGGCCGGCAGCAGATGCCACGTGGCGCCGCCGTCGGTCGTGCGCCACATGGCGGTCGGATCGCCCCCCATGTAACACGGATAGCCGTCGCCGGCATAGAGCGTGTTTCTGTCCGCGGCCAGGATCGTGTGCTCGGGTCGGGCCGTCCCGGCCAACGACCAGTTGCGACCGGCATCGGTCGAACGGTAGAGCTGGCCGTTCACATCCGCGTAGATGGTGTCCGATTCGGGCCGGCCGATGACCCGCCGCGGCCACCCGGCCGGCAAGACGAACGCGCCTGTCGGCGGGCACACCTGGATGGAGACGTCGTCCACGAAGGTGCGGCTGATGCCGCCGGTGC
>JBBIKA010000325.1:0-3137 GCA_037445695.1 Chloroflexota bacterium
GCGGCCCCAAAACCCTGCTCTTGACAGTGCTTCCCCCTCTCCCGCCTGGCGGGAGAGGGGGTCAGGGGGTGAGGGTCCGCTCCCAAGGCGCAATGCGCGGGATAACGGTGAAAAAGTTCTGGTACGTGGCTTCTTGACCCGCGCGGCAGTCCATGCTACCATATTCACCGTATGTCCGAGAAGATCTTGCTCGTTGATGACGATCCCGGCCTGCGCGAGACCCTGGCGTTCAACCTGCGCGGGGCCGGCTATCAGGTGATCACCGCGGCCGACGGCGCGGCCGCGCTGGAGCTGGCCCAGAGCGGACAGCCCGACCTGGTGATCCTGGACCTGATGTTGCCGGAGCTCGACGGGTTGTCGGTGTGTCGCAGCCTGCGCCAGGTCTCCGATGTGCCCGTGCTCGTCCTCACCGCGCGCACCGGCGAGCTGGACAAGATCGTGGGCCTCGAGAGTGGCGCCGACGATTACATGACCAAGCCGTTCAGCCTGGGCGAGCTGCAAGCGCGCATCCGGGCGCTCTTGCGCCGCGCCAGCCCCCGCCGCGTGAGCGACGAGCTTGTCTCCGGCGACCTGGCCCTCAACCTGATCAGCCGCCGGGCGTTCCTGGCCGGCCACGAACTGGCCCTCAGCCCCAAAGAATTCAGCCTGCTCGCCGAGCTGATGCGCCACCAGGGCGCGGTGCTCTCGCGCGATCTGTTGCTGGCGCGCGTATGGGGCTACGACTTCTACGGCGACAACCGCACGGTAGACGTGCACATTCGCTGGCTGCGCGAAAAGATCGAGCCCGATCCCGCCCGGCCCACCCGCATCGTGACCGTGCGCGGCATCGGCTACCGGTTCGAAGGATAGTCACCTGCGCCCGGCCGGCGATCAAACGGCCGGGCGACTATACGGCCACATGAGCATTCTCGACGATCTCCTGTTCGCCGGCCTGATCCTGAGCCTGGCGGCCGCCGCGTACTTCTGGCGGCGGGCGCGCACGGCCGAAGCCGAGGCGCGGCGCGCACAGACCGTGTGCGCCGAAGCGGTGGCCGCGCGCACGGCCGCCGAGCAAAAGACGCTTGCCGACGCCGCCCATCTGACGGGCCTCGGCGAGGCAAGCCCCAACGCGTTGCTCCTGGTAGATGCCGGCCGCCAGATCCTGTGGGGCAACCAGACCGCTTGGGACATGTTTGCCGCGGCCGGACCGGCCGTTGGCCGCTCGTTCATGAGCCTGGTGCAGGACTACGAGTTGAACCAGGCCATCGTAGATGCCATCCTGGGCGGTCGCGCCATTGTACGCCAAACGGTGATCGGCGGCCGCACATTGCGCATCCGCGTCGTGCCCGTGGCGGGCAACGGCGGCGCGGCCGTGGCCATCGAAGATGTCACCGAGCTGCAGCGGCTCGGCCGGGCGCGGCGCGACTTCGTCGCCAACCTCTCGCACGAGCTGCGCACGCCGCTGGCCAACATCGCGCTGGCGGCCCAGACGATCCAGGAGAGCGGCGCGCACGACGAGGCGCTCGTCGCGCGCATGCTCGAACAGATCCAGACGCAGGTGCAAGCGCTCAGCCAGCTCAACCAGGAGATCATGGACCTGGCGCAGATCGAATCGGGCCAGGTGCTGCTCAAACTGGTGCCGGCGCCGGTCGCGCCGCTCGTCCACAGAGCGCTCGCGGCCATGTCGCCGCAGGCGAAGCGCAAGTCTCAGCAGATCACGCTCGCGGTCCCCGAAGAATTGGAGGCGCTGATGGACGAACAGCAGGTCGCGCGCGTGATCGGCAATCTCTTGCACAACGCCATCAAGTTCACGCCCGAAGGAGGCGCCATCCACATCTCGGCCGCCACGGTCGGCGACGACGTGCGCATCTGCGTGGCGGATAACGGGCCGGGCATCCCGCTCGAGGACCAGGCGCGCATCTTCGAGCGGTTCTACAAGCAGGATCGCGCCCGCTCCAAGGGCGGCACGGGCCTGGGCCTGGCGATTGCCCGTCACATCGTCGAGGGCCACGGCGGCCGCATCTGGGTGGAAAGCGTGCCGGGCGAGGGCGCCCGCTTCTATTTCACCCTGCCGAAGGCATAGCAAAGAGCTCTCAGGTATGCCGAATGCATTTCCTCTTCCTGTTTCTTGACGGCGTGGGCCTGGGGCCCGCCGATCCTGCGACCAATCCGCTGGCGGCCACCCCGATGCCGCATATGAGCGGGCTGTTGGCCGGCCGACGCCTGGTGGCCGAAGCCGCGCCGCTGGAGAGCGAACGCGCCACGTTGCTGGCGCTCGACGCGTGTCTAGGGGTCGCCGGGTTGCCGCAGTCGGCCACCGGCCAGGCCACGCTGCTCACCGGCCGCAACGTGCCCGGCGAGATCGGCTACCACTACGGCCCGAAGCCGAACCCGGCCGTGGCCGAATACTTGCGCAACGGCAACCTCTTCCGCGCGCTCCATGAGGCCGGCCGCCGCGCCGCGCTGCTCAACGCGTACCCGCCGGCCTACTTCGAGGCGATCCGCTCGGGCCGCCGGCTCTACTCCGCGATCCCGCTGGCCGTGACGAGCGCGGGCCTTCCGCTCAAGACGGCCGCCGACCTCTACGCCGGCCAGGCGCTCGCGGCCGATTTCACCGGCCACGGTTGGCGCACGCGGCTCAACCTGCTCGATGCACCGCTGTTGACCCCGGCCCAAGCCGGTCGGCGCCTGGCCGAGCTGGCCGCACACTACGACTTCAGCTTCTTCGAATATTGGCCGAGCGATTACGCCGGCCACCATCAAGATTGGGATGCCGCGCGGGCGCTGCTGGCGGACCTCGATGAGGTGTTGGGCGGGTTGACCGCCGCGTGGGACGACGACGCGGGGCTGATCCTGATCACGGCCGACCACGGGAATCTGGAGGACCTGAGCGTGCGGAGCCATACGGCCCATCCGGTGCCGGCGCTGGTGATCGGCGCGGCGGCGCCACGGCGGGCCTTCTGCGCCGGGTTGCGCACTCTGGCCGATGTGGCGCCCGCCATCCTGGCGACACTATCCTGAGTGAGAATTTTGGCTTGCGGCGGCCCGACGCCGCCTTGGCTTGCGGCGATATGTCGCCGCTTTCGATTTCAAAGCGGGGACGTGTCCCATTCGCATCAAGCTAAGCCGTCCAACAGAGGTTGGAACGCGGGAATGAT
>JBBIKA010000326.1:0-3128 GCA_037445695.1 Chloroflexota bacterium
AAAAAGGGGTTTTGCGGCGGGCGGCGCAGCCGCCCGCCGCAAAACCCTCATCCATCATCCCCCCTCTCCCCTTGGCCGCAGGCCAAGGGGAGAGGGGGCGGGGGGGGGAGGGGCAAAAAACGGCAGGCACAGCAAATGCCAGCCCACTCTGAATCATTCCCGCGTTCCAACCTCTGTTGGACGGCTTAGCTTGATGCGAATGGGACATGTCCCCGCTTTGGGACGACGCGCAAGTCACTACTGAAAGTGCGCGCAGAAGTCCTCGATCACCCCTTTGGTGAAGTAATTTTTCAGCATCCCATACGCGAAGCGCAGATAGAGATCCGGATAGCCCGGCCCGATGATGGACCAATAGTACTGCTCGTCGTTCTTCGTCCAGTTCACGTCGGGCAAGTAAATCACGCTCATCAGACCGACCCAGGGCTGCCAGTTCTCCCGCGCGTACTTATACGCGCGCACGATGTAACACCCCTGCTTCCCCTCATCAATGCCCGCGCCCGCGCCGTGCCAGTAATACGGCGAATCGGGCCGATTGTCGGTCGTCCAGCCGAACTCCAGCACGACGACGCGCTTGTTGGCGTCGCCGTTGCGCACCATCAACGCCCGCACATCCTCGACGTGTCGGAACGAATAGACGCGCTTCAGCTCGGTCGGGCTGGGATCGTTGTTGTGTAGCTTCGGAGTGGTCGCTACCACCTGGGGATCGGTTTCGGGCGATGCCGCGTAGCCCGCGCCGTGCACGCCGAGCATGTCGAAGTAGCCGTCGCTGCGGCCCATGGCGTCGTACATGCCCTGGTAGAAGCGCATGTCGGGCATGGCCCGGTTGCTGTCTTCGGTGGTGGGCGCCATGCCGGCCGTGATCACGATGGCGTTGGGGTCGGCCGACTTGATGGCCGCATACGCCAGGCGCAACATGCGCACGTAGCCGGCCGGATCGGGCCGCTTGCCGCCCCACTCGCGCGCGAGGTTCGGCTCGTTCCACACCTGATAGGCATGGATGCGGCCTCGGTAGCGCGCGGCCACCTGGCCGGCGAAATCCGCGAAATGTTGGGCGTTATCCGGCGGATTGCCCGCCCAGAACGGCCGCTCCGGATCCATGCTGATGCGCACGAGGAGCTTGAGCCCGCGCTTGTTCACATCTTCCACGATCCGATCGGGCCGCTCCCAGTCGAACTGTCCCTTCCCGGCCCCCTCGATATCCTGCCAGGAGAACAACTGCTTGACCCAGGTAAAGCCGGCCTCCTTGACGAGGTTGAGGTCTCGATCCGCGACCTCGGGGCGCCACCAGAGGAACGCCTGGACGCCGTAATCGGGCGAGCTCATCTGGCCGGCCGGCGCCGGAGCGGCGGGTCGCGAAGTGGCGGTAGCCGACGCCGGAGCGGCGGGTCGCGAGGTGACGGTGGCCGGCGGCTGCGTGGCTGCGGGCCGGACCGTGTTGGTGGCGGGCGCCGCGGTCGCCGTGGCCGCTGAATCGTCCGTCCCCGCGGGCGGCTGCGCCTGCAACGTGGGGGTTGGCCGCGGGGTGGCCGCGCTCTGGCCTGCGGCCGGCCGCGGCGTCTTGGTCGGAGTCGGGGTAGCCGTGGCGGCCCCCGACCCACACGATGCGATCACTAGGCCGAGGAGCATGACCAGGACGATCAACAACCACGGCCATAAACGTCCAATCTTCTTATCGGATCTTTTCATGTATCAAATTCCCGGATATCAGGATGCCGCGCCCCTGCGAGTTAGCGTGTAAATGTTCGCAGTTACGTCGTATGGCTCCCACCCCTAACCCCGCCCCCGCTTCGCGAAATCTCGCGAAGCGGGGGCGGGGAAGTCCTTCTATTGCGGGGTTTTGGGGCCGCAAAGCAGCCCCCAAACCCCGCTCTTGACAGGGCTCTGGCCGGTGTCGTCGCCGGCCGCGACGGGCGCGCGGAACTTCATGTTACGACGTAGCCATGAGGAGAAAGGTTCCGCGCTTCACGTGCCGGGCACTTTGGAAGTGCCCGGCACGTAAATGGAACTTCTCGCAAGCACTTTGGAAGTACCTGGCACGTGAGGTACTACTTTTTTTCCATGGCCTGCAATGCGGCGTAGGCCGGCCGGCCCATGATGCCCCATTGCGCCATCTCGGAGCCGGGCTGGGTGACGTTGTAGTTCAGGTTCCACAGGAAAGCCGGGCCGACGAAGCCCCAGCCGCGCATGATCTGATAGGCGCGGACGGTCCATTGAGCTTGCTCTTCCAGCGTGTTGTCCTGCGCGTATTCGTAGCCGGGCCGGCCCGTCCAGCCGGAGGCCCAGCCGAATTCGGTAGGCCAGATGCGCTTACCCCCATCGCCGTAGCGCAGCATGATGTCGCGGTAGCCTTCCATGGTCGAACGGAAGCTCCACGAATGGTGCGGCGAATTACACGGCCCGAGGAAGGACGAGCCCTGGCTGCGGACGAAATCGCAGGCCGGCGCGCCGCCGGGCACATCGGGCGCGACGTTATAGCCGCTCGGATGGGCGCCGATCGCATCGGCGTAGTTCCGCAGGCCCGCCTGATACATCTGCTCCAGGTAGACAAAATCGTCCATGGCCGCGGGCGGCGGCGCGCCGGTGGGCGTCAGCGCGCCGCTGACGACCACGATGCCCGGACAGGCCCGCTTGATGGCCCCGTAGGCCGCGGCAAGCAACCGCACGTAACGGGCCGGATCCAACGGCTCGCGGCCCCATTCGTAGTCGAGGTTCTGCTCGTTCCACACCTCGATCGCCTGCACCCGGCCGCAATAGCGCGCGGCAAACTCACCCACGAAAGAGGCATAAGTGCCCGGATCGGCCGGCGGCCCCTCGACCGCGCGATCGGTGTTGGCCGGCCGCGCCCAGTCGGGCGCCTTGACGATGCTCACCAGCACGTTCAGGCCGTTGGCATGCAGGTCGCCGACGACGTCATCGGGCCAGTTGCGTTGCCCGGGGCCGGCGCCCTCGAACTCCTTCCAGGGCAATTGAAATTTGACCCAGTTGAAGCCCATGCCCTTGATGGCACCGATGGCGGCTCCGCGGTCGCCGGCCGGATCGAATTGAATGCCGTAGCCGAAATAGCCGCCCCCCGCCGGCCGAGGCGCGCTGCCGGCGGCGGCCGCCGCGGCAACCGCCGGCGCGGCCGT
>JBBIKA010000327.1:0-3083 GCA_037445695.1 Chloroflexota bacterium
TTCAAGGGATTCCCCGCCCCCCGCAAGCGGGGGGCGGGGTCAGGGGTGGGGGGCCCACTGCAGCCGGAATTGCCGAAAGGCCTCTTGTCCCGCCAGAAGCTGGAGAACCTATTTTCATTGCGCGTCGGGTGCTGTCGCGCATGCACCGCTGAAGGGAGGAAATAGTTGTATGGGCAAACCTACTGGCTTCATTGAATACTCGCGAGAGCTGCCCGAAGATCGCTTTGCCGACGAGCGGACTCTCGACTATCTGGAATTTCATCTGACCATGCCCGAGGAACGGCTGACGAAGCAGGCCGCCCGCTGCATGAACTGTGGCCTGCCGTTCTGTCACACCGGCACGCTCCTCAGCGGGATGGCCTCCGGCTGCCCGCTCAACAACTTGATCCCGGAATGGAACCATCTGGTTTACAACGGGCTATGGGAAGAGGCGCTCTATCGGCTGCTCAAGACCAATCCCTTCCCCGAGTTCACGGCGCGCGTCTGCCCGGCGCCGTGCGAAGGCTCGTGCACCCTGGCCATGCGCGAAGAGCCGGTGACGATCAAACAGATCGAGTATGCCATCATCGAACGCGGCTTCGAGGAGGGATGGATCCAACCCGATCCGCCCGCGGTGCGCACGGGCAAGCGGGTGGCGGTCGTCGGCTCCGGGCCGGCGGGCCTGGCCTGCGCCGATCAATTGAACCGGGCCGGCCATCAGGTGACGGTCTTCGAGCGGGCCGATCGCATCGGCGGGCTGCTGATCTACGGCATCCCCAACATGAAGCTCGACAAGCGGATCGTCGAGCGCCGGGTCAAGTTGATGGAGGCCGAAGGGGTCACCTTCGTCACCCGTACCGAGGTGGGCAAGGATATCACCGCCGAGCAGTTGCGGGCCAGCTTCGATGCGATCGTGCTGTGCGGCGGGGCCACCCGGCCGCGCGATATTGCGGTGCCGGGCCGCGAGCTGAAGGGCATCCATTTCGCGGTGGAGTTTCTGGCTGCGGACACGCGTAGCCTGCTGAATGACGACATTCGGTCGAGCGGCTGGATCTCGGCCCGGCACAAGGATGTGATCGTGATCGGCGGCGGCGACACAGGCACCGATTGCGTGGCCACGGCCCTGCGCCACGGTTGCAACAGCGTGGTGCAGTTCGAGATCTTGCCCGCGCTGCCCCCGCGGCGGTTGCCCAATAACCCCTGGCCCGAATGGCCGCGCGTCCAGCGCACCGATTACGGCCAGGAAGAGGCGCGCATCACCTTCGGCCAGGATCCGCGGCAGTATTGCGTCCAGACGAAGCGCTTTGTGGGCGATGACCAGGGCCGGGTGCAAGAGGTGCACACGGTGCGGGTGGAAGTAACGCGCGATGAGCGGGGCGGGATGAAGTTCACCGAGATCCCCGGCAGTGAACAGCGCTGGCCTGCACAGCTCGTGCTCCTGGCGATGGGCTTCCTGGGCCCCGATGATTCGATCCTGGACAAGCTGGGCGTAGAGCGCGACCCGCGTTCCAACGCGAAGGCGGAATACGGTCGGTTCGCGACGAACGTGCCGGGCATCTTTGCCGCGGGCGACATGCGCCGCGGACAAAGCCTGGTCGTCTGGGCCATCCGCGAGGGCCGCGACGCAGCCGCCGCGGTGGACCGCTACCTGATGGGGGCCGGCCGCCAGGCCGTTTAACCCCTCTCACCCCCGGTGTTAGAAGAGGGGGTTTGCGGGCGGCAAAGCCGCCCGCAAACCCGTAACTTACGACAGCTCGGCCGCCCGGTACATGACGATGATCTTCTCCGGCAGCACCTCGGCCAGGATGTTGTGGATGTTGCAGAAGACAAAGCCGCCGTCTTGCCATAGATAGGCGGTCACCTCGCGCGCCTCGCGGTACACGTCCTCGACGCTCCCCAAGAGCAGCGTGCCTTGCGCGTTGACGCCGCCGCCCCACAACGTGAGCCGGCCGCGTGCCTTGTCCTTCCACTCCTGATATGTATGCCCGCCGGCCGTCCATTGCACCGGATTGAGCGCATCGAAGCCGGCCTCGATGATCATGTCGAGCAGGTCATAGATCGCGCCGCACGAATGCAGGAAGGTCTTCACCTGCGGCGCCAGGCGATGGCATTCGTCGTTGATCCGCTTGCGGTAGGGCAAGAAGAGGGTGCGAAAGATCTTGGGCGAGGCGATGAGGGTCTTCTGCGTGCCCCAATCGTCGCTGGCCAGCCAGACGATGTCTATATAGTCGCGCACTTCCGGCAAGAGCGCGCGGATGTTCTTGAGGGTGAACTCGGTGACGATCTCATGCAGCTCGGCCACGTAGTCGGGCTCGGTGAGGCACAAGATCGGAAAGATCGCCAGGCCGCTCCAGCTACCGATGCCGATCGGCGATACAATCGCGCCCTCGTTGAAGAAAACCGCCCGATCGGTGGCATCCCGCACGCGACGACAAAGCTCCCGGATCTCGACGATCTCCTCGTCGCGCAGTTCGTGCGCCGCCAGCGTTTTGCGCAAAGCCTGCAAGTCCACCTTGGGCAGGTCGTTGCTCAGGTCGAGCGGCTGGCCGCCGTGCAGCTCGTCGAAGACGTAGGAGGTGGGCGGCATGCGCCGAGCGCCCTGCACGATCGTGCCGTCCGGCTCGACGACGAAGGCGTCCGGATGGCGCACCAACGCCGGCAGGCGGCCGTTGAAATCGTAGGGCAACCACTTCTCCGGCTCGGCGAAGGCGTTGGTGGCCCGGCCGCAGATGGTCACGATGTCCACGCCCAGCGCATCCAGCACGTCGAGGTCGGGCATGGCGAGCATCTGGACGGTATCGTACATCTTGGGCGGCCGGGGCGGCAGGCCGAGCGCGGCCACCAGCCGGGGATAGGCAAAGCCGCTGATGCCCGACGACAACATGCCGCCGAGGTCCTTCGGCGGCCGATCGGGCATGGCGAAGTTAAGCGATCTCATGACGCGTTCGCGAGGGGTGAGCACGAGTGCCTCCTGAAAATGGTCAAGGTGGGCCGATGTCTCTCGGCGCATTATACTTGGGTCTGTCGCGACAGGCAATAGTCGGGGCGATTGATGAATGTTAAGAATTTATTCCGGTAATCGAGCCGCGCTCGCCGCGCTGTCG
>JBBIKA010000328.1:0-2961 GCA_037445695.1 Chloroflexota bacterium
TTTTTTTCTTGTTTGGGGGGGAACATCCCCAGCGGGGGTTGGGTGGGGGGATCTGTCGAAATGGGGTTTTGCGGGCGGCTTCGCCGCCCGCAAACCCCCTCCTCAGCACCCCCGCTCTCCTCTTTCACCGGAATCAGGAGGAGCTCCCATGCAATATCGTCCGCTGGGCCAAACCGGCCTGAACGTTTCGGTCATCGGCTTCGGCTGCGGCGCGGTCGGCGGCCTGCTCGTCAGGGGGGACCGGCAGGAGATGCTCGCGACAGTCGGCCGCGCCATCGAGCTGGGCGTCAACTACTTCGACACCGCGGCCATCTACGGCGACGGCGCTTCCGAGACCAACCTGGGACGCGTCCTGGCCGGGCTGAAGGCCGATGTCCTGGTCGGCACGAAGGTCCAGCTCGCCGCGACGGACGACGAGGACATCGCGGCCGCGGTGAGCGCGGGGGTCGAGGCCAGTCTCAAGCGTCTACAGCGAGATTACGTGGATCTGATCCAGTTGCACAATCCCATCGCGTCCCGGCGCCAGGCCGATCGCCGCTGGGTGAGCGTGGACGATGTCCGGCGGGCGGTGGAGGCCTTTGCGAAGCTGCACGCCGCGGGCAAAGTGCGCTTCTGGGGCATCAACGGCCTGGGCGAGACCCCCGCGCTCCACCGGGCCGTCGAACAGTGCGCGGGGCACACCATCCAGTGCTGTTACAACCTGATCAATCCCTCGGCCGGGATCGCCGTGCCGGACGGCTTCCCCTTCCAGGATTACAGCCGCTTGATCGTGCGGGCCGCGACGCGCGGCCTGGGGGTCATCGCCATCCGCGTGCTGGCGGCCGGCGCGCTCAGCGGCACAGCCGGCCGACACCCCAATGCCGCGGCCGCAGTGACGCCCATCGCGTCGGGCCGCGACTACGCCGAAGACGTGGAGCACGCGCGGCGCTTCGCATTCCTGGTGCAAGAAGGGTACGTCGCCGGCCCGGTCGAAGCGGCCATCCGGTTCGCCATCGGCCGGCCGGAGATCTCCACCGTGCTGATCGGCATCTCGGACCTGGCGCAACTGGAGGAGGCCGTGCGCTGCGCCGCGGCCGGACCGCTGCCCGCGGCCGCGCTCGATCGGATCGCCCGCGTCTGGGCAACCTTTGTACAACCATGAAAGGATGACATGATCGCCTTACAAAAGGCCATCTATCTCGCCGCCCGAATGTACTGGGCGGTGGCCCGGCCGCTCACCCTGGGCGTGCGGATCATCATGCGTCGGGGCGACGAGGTGTTGCTGGTGAAGCACACCTACCAGGACTACTGGTTCTTTCCGGGCGGCCTGGTCGAGCGCGGGGAAACCCTCGACGAGGCCGCGCGCCGCGAAGCCCGCGAAGAGGTCGGCGCGGTGCTGGGGCCGCTCACCCTGATCGGGATCTACAGCAACTTCGACGAGGGCAAGGCCGATCACATCACCGTGTTCGCCTGCTCCGAATTCACCCTGCAGCCCGCGACCAATGCCGAGATCGAACGCTACGCGTTCTTCAAGCTCGACGCGCTGCCGCCGGACATCTCGACCGGCACGCGGCGACGCCTCGAAGCGCTCCGCTCCGGTGCGACCGGCCCCACCTACGGCCGCTGGTGACCCTCACGAAACGGCCGGCGTGGCCGCGGGCGCCGGGGCCGGCGCCGGCCGTATCCACTGCGCCAACACCAGCGCCACCAGCACGATGCCCGCGCCGAAGAGGAACGGCGCCTGCGACCCGTACACGGCCCACACCGTGCCGCCCACCACCGGGATCACGATCGCCGCGATGTGATTGATGGTCAGCTCCACTGACAGGTTGCTCGTGATCTCCTCGGCCGAGAGCGCGATCTTCTGGAAATAAGTCGTCAGGCCCAGATTGAAGCCGATGAAGATGTTGTCGAGGACGAACAACACATATAGGACCGGCAGGGACGTGATATAGGCGTACCCCACGAACACCCCGACCAGCGCCGCAAACGCCACGCTCAGGGTGGCTCTTTCCCCGAAGCGGCCGACCAACTGGCCCACCCAGCGCAACGTCACGATGTTCACCAAGCTGTTCACCAAGAAGAGGATGGCGGTCGTCTGCACACTGATGTGATACTCGCGCACCAACAGATAAATGGCAAACGTCGAAAAGATGTGGCGGCGGCTGCCGAGCAGAAAGGAGAGCGCGTAGTAAAGCCAGTAGCGTCGGCGCAACACCACCCGCCGGCCGGCGGGCAGGGCCCCTCCCCGACCGGCCAGGGGCCACAGCGCCACCCCGCCGAGCACCACCAGCGCGCCCACGACCACGAACATGATCTGATAGCCCCACGGCCGGGCCAAAAGATAGACGACCACCGTAGCGGCGACCGCCGCCAGCGAACCCAGACTGCCCAGCCGTCCCAGGGCGCGCGGGGCCTCGCTGAGCTTCGACACCATCAACAACACCGCGTTCGTGCTGGGCGTAAAAAAGTGAAAGCCTAAACTCATCACAAACGTCGTGATCAGCAACACCGGCAGGGTGGTCGAATAGCCGGTCGCGATGATGCCCGCCCCCATCACGATGATGCTCAGCGCCATGATGCGCACTTCCGAGAGATAGAGGGCCACGAACCCCACCAAAAACCCCAACAGGCCCGGCACCTCGCGCACGGCCTGCACCAGCCCCACCTCGGCCGGGCCGATCTTCACGCTTTCGACCGCAAAGTTGTTGAACAGGGTCTGCCAGATCTGAAAGCCGAAGTAGAGCAGGAAGTTCGAGACGACCAGGTAGACCATCATCCGACGGGCGTTGAGCGAATCGTTCATAACAAAACCTTTCCGAGAGATAACGACCTACCTCACCCCATCCCTTTCCGGGCCTTCGGCCCGGAAAGGGATGGAGAGATAATGGGGGGTTTGGAGGCGGGGGGGGGGGCGGCGGCGCCCCGCCCCCGGAGGTTGAGCCCGTTGGCCCAGCACCGGGGGGGATGGACCCGCCACGG
>JBBIKA010000329.1:0-2923 GCA_037445695.1 Chloroflexota bacterium
GTGCCGGCCGGCGGTGCAACCAAAGCGGAGCCGAGGCTCCGCAATCCCAAAAAGCGGAGCTGATGCTCCGCAATCCAAAAGGCCGGGGCGCCCCTACGGTGTGCGCCGGGCGGCGAACGCGTGAGCCGCGTCGGCCGATTCCACGCGCTCCGCCTCGACGGCTGCGGCAGGCGCCTGCAAGGCGGCCGCGTGCATCCAGCTCGCGGTCCACGACCACGGCCCGCCCGTGACGTAGCCGCAGCCGGAGATGTAGAAATCGTTCAGCCCGGTCGTGCCGGAGGCCGTCGTCGGCGAGCTGAATGTGCCGGAGGCATAGAACGGCCCGCCGAACGAGAAGCTGTTGCCGGAGATCGCCTCCTGGACGAGATGCGTGATCTTGTAGTCTCCGCATCCCGACACACTGACATAGATGGCGAAGCGATCCACGTAGCGCCGGTCGGCGGTGACATAGAATTCCATGTTGCCGTTCGGATGTCTCCAGTAGCCGGGCGTCGGTCCGGGCGGTAATACGACTACCGACGCCACGTTGCTCCATCCGCCGTTGCCCCACCCGTTCTGTCCCCGTACTCGATAGTAATAGGTGCCCACGGCTTTGCCGGAGGCGTTCCAAGAGAGGCCGCCGCCCGTATAGCGCGTCTCCGGGCTGGCGAACGAAGCATTGTCGTCTTCTTGCAGCTCGTAATTGACCGACCGGGCGGACGCGTTCCACGAGACGGTGTAATTTCCGTCGCCGTCTGCGTTGGCGATTTCGTTCAGCACCGGCGCGGCCGGCAGGGGCGGATAGTCGCGCAGGATCAGCGGAAGCCGGACGCGCGTCAGCGCGCCCGGCGTGGTTGATCCGGTCGGCGTGGGCGTGCGGGTCGGGGTCGGCGTGACCCCTCCGGTCGGGGTGACCGTGCGGGTCGGGGTGGCTGTGGGGGTCGGGGTGGTATTGGCGGCCGCCACCGCCGCGGCGGCGTTCACGATGCCTGCGCCGCAGATCGAGGTGTTGCACGAACTGCCCGCGGGGAAGTTCGTGACGGTGCTCTGCAAGAGGGCCAGGATCTGGGATGAGGTGAGCGCCGGGTTGAGCGAGTAGAGGAGCGAGACCACGCCTGCGACGTGCGGCGCGGCCATGCTGGTCCCCTGGTAGTAAGCATAGGTGTCGCCGGCCGGGCCCTGGGTGCCGCTGTTCAACGTAGAAAGGATGCCGTTGCTGGAGATTGGATTGGTCTCTCCGCCCGGCGCGCTGATCTCGACGACCGATCCGTAGTTGCTGTAGTAGGCGCGCGAGCCGTTCCGGTTGGTCGCGGCCACCGTGATGACACCGTTGCAATTGCCGGGGCGATAGTCGGTTGCATCGTCGTCGCTGTTGCCGGCCGCGACGACTACGGTGGCGCCGGTGGCCACGATCGCGTTGATGGCCTCCTGATAGGTTGTGCTGCACGGGCCGTATCCGCCCAGGCTCAGGTTGATCACTTTGGCCGGGTGGGCGTTGGTAGGAGCACCCGGCACCGACAAGCCGGCCGCCCAGCGCATCCCATCGGCGATGTCGGAGATCGTGCCGCCGCACCGGCCCAGGACGCGCACCGGCAGGATGGCGGATTGCCAGTTGATGCCGGCCACGCCGATGCTGTTGTTGGTGGCCGCGCCGATCGTGCCGGCCACATGGGTGCCGTGCCAGGAGCTGTTTTGGGCAGGCGACCCGGGGCCGCAAGCGCCCAACGTCACCCAGTCGCCGGGGTCGTGCGGGTCACTGTCGCGGCCATCGCCGTCGTTGGCCGTCCAGACATCGCTGATGAAGTCGTAGCCGGCCACGGTGCGGCCGCTCAGGTCGGCGTGATTCGTGATGCCGGTATCCACCACGGCCACGACGATGCTCGCCGAGCCGGTGGTGATGTCCCACGCTGCGGCCGCGTTGATGCCGTAGCGGCCGGTTGTCGGTGCGGCGTAGTGCCACTGATCGCCGTACCGTGGGTCGTTCGGCGTCAACATGGGGCGCATGATCGCGTCCGGTTCGGCGTAGGCCACTTCGGGCAACGCGGCCAGCCGGTCGGCGATGGCCTGTACCTCGGCCGGCGGCAGGCGCGTCGGAAGGCGCAACACATGTGCTCCTCCCGACATCGCGCGGAAGTAGCTCAGGGGCGCGCCGGCCGCGTCGCTCAGCCGGCGCATCTGCGCGGCATCGGCCGGCCCGGCTGCACCCTGGAGCAGGGCTCCCGCGCGGTATTTGATGATGATCTGGTTGATCGGCATCTCGCCCTCACCTCTGGCCATACCCCCAAAAGCAGGGGAGGGGATGGGTGGGGGGTTGGCCGCCGCGGAGCCGGCCGGCAACGCCGTTGAGCCGATCACCAGCCAGGCAAGGGCCAGGAGCAGCAGGATGAGGAGAAGAGGGAAGCGCGGGGTGGTCACGGGTGCCTTCCTTTCTTGGGATGTGAATAATACGGTTGATCCCGGCGAGGCCGGGACGGCCATTTGCGGCCATGTTCTGTTTGACAGAAGAGGGAAAGTGGGGTTAATATAATCGGTGATCGGGGGTCCCTAGCTCAGCGGTTAGAGCGGCCGGCTCATAACCGGTTGGTCCTGGGTTCGAATCCCGGGGGACCCACTCTCCTCTTTGAGGGCGTTGCGAACGCCGCGGCGTTCGCAACGCCCTTTTTTCTCGTTCGATTGCGGCTTGCGTGCATATTATAGCACCGATCTGCCGGTTCGGGTAGGGAAATCTCCCTGGTCAATGTTGACAGTTACGTCGTACGGCCCCCACCCCTAGCCCCGCCCTATGGGCTGGCATTTGCTGTGCCTGCCGATTTTTGCCCCTCACCCCCCTTTTGTCCCCCTCTCCCCTTGGCCTGTGGCCAGGGGAGAGGGGGATGATGGACGAGGGTTTTGCGGCGGGCGGCGCAACCACCCACCACAAAACCCTTTTTTCCAGGGGAGGGGT
>JBBIKA010000330.1:0-2885 GCA_037445695.1 Chloroflexota bacterium
CGAGCGTCGGCGGCGCCAGTGTGGGCGCGGGCGGCCGCGTCGGCGCGGCCGACGGCGCGCTCAACACCCCCGCGCCCGCGTCAGGGCAGCCGGACAGGGCGCACGACGCCACGTAGGCCTCGATCTCCTGGCCGATGGGCTTCTCGGCGTAGCCCACCCAATAGCGTTCGCCGATGAAGATCGTCGGCACGGCGCTCGGCTCGAAGCCGAATTTGGTAGCCATCCGGATGAACGGCTCGCGGTTTTCGGGATGATCCCACACTTCGAAATCGCGAATCTGGACGCCGGGGTACTTCTGTGTCAAGCGGACCAGGAACGGCTTGGCGGCCGCACAGTGCGGACAACCATCGCCCCAGAAGAAATAAATGATTGTCGGTCCGTCGCTCTGGGCAACGGCCTCTTGCGCCGGCGCCAGGCCCAGCAGCAGAAGAACGGTCACTGCGCTCAAGGCCAACAAGGCGCGTATCCGCATGCTTTCCCTCCTTGTTTACCAATGGGTCACCGACGACGGTTTGAATTCCCCCTGTTCGTATAGGTAAACGCACAACAGGTCATCAACGGTCAACCAGACCCACGAACGGCCCTCTAATGGCAGCTTAACTTCGCGGACGGGAATGCCCCTATCACTAAAGCCGATCGGCAGTTTATTGCACGGCACACAATCCTGCTCCTTCGGCGTTTCAACCCGCGCATAGGCGGCATCGGCGGCCTTGCCGATGAGCGCGGCGCATTGTCCGGCCGCCTCGTCCAGCGAGGCGGTGCGCTGCAAACGGGCCAACATCTGCGCATGATCGGGCGTGGCCGTGGCCGCCGGCGCGGGGGGCCGTGTCGGAACCTGAGCCGACGTGACAGTTGGGGGTGGCAGAGCCGGCGCGGCGACCGCGCACCCGGCCAGCACGAGCGCGACCGATCCGCTCCAAAGCCATCTCGCCGCCAGGCGGCCCAGAGGAAACCGCCGCGCTTCAGGCGTCCTGGTACGAGCAAGGGATGCACATGGGGCGGCCATCTATCCTCCGCACGAAATCCTCCATCACATATTCGCCGCAGCGCACACAGCGGGTCTTGGCGTAGGAAAGTTGGGTCTGCTGATAGGGGAAGCCGACCTCGTGCTCCACCTTGAAGATCGCGTCGTCGGGCAGCGCTTCCAGCCAGGCCAGCGCCTCCTGGATAACCCCCGGCGGCATATCGCTGGGATCCATCCCGCGCGAGCGGAAGGCGTGGAAGCGCGTCCGCTCTAGCTGGTCCACAAAGTCTGGCAGCAGGCTATAGCGGATCGCGCCGCCTCGCTGCGGGAAAAAGAACGTGGCGGCCAGCTTGCCGTAGAAGGTCTTGGCGATCATGATCTGGCCGTAGATGGCGCCGGTGGCCGCGCGGATGCCGTCTACGATGCAGGTGTACGGATTCCCCTCGCCGAACTCGGGCAACACCAGCAGGCCGCGGTTGTGGCGACGGTCGAAATGCAACGCCTCCATCGCCAGGTTGCCCATGCGAAAACCGATGGCCAGATAAGGGCAGCGATGGGTGTGAAAGGCTACGGCCCAGTCGGGCAAGGCGTGAGAAGTTGCCATGAGATTTCCCTTCACGGACACAGTACGATCCCTTGCGCCCACAGGCACTCGCCGCAGGCCGGGAAGGGATCGGCGTAGCAATCGGTCTCGTTGGTATCGGTCAACGGACAGCCGCCGCACGCGAAGCAGGCCGGAAAGTCGAACTCGCGCACGCGGCGGCGGAACTCTCGATACGCCGCATCGCGCCAGATGTCGGCCAGCGGCCGCTCGTCCACGTGGCCGACGGCATAGCTCTGCACCGTCTTCCAGTGGCCGTTGACGTATTCCCTGTGCGTGTGGAGCAGCGACAGACACGGCGCCACGCGGCCGTCCCACGCCACGGCTACCATCCCCTCGTGGACGAACCGGCAATGGTTGCGTCGCGGGCCGTCCGCTGCGCCCGGATGTGGCCAGGTCGGGCCGTGGTCCAACAGGGCTGCCAGCGCCGGCTGGGTGCGCTCGTCCAGAGCCATGGGGGCCAGATCGAGCCGCGGCCGCCAGCTGGCATCGGGAAAGCTGGCCGCCCAGGCCGCGGCGCTCCACAGCATCTCGGCCGCCATCTCGGGCGTGTGCGGCACCACGTTGCTCACCGAGACGAAGTCGAGCGCCAGCTCGTGCGCCAGCGCCAGGAGGCCCGGCAGGCTGGCGATGTTGCGCTGCGTGGCCACGAACGCCACGCCGATCGCGATCGGCTTGCGGCCGCGGCGCCGCGCCTCGACCAGGTGATGCACGGCTGCGACGGCCGGCGCGCGGCCGTGCCCGCGGATCGCGGCATAGGCGATCTCGTCTCCGCCGTCGAGCGAGACGGTCACCTGCGCGACGCCCAGCGCGACCAGCTCGCGGGCCAGTGCCGCGTCGAGCAGGGTGCCGTTGGTGATGATCTCGATCCGCGCCCCGCGCGCCTGCGCCAGCCGGACCAGCTCCAGGAACTGCGGATGCACCAGCGGCTCGCCGAAGCCGCTGAGGGACAGCGTAACGGGGCGGACAACGCCTCCGTTCCACCGCCCCTCCGCCCCCGGCAAGCCGTCCAGCAAGCGCTCGAAACGGCCCAGCGGCATATGCCCCAGCGGCTCGGCCCATGTTCGGCGGATGCAGATGGCGCAGGCCAGGTTGCACGCGCTGGTGATCTCGACGTAGGCCTTGCGCAGCGCGTCGGCCCGCAGGCGCAGGCCCTCCGGCCCGACCTCGCCGATCAGCTCGTCGCCGGCGTCGAGCCCGGCCTGGGCTAATAGGTCGCGCGGCAAGGCCGGCCAACCGGCCTCGTTCGTCCCCGGCGGGATGACGAAACGCCGGCCGGCAGCCGTCTCGCGGATCGCCTGGCCCAGTCCGATGGTGCTC
>JBBIKA010000331.1:0-2879 GCA_037445695.1 Chloroflexota bacterium
ACGGCGGCGCTTTGGATTGCGCCGCTACGGCGGCGCTTTGGTGTGCGGGGCAACGGAAAGCGGCGCTGCGCGCCGCAATCCAAAAGCCGCAATCCAAAAGGTAGAGAAAGACATGCACGCTATCGTGATTCATTCCAGCCCCAACCACGACGGGCTGACGGCCGCGTGCGCGGCCGCGGCCGCCGAAGGGGTGCGCCTGGCCGGCGGCCACGCGGAGGAAGTGCGGCTCAACGACATGCAGGTCGGCATGTGCCAGGCGTGCGACAACGGCTGGGGCACATGCCGCACCGCCCACACCTGCCAGGTGGCGGACGGCTTCCAGGCGCTCCATGCTCGCATCCTGGCGGCCGACGCGCTCGTGCTGGTGACCCCCGTCTACTGGGGCGAGATGAGCGAATCGGCCAAGGCGCTGACCGACCGGCTGCGCCGGTGCGAGGCGTCGCGCGGGGACGAGAGCGGCCTGCGCGGCAAGGCCGTGCTCGGCGTGGCCGCGGCCGGCGGCTCGGGCGGCGGCATGATCACCTGCCTGCTGAGCATGGAACGCTGGATCCAGCACGTGCGGGCGCGCACCTTCGACCTGATCCCGGTCAACCGGTGGAGCCGGCCCTACAAGCTGGCCGCGATCCGGGAGGCCGCCCGCGCCCTGGCCGCCGGAGCGTGGTGAGTGGCCACGATTCGCCTGGAGAACGTCAGCCGCGTCTTCTCGCCGGCCGACGCGACGCGGCTGGCGGTCACGGGCCGCGGGTTGCCCGGCTTCCAGGCCGACCGCGCCTTCGCGGAGCGGGTGGCGGCGCGCACGCGCGAGGAAGCCGCGGCGCGCGGCGCACACGGCGAGATCCTGGCCCTCGACCGCGTCAACCTGACCGTGCCCGACGGCCAGACGTTCGCGATCCTGGGGCCGTCGGGCTGCGGCAAGAGCACGCTGCTGCGCGTGGTGGCCGGGCTGGACGATGGCTACACCGGCACGGTCTACTACGACGCGCAAGATGTGCGCCACATCCCGCCGGGCGACCGCTACATCGGCATGGTGTTCCAGAACTACGCGCTTTATCCCCACTTTCCGGGCCGGGGCAACCTGCGCTTCTTCTTCATGGTGCGCAAAGCCCCGGACGCCGAGGCCGAGGAGCGCATCCGCATCACCTCCGAGATCATGGGGATCGGCTTCGAGGAGCTGCTGGAGCGCAAGCCGGGCACCCTCTCCGGCGGGCAACAGCAGCGGGTCGCCATCGCCCGCGCCATCGTGCGCAACCCACGGCTCTTCCTGTTCGACGAGCCGCTCTCGAACCTGGACGCCAAATTGCGCTTGCAGACGCGCGTCGAGATCAAGCGCCTGCTCCGGCGCTTCGCGATCACCGCGCTCTACGTGACGCATGATCAGGAGGAGGCCATGGCCCTGGCCGACCAGATCGCGCTCATGCGCGAGGGCCGGATCGAGCAGGTGGGGCCGTATCACGACCTGCGCGACCGGCCGGCCAACGCGTTCGTCGCGGGCTTCCTGGGCCGCCGGCCGATGAACCTGCTGCCGGGCGTCGTCCTGGAGGGCGGCCGGGTTCAGGCCGGCGAGGCGATCATTCCCTTGCCCGACCCCCTGGCCGCGCGTTGCGCGGCCGGCCAGGCGGTGATCGTGGGCGTGCGGCCCGAGGTCGGTCGGCTGCTCCTGGGCCGGCCTCTGGCGGCCGGGGAGTTCCGGCTGGCGGGGGAGGTCGAGGCCGTGGAGCCGGACTACGTACACCGCACGCTGGCGGTCGGCCTGCGCGGCGGCGCGCTCGCCTTTTGGGCTTTCGGCGCCGTGGACGAGTGGGTGCGCCCCGGCGAGCGGGTCGAGGCCGCCTATCCGATGGATGCGCTCTATCTCTTCGACGGCCGGAGCGGCGTGCGCATTGCGCCCTGAAGGGAGCCATTGCCATGCGTTACACAGCATTGCCCAACACCACCCTGGTGCCTTCGGTCATCGGCCTGGGCACGGGGGGATTCGGCTCGGCGATTCCTCAAGAAGAAGCGTTCGCCATGCTCGATCTGTTCGTCGAGCTGGGCGGCAATTTGCTGGATACGGCCCGCGTCTACGCGGCCTGGCTGCCCGGCGGCGCGGGCGCCAGCGAACGCACCATCGGCGCCTGGCTGAAGCGCCGCGGCGCGCAGGGCCGCGTCATCGTGGCGACCAAGGGTGGCCATCCCGACCTGGCGACCATGCATCGCTCGCGCCTGGCGCCGGCCGAGATCGCGGCCGACGTGGCGGCCAGCCTGGATGCGTTGGGGCTTCCCGCCATTGACCTCTACTGGCTGCACCGCGACGACCCGGCGATCCCGGTCGGCGAGATCATGGATGCGTTGCACGAGCAGATGGCGGCCGGCCGGCTGCGGGCCATCGCCGCGTCGAACTGGACGCCCCCGCGCATCGAGGCGGCCAACGCCTATGCGGCCGCGCGCGGCCGGCCCGGCTTCTGCGCCAGCCAGATCGGCTGGAGCCTGGCGCAACCCGATCCCGCGGCCAAAGGCTTCGGGGGCGAGCTGGCCATGGACGCGGAGACGTTGGTCTTCCATCGCCGCACGGGCTTCCCGGTGGTGGCCTACTCCGCGCAGGCGGCCGGCTTCTTCGCGGGCAAGGCCGACCGCTATCGCGGGCCGGACGCGCCCCAGGATAGTTTTGGCCGCAAATACGCCACGCGCGAGAACTTCGGCCGGCTGGAGCGCGCCCGGCAACTGGCCGCGCGGCATGGCCGCACGCCGAACGACATCGCCCTGGCCTATCTGCTGAGCCAGCCCTTCCCGGTCTACGCGCTCGTGGGCTGCCGCACCGTCGCGCAGGTGCGTTCGAGCTGCGCCGCGGCCGACCTGCGCCTGACGCCGGCCGAGATCGCGTTCCTGGAGTCGGGCACGGA
>JBBIKA010000332.1:0-2849 GCA_037445695.1 Chloroflexota bacterium
GCGGGGGTGCTGAGGAGGGGGTTTGCGGGCGGCGCAGCCGCCCGCAAACCCCATTCAGCCTTCTCCCCGCCCCCTCTTCGCGAAATTTCGCGAAACGGGGCGGGGTCGGGGGTGGGGGTCAATATGGGCCTACCGACCGAGAAGGGTAGGCATTCACGATTGTTGTTGTTTCATAATATGGAGGCTTAGATATGACGCTTTCACCTACGCCCGCTTCATCGTCATCCCGGCGCGCCTGGCTCTGGCTGGCGCTGGCTTTCGTCGTCGGCGCCGCCCTGATGGCGGCCCTGGCGTTCCTGCTCACCAGCATCATGTCGCGCAAGGCTGAGGCGGTCGAATATCCGCTGCGGGTCGTCAAGATCGAGCCAGGCACCCTTGATCCCGCAGTATGGGGCAAGAACTTCCCCCGCGAATACGGTACCTTCATGAAGACCAAAGACGACACCGTGAGCACCCCTTACGGCGGGTCGCAGCCGATCAACAAACTGGAACGTTTTCCCGCGCTCAAGCGCTTGTGGGCCGGCTATGCCTTCAGCGTGGACTACAAGGAGGAGCGCGGCCACTATTACGCCCTGATTGATCAAAAGGAGACCAGGCGCCAGGAGGTGGTGCAGCAGCCGGGCGCCTGCGCCAACTGTCACGCGGCCGAGGCGCCGATCCTGATCGAACAGATGGGCTGGGAGGCGTTCAACAGCACGCCGTACAAAGAGATCTCCGCGACGTTGCACTATGGCTCATCGTGCAACGATTGCCACGATCCGGATACCATGGACCTGCGCATCACCCGGCCGGCGTTGATCAACGCGCTGAAGGAACGCGACATAGATGTGACCCAGGCCACGCGGCAGGAGATGCGCACTTACGTCTGCGCTCAGTGCCATGTTGAGTACTACTTCAAGGGGGACAAGAAGCTGTTGACCTTCCCCTGGAGCAAGGGATTGACGATAGATGACATCGAGAAGCATTACGACGAGTACGGCTTCAAGGACTGGGTGAACAAAGAGACCGGCGCGGGGATGATCAAGATCCAGCACCCGGAATTCGAGATGTACAGCAGCAGCATCCACGCCCGCTCCGGGGTGGCCTGCGCCGACTGTCATATGCCCTACGTGCGGGACGGCGCGGTCAAGGTTTCAGATCATTGGGTGCGCAGTCCGCTGACCAACATCAACCATGCCTGCCAGACGTGTCATAAGCAGGATGAGCAAGAGCTAAAGGGCCGCGTGGCGCTGATCCAGAACCGCACCGCCGAGCTGACGCGGCAAACGGAAGCCGCGTTGCTGGCGGCCATGGATGCCATCAACGCGGCGAAGGCGGCCGGCGCTGGCGACGACCAGCTCAAGGACGCGCTTCAGCTCATCCGCCGCGGACAGATCCGCTGGGACTTCGTGTTTTCGGAGAACAGCACCGGCTTCCACAGCCCGCAGGAAGCGGCCCGCGTGCTGGCGAACGCGATTGACTTCGCGCGGCAGGCGCAGCTCGCCGCGGTGCAGGCGACGCCGAGGAAGTAGCGCGCGCCGGGCCGTCACCCCCCACCCCAACCCCTCATATGCGCCAACTTAATAGGGGGGTGAGGGCCACCTAACCCCCCGGCCCCCTTCCCTACGAGGGAAGGGGGAGAATGGCTCCCCTCCCCGTGTAGGGGAGGGGCCGGGGGAGGGGTCTTCCACGGGGCGGAGGCAACCGTAGACGTTAAGTTGACGCATATGGCCCAACCCCTCCCCCAATTTTGGGGAAGGGGCTAGGGGTGGGGGCCGGGGAGGGGTCGCGGCTTGCGGTACAGGAGGGCGGTTCACGGCAGAGCCGGATACTGCGCCTGCGCCGCGTAGACGATCCCCACCAGGCCTGGGCCGGTGTGCGCGCCCAGCACAGGCGCGATGGCCGAGGTCGGTAGCCACTCGCAGCGGAACTCCCGCTCCATCAGCTCGCGCAGCTTCTCTGCGGCGTCGGGGTTGTTGGCGTGCATCACCTGGGCGCGCAAGTGCGTGCCCGGCGCGTGATCCTCGGCCACCACGCTCACCAGCTTCGCCAACGCGGCGTTGAACGAACGCGCCTGGCCCCGCTGATCATACTTGCCGTTCTCCTTGCTCACGCCGATAATCGGCTTCAGGTTCAGGAGGGAGGCCAACAGCCCCTTCAGGTGGCTGATGCGGCCGCCGTGGATCAGGTATTTCAGATCGGGCAGGGTGAAGATCGTCTCGGTGGCATCGCGCACCTGCGCCAGCAGCGCCCGGATGCGATCGGCCGGCCAGCCGGCTTTGGCGGCGCGCGCCGCGGCCTCCACCTGCCAGCCCTGGGCGCCGGAAAGGGTCAACGTGTCTATCACGGTGATGCGCGCTTCGGGCACCATCCCGGCCGCCTCCACGGCGGTCTGATAGGTGCCGCTCAGCCCGGAGGAGATGTGCACCGAGATGATCTCCGGGTCGCGACGCGCCAGCTCGCGGTAGAGCGTCACGAACTCGCCCAACGACGGCAGAGAGGTTGTCGGCATGCTCTCGGTGGCCGCGAGCAAGGTGTAGAATTCCTCCGGCCGGATGTCCACGCCGCTGATGTAGGAGCGGCCCTCCAGTGTGATGGTGAGCGGGACGAAATGGATGTCCAGTCCCGCCATTTGTTGGGGCGCTAGATCCGCCCCGCGGTCGGTTACGACGATCATCAATACTCCTTTTTGGATTGCGGGGACACGTCCCCGCTTTTGTCTTCAAAGCGGCGTCGTGCCGCCGCAAGCCAAAGCGGCGTCGTGCCGCCGCAAGCCAGAGCGGCGCCGGGCCGCCGCAAGCCAAAGCGGCGCCGGGCCGCCGCAAGCCAGAGCGGCGCCGGGCCGCCGCAAGCCAAAGCGGCGCCGGGCC
>JBBIKA010000333.1:0-2831 GCA_037445695.1 Chloroflexota bacterium
CCTCATCCATTATCCCCCCTCTCCCCTTGGCCTGCGGCCAAGGGGAGAGGGGGGATAATGGGGGGTGAGGGGCAGGAAAAACGGCAGGCATAGCAAATGTCAGCCCATTCTGAGTCATTCCCGCGTTCCAACCTCTGTTGGACGGCTTAGCTTGGTGCGAATGGGCATTTTAGCTGCCGAAGGCGGCCAAAATGCCCCCACAAGTCACAGAGCCCAAAAAGCCAGAGCCCATCCCGTGAAGGGATGGGCTCTGGCTTTAACCGCCCCGGGCGCAAGCCGGCGTGTCAGGACAGATAATCGCGCAACTTGCGGCTGCGGCTCGGATGGCGCAGCCGACCCAGCGCCTGCGCCTCGATCTGGCGGATGCGCTCGCGAGTGACGCCGAACTTCTTGCCCACCTCTTCTAAAGTGTAGGAATAGCCGTCCACCAGGCCGAAGCGCAACTGCAAGATGCGCACCTCGCGCGGGGAGAGGGACTCGAAGATCTCATCAATCACCTGGCGCAACATCGTCTGCGAAGCCGAATCGGTCGGGCTATCGGCCTCGGCGTCCTCGATGAAATCGCCCAGATAGCTGTCTTCCTCCTCGCCGACCGGCATCTCCAGCGACAGGGGCCGCTGCGACACCCGGATGATCTGTTCGACCTTGCGCGGGGGCACGCCCAGGCGCTCGGCGATCTCCTCGGTCGTCGGATCGCGGCCCAGCTCCTGGACGAGCTGGCGGCTGGTGCGCGTGAGCCGATTGATCTGCTCGTACATGTGCACCGGCACGCGGATGGTGCGCCCCTGGTCGGCGATGGCGCGGGTGACCGCCTGGCGGATCCACCAGGTGGCGTAGGTGCTGAACTTATAGCCGCGGCGATAGTCGAATTTCTTCACGGCGCGGATCAGGCCGATGTTGCCCTCCTGGATCAGGTCGAGGAAGGGCACGCCCCGGCCGACGTACTTCTTCGCCACGCTGACCACCAGGCGCGAGTTGGCCTTGATCAGGTGCTCTTGCGCCGCCTGGCCGTCCTTGACCGCGTTGAGCAGCCGCTCGCGCTCGACCGGATCGTCCACGCCTTGGGTCAACTTTTGACGCGCCTCCTTGCCGCGCTCCATGCGCCTGGCAAGCGCCACTTCTTCTTCGGCGGTGAGCAAGGGCACGCGGCCGATCTCCTTCAGGTAGAGGCTGATCGAATCGTCAATATCTACGAGATCGAGATCCAGGTCGAGCTGTTCGACCTCCAACGCCTCTTCTTCCACAGGCTCCTCCGGTTCTTCCTCCTCCCGGAAGGCGCCGACCTCGATGCCCTGCTCGAAAAGGCTGGCAAAGATATCATCCAGTTGTTCGATGTTGCTTTCGGCTTCTGGGAAGACAGCCAGGACATCGTCGTAGGTGACGTAGCCCTGGTCGCGGCCCAGGTTCAACAATTGCTCGGCGGCCTCTGCCGAGCGCGCAGCCATGTTGTTGTTGGGTTCAACGTCGGTGCGGAATTCAAGGTCTTCGGGCTGAGCGCTCATAGGCATTCTCCTTCGCTTTTTCCATCATTCTCGTACATCTATATAACGCCCCGCATTACGAGGATGCGGTGGCCCAGGTTACGGTTGGCGTAAAGTGGGCGGCATCGCCGACCGGCGCTTTGAAATCGAAGATGCCGTCATCTATCTGCCATCGTGTTCCGCAATTTTCACAGACCAATACGTCGCCGCGACCCGCCAGCGAACCCACGGTGCACCGTGGGCAACGAAAAATGGCGGTGCGGGCGCTCTCGCCGTGGCCGGCGGTATGGGCGCGCACGAAGATGCTGGGCGAGAGCTTCCAGCGGCCGCCGATCCCCTGGAGGGCGGCATCCAGCCGGGCCAGGTGTTCGTAAGGCACCAGGCGCTTGAAGAGCGCATGGCGGAAGTGCGAGACGGCCAGTTCGGCGTCAACGGCAAATCCGGCGCCCTGGAGCTGATCTTTCATCCAGCGCGGATGAAAATCGAAGTTCAACGGCACAAATTCGTAGGGCGCGCGGTCGAACGGCGACCACGGCTGGCGTCTCGCCAGGTAGCGCAGGATCGCCTTCAGGTTGCGCTTGTTGGCATACTCCAACACATAGACGCCTCCCCGGCGCAACACGCCGCAGATCTGCCGGAACGCCGCGGGCACGTCCACCAGGTGGTGCAGGACGCGCACGGTGACCACCGTATCACAGATCTCCGGTGCGAAGGGCAGGCGATACAGATCGGCGGCGACATAGAGGTAGCGGTCGGATCGGCCAAGCCGTTCCTGTGCCTCGCGCAGGCCCGATTTGGCATAATCCAGGAGGATGACCTGATCGTAACCGTCGTAGAGTTCGACCAGGCGACCAAAGCCCGCGCCCAATTCCAGGAGGCGCCGCCCACGAGGCGGCAACAGCCGGCGCAAGGCGATGCGCTCGGCCAGATCTTCATATTCGCGGCCCTGACCGACCCAAAAGCGGGTCCGGTAGCTGGTGCCTTCGTAATCACAGATCGCGCGCGTGAGCTGCGAAACCTGTTCGGTCAATCGAGCTCCCCATGTTTCACGTGAAACATTTCGTAGAGATATAAGCGAATGGGCGGTGGCTACCCACCGCCCATCAAGGCTTGCGCTTGTGCGTACTTATTATAACACGTCTTGTCAATACCCGGACGGGCTTTTTTATGTCAGTTTCACCGCGATCTCGCGTGTTGTGCAACCAGACCAACGCCCTCACCCGCTGGCACCATATGGCCCCCGTGAGAAGACCCCTCCCCCGGCCCCTCCCCTACACGGGGAGGGGAGTAATGCTCATTGGCATCAAGCTAAGGTTGCCAATAGGCCTGTTGCCGGTCATCACCCTCACC
>JBBIKA010000334.1:0-2803 GCA_037445695.1 Chloroflexota bacterium
GGGGTGAGAGAGGTAAGGCGGCCGAAAAAGTAAATTCTTGGCTAACAAAGCACTACTTTTAGATCAGGTCAAACTTTTGCTTCGCAAGCATTTCGCCTTATTGCTACTCCTGATCGTCTTGCTTCCGACGACCGCCTGCTGCGGTGGCCGGAAGCAGACGGCCGCGCCGGCCGAGCCGACGCCGGTCCCCACCTTCACGCCGGCCGCGACGATGACGCCGACCATGACCCCGTCCGCCACGGCCACCCGCACGCCCTCGCCGACCGCCACCATCACGCCGACCGCCACGCCCACGGCCACGCCGTTGCCTTCGGCCCGCTTAGCGGCCGGCCGCGAGCTGCAGGCCATCGGCGATTGCGAGGCGGCGCGGCGCGAGTTCGCCGAGGTCATCGCCGCGGACCCCAACCCGGCCGAGGTGGCCGAGGCGCGCTATCGGCTGGCGCAGTGCTACCTGCGCGACGACGCCGCAGCGGAGGCCGTGAGCGTGCTGAAGGAGCTGCTGGCCTCTGCACCCATGAGCGAGACGGTGCGCGGCCCGGCCACCTTCCTGCTCGGCGAGGCGCTTGCTGCCCTGGGCCGCTGGACCGAGGCCGAGGCCGGCTACCTCGCCTATCTGCCGCTCGTGCCCGAGCTGAGCTCGTTGACGTGGCAGCGCGTCGCGGCCGCGCGGCGCAGCGCGGGCGACCTGCCGCGGGCCGCCGAGGCGTTCAATGCCGCGCTCCAGACCGCGCCCGATTGGGCCAATACCGTCGCCATCCGGCGGGCGCTCGCCGACCTGGCGCTGGCGCAGCAGGACTATGCCGCCGCGGTAGCGCAATACGACGCGCTGCGCGGGGATGCGACGAGCGGCGCGTGGGCCGCGGAGATGCAATGGCTGGCCGGCGCCGCGCTGGCGCAGGCGGCCGCACCGGCCGCCCTGCCCCCCGAAGCGCAGCGCCGCTGGCAGGCGGCCATGGCCGCCGATCCGACCAGCCCGTTTGCGCACCAGGCTCTGGCCGCGCTGGTCGAAGCCGGCGTGGCCGTGGATGAATACCAACGTGGGCTCATCAACTACTTCAACGGCAAATATGCGCTTGCCAACGCCGCGTTTGACCGGCTGCGCGTCATGGATCCGACCGGCCGGCAGGGGGATGCCTGGTACTACGCCGGACTGAGCTACCTGAAACAAGGCCAGCTCGAGCGCGGCTTGGCCGAACTGGGCAACCTGATCGCAGCCTATCCCCAGAACGCCCACTGGGCCGACGCCTGGCTGGCGCAAGCCGATGCCCGGGCCCAGGCCGGCGACCTGGCCGCCGCGATCGCGACCTGTCGTCAGCTCGCGGCCGAACGGCCCGCCGCGGCGCAGGCTCCCGCGGCGCTCTGGCGCGCGGCCAACTGGCTCGCCGTACAGGGCGACCTGACGGCGGCCGCCGTAGCCTATCGCGACTTGGCGCGACAATATCCGGCCGCCGACGAGGGATGGCGCGCCTATCAGGCGGCCGGGCTGATCTATTTCCGCCAGGGCAACTGGGCGGCCGCGGCCGACCTCTGGCAGGAGATGGCTACGGCGACGCTGGCGCCCTTCACCCGCCCCCTGGCGTACTTCTGGCTGGGCCGGGCCCAGGCCGCGGCGGGCGATCTCGCGGCGGCCCGGCAAGCGTGGCAGCAGGCCGTTCAGGCCGATCCGACTAGCTACTATGGCCTGCGCGCCGCGGCCTGGTTGCAGGCGCCGGCCGGCCGGATCGAGGCCACGGTGGCCCGGCCGCTCGATCTGGCCGCCGCGACGGATGGCCGCGACGCAGACGACGAGCTAAGCATCGCGGCCTGGCTGAAGAGCTGGGCTGGCGAGGGGACACTGGCTTTGCCCGCGGCCGTGACGGCCGATCTCGACTGGCGGCGGGGCCGGGCGCTGCTCGATCTGGACCGCCGTACGCAGGCGCTGACGGCCTGGAGCCGGGTCTTGGAGCGCGCGACCGGCGACCCTTGGACATTGGCCGCGCTGGCGCTGGCGTTTCGCGCTGCCGGCGCGCACCAGCTCTCCATCCAGGCGGCCGAGAAGCTGATCGCGCTAGCGCCGGCCGGCGCCGCGGCGCCGGCCGCACTGAGCCGGCTGGCCTATCCGTTGCCGTTCGCCGGGCTGATCCGGCAAGAGGCCAACCGTTGGGGCCTCGATCCGCTGCTCTTGGCCGCGGTGATCCGCCAGGAGAGCCGCTTCGAGCCGGTCGCGGCGTCGGGGGCCGGCGCGCAGGGGCTGATGCAGCTCATGCCGGCCACGGCCGAATGGGTCGCGCAGCAACAGGGCCGCCGCGACTTCCGGCCCACATTGGCTTACCGGCCGTACATCAACGTGGATTTCGGCGCGTATTACCTGAGCTGGGCGCTGAAACAGTTCGACGGCAGCCTAGTCGCCGCGCTGGCGGGCTATAACGGCGGCCCGGGCAACGCGCTGCGCTGGCGCAAGCTGGCGCCGGACGATGACGATCTGTTCGTGGCGGTGATTGACTACGGCGAGACGCGCCTCTACGTGCAGCAGGTATTGAGCCAGCTCGACGCCTATCGTCGGCTCTATGCGCCGGGCCCTTAAGAGCAGGTTCTCCAGCTTCTGGCGGGACAAGAGGCCTTTCGGCAATTCCGGATGCAGTGGGGGGCCCCCCCACCCCTGACCCCGCCCCCCGCTTGCGGGGGGCGGGGAATTCCTTGAAAGGGGTATTTTGGCCGCCTTCGGCGGCCAAAATACCCCGCTATTCGCGCCGGCCCCTTCCCCGCCAAGCGGGGAAGGGGCCGGGGGATGGGGCCACGCCAGTTGCGAGCCCTACCGCCTTGC
>JBBIKA010000335.1:0-2778 GCA_037445695.1 Chloroflexota bacterium
CCCTACTTCATCACCATCGGCAGCCACACGGCCCACCCGTCCGCCGCCAGGTGTACCTCGTGCGGGGTGCGGTCGTCTTGCCACACGAGCGCAGGGGTGGCGCCGGCCGGCCGACCGTTCACGCGGAACGCCAGCGGTTCGCCCGGCCGGAAGCCGGGCACGGCCGGATCGGTCGGGTCTTCGCCGTAGACGTGAACGTAGCCGTATTCGCCCCCCGGCCGCACGACCGTGCAGCCGGCCACGTCCCCGCGCGGGGTGACGATCTCGATCACCGCGCCGGCGGCCGCAGGTACGGCGCCCAGCCGCGCCTGGCCGTAGAGCAAGGTCAGGAACGGCGTGGGGGAGAGCCCGCTGCAGGCGGCCGCGCGTCGTTCGTCGGCCGCGGTCGGAACGTAGGCAGCAGCGGCCGCAGACGGATACACCAGCGTCACGGCCTGGGTCGCCCGGATCTGATAGCCCTGGCCGGGCTCCAGCGTCCAGAGCGTGCTCCGCTCCGGATGGGCCGGGTCGTAGGTCTTGTCCCGGCTGAGCACCAGCAGGTAGCGGCCGGCGATGCTCTGCAGCGCGGTCGTGATCGGCTGGGCCGCGGCCGGCAGATAACCGACCCAGTTCCAGTATTGGTGCAACGGGATCGGCGTCGTGACCGGCACGGTCATGCCTTCGATGCGCAGGTTGGCGCCCGCGCTGCCCTCTAGCTTGAGCCAGTAGCTCTGGCCCGGATCGAGCTCCTTCAGGTTGCGATAGATCGGGTCCTGGGTGCAGTCGTAGGCGGCCCGCTCTCCGCGCACCTGGCAATAGCGGCCCGCGATGGCGCCGAGCGTCCTCTCGACGGTGGGCACGGCCGGGTCGAGCCGGAACGAGAAGAGGTTCCAGCCGGGCGCCAGCCACGAACATTGCCCCTCGGTCGAGCCGATGCTCAGGTCCACGGTGTGCGGGGTGCTGTCGTTCTTCCAGTAGAGGGACGGCTGCGCCACGGCCGGAATGCCGTTGACGCGGAATTCGACGAGTTCGCCGTCCTGCATGCCGGGGATCGTCGGGTCGGCGCCGTAGATCTGCATGAGCGGATACGCGCCGGCCGTCTCCACCACCGCGCAGCCGGCCACCTCGTCGCGCGGGGTGACCGCCTCGATCACGGTGCCCGCGGGCGCGGGGACGCCGCGGATGGTCACGCGGCCGGTGGCGAGGGTGCGATTGGGGGTGGGCCGGACGTTGCACGCCGCGGCGGCGGGCAGCGTCTCCTCTTCCAGGCTGATCTCGTTGACCTGCGCCTCGCTGGTCGCGCAGTCCACGCGCACGATGCCGACGACGATGCTGCCGTCGCTCGCGTAGGCCATCGGCGGCACGGCTACGGTGAGCGAGTAGGCCTGCCCGCTGTTCAGGGTGAAGCTGGGCGTGGCGTCGGTGCCGTCGAGCTGCACCTTCTGGATCACCGACGCGGCGCTGAGCTGGCGGAAGGTGAGGCGCAGGCGGTAGCGCCGGGCCGGGTCGAGGCCGTCGAAGCGGTAGCGCAGCTCGCTGTCCGGATCGTCGGTCGGATCGTCGTCCGCGCGGTCCATGCGCACGGTCTGGCCGGGGAGATCGCCCCACGAGGCCAGCCGTTCGCCGTCGAGCCAGCCGTAGGCCCGGCCTTTGGCCTGCATGGCTGCGGGGCCGGGATAGCGCGGGTCGGTCGGGTCGTTCGGATCGCTCGAATGGCCCGCGTCGGCGTAGCGGTAGTCCACGTCGTGCAGGTTGATCTCGGCCAGCAGCGCGTCCAGGCCGTGCGTCTCGGAGATGGCCACGGTGATCGTGTGGTCGCGGTAGAGCGCAGGGTCGAGCAGCAGCGAGAGGCGATGCGGCTGATGGTCGCTCAGGTCGGTCGCGGGGGCCACGCGCATCCCATCCACCCACACCTCCTCGGCCCGGCTGCCGTCGCAGTCGCGCAAGGTCAGGTCGAGGTGGTAGAAGCGGCCGGGGATCAGGTGGTCGAAGCGGTAGAGCAGCGTGCTGGTGATCGCGGCGCGCAGCGTGGCGTCCGGCGCCGCGCTCCCGCCGCAGGAGACCGTGCGCGTGCCGCTGTTCAGGTAGCCGTAGCCGGCGGCCGCGCTGTAGGCCCGGTCGGTCGTCGCGCCCGCGTCCACCAGGATCGGCCCGGCCAGGCCGATGTACACATCCAGCCACGCGTCGTTGTTCCCCTCGTCCGACTCGCCCACCACGCCGGTGCGATCGGCGCGGGCGAAGAAGCGGTAGGGGCCGGGTTTGGCCGGCGTCCAGGTGAAGGTCGCCGTCCGCGATGCGCCGCCCGCGATGCTCGCCACGCTGCGGTTGCCGATGGCCGTCCCGCCCGCGTCCGGGTTGCCGTTGTAGAGGGTCGTGGTCTGCGCCGCCGCGGCCGTTTGCCCGGCGTTGCGCAGCGTGACCGTCACCGTGACCGGCCTGCCCGCGACCGGCGCGGGGTCGGAGAGGGCGATCTGGGCCACCTGCAGGTCGGGGCGGGTAAGGATGGTGAGCGTGGCGGTGGCGACGTTGTTGGTCTCGCTGATCTCGGCCAGGCGGTTATAGGGGTCCACCACCACGCGCACGGGGACGGTGCCGGTGAAGCCGAGGGTGTTCCAGGGGATGGTGACCAGGGATTGGGAACCGGGAGCCACGTCGGCGATGAGCGCGCTGCCGATGTACCACGGCGTGCTGCCGGCCGGGGCCGCGTAGAACGCGGCGGTGAGCGGGCCGGTGGCGAGGCTGCCGGGGTTGTGGATGGTCGCAGTGACCGTGATCGTGTCGCCTTCGGTGGGGTCGGCG
>JBBIKA010000336.1:0-2715 GCA_037445695.1 Chloroflexota bacterium
GGGCGGCCGGCCTGGGGGTGTGGGGGTAAGGTGGTCACGGGGGGGGTTTTGGGGCCGCTTTGCGGCCCAAAAACCCCGCAATAGAGGCTTCCCCGCCCCCGTTTCGCGAAATTTCGCGAAACGGGGGCGGGGTTAGGGGTGGGGGCCGTACGACGCAACTGTGCACATTTGCAACTTTGTCAAGGCAGGAGAGATCGGTCGCCTTGCCTTATCTGACCTTGATCATTGCCCACGTTGGCTTTTGGCGGGATAATCGAGCCATGTTGGACCTTCATGAGCTCAATGTCTTTGTCGAAGCCGCGCAGACCGAGAACTTCTCGGTGGCCGCGCGGCGGCTTTTTTTGAGCCAGCCGGCCGTCAGCCTGCACATTCGCCACCTGGAGCAGCGGTTCGGCATCGAGCTGTTTCACCGTAACGGTCGCAACCTTACGTTGACGCCGGCGGGAAAGGCGCTGTTGCCGATGGCGCAGGCTCTGTTGCGCCAGGCGCGGGCGCTCGAGGAGTCGGTCCGTGGATGGCAAGGGAAGATCATCGGCGAGCTTTCGATCGCCTGCAGCACGACGGTGGGGAAGTACGTCTTGCCGCGGCTGGTGGCGGGCTTCCGTCGGTGCTATCCCGATGTGCAGGTGAGCGTTTATGTGATGAGCCGCCGCGCGGCGGTAGATCGCCTGTTGGAAGGCCGCGCCGATGTGGCGGTGGTCTCGGCCTATCTGTGGCACCCCGATCTGGAGTTTCAGCCGTTTCTCGAAGACCAGATCATCCTGATCGTGCCGCCGACGCATCCCTGGGCCGATGGTCGAACGATTACCCCGGCGATGCTCATCACCGAGCCTTTTATCATGCGCGAAGCGACTGCGGGCACTTATGAGGTGTTGGCGGAGGGCCTGGCACAACACGGGCTCCATATCGAACAGCTTCAAGTGGTTTTGACGCTGGCAAACGCCGAGGCGATCGAGATGTCGGTCGAGGCGGGGATAGGGGTGGCGTTCGTGTCGAAGCTGGCAGCCGCGCGCGGGCTAGCTCTGGGGAAAGTGGTGGCGGTGCCGGTGGAGGGGATGAACCTGCGGCGCTCCATCTACATGGTGCGTCATCAACGCCATGTCCGCACGCCGGTACAACAGGCTTTCTGGAACTTCGCCTTCGATCCGGCCAACGAAGCGATCCGCCGATTGCCGATGGAATAGGGAAGCCCTGTCAAGGTGGGTTTTGGGGCCGCTTTGCGGCCCCAAAACCCCGCAACAGAGGCTTCCCCGCCCCCGGTTTCGCGAAATTTCGCGAAACGGGGGCGGGGTTAGGGGTGGGAGCCGTACAACGTAACCGTGCACATTTACTTTTTTTACTGGCCGATCTTCGCCGGGATCTTGGTCGGGATCACGCTCTGGTTGGCCTTGACCTCGTAGGGCTTCAGGTCCTTCTCGCTCAGGAAGAGCTCCGCGTTGCCGTGACAACTGTCGCAGGTCTTGGTCTGCGGCGTGTTGCGCTGGATGTTGTGCGGCGTCGCATACTTCCAGGTCGGCAGCGCATCGAACTTCGCCAGCACGTCCTGGCCGTAGAAGTCGAAGTTGGTCGGGTCAATCGGCGCATGGCGCAGCACCACGTAGTCCCACGGCCGGTCGGCGCTCTTCTTGGGGTTCAAGCCGATCTTGAAGCTCAGCACGCTCGGCTCGATCTTGAAGAACGGCTGCCCCTTGTCGGTCGTCTGCACGTGGCAGCTATAGCAGCTCTTGTTCGCCACGCTGTGGCACACCTGGCAGGCCAGCTTGTCGCCGTGCAGATTGTGCTGCATCACCTGCCCCTTGCCCGGCGCGGCGTTCGGGTGGCAGTCCAGGCACGCCGGCGCCGGCTTGCCGTCGTAGCGTTCCTTCTGTTCGCCGGCCGCGGCCATGCCGTGCAACTCGGCCCCGCTGTGGCACTTGAAGCAGGCCATGCCCGCCTGCGTCCAGTGCACGTCGGCCGGGATCCCCTCGTTCAGCCCCGTGTACTCGGCGTTGACCCGCGTGCCGTGACAGCCCGTGCAGGTGCGCGTGAACGCCTGCGTCTTCTTGAACTGATGCCCGCTGATCAACCCTCCGCCCACGCTGGTCGGCTGGCTGACGTGGCACTGGCCGCAACTGGTGTGACACGCCGAGCAGTGGTTGGCCTTGGCCTTGTCCCAGGCCGCATGGCTGGCCGGCGCATCGCCCAGCCGGGCGCCGATGATCGTGTCGTAGCCGTGCGAGTCGAAGTGCAGGCTCGTCACCTGCGCTTTGGCGATGTCGGCGTGGCATGTGCCGCACAGCTTCGTCGTCGAGTCGGCCTTGGCCGTGGGGTCGGTCACGACCCCCTGGTGCGCCGCAGCCATGTCATCCACCCCGCCCTGGCCGCCGTGGCATTGGATGCAGTTCGCCACTTTGGCATGCGGGTCGTTCTGCAGGTACTTTTCGGGATCCACGAAGACCTTTTGCCATGCCTCCACCGGAGGCACTTCGCCTCCTCAGCCTTCCCCTTCGGAGAGCTTCTCCGTCGGTTCCTCGGCCTTGGCGAGCTTCTGTAGCGTCTCTTCGCTGGTATGGCACTTGACGCAGTTGTCGGCGCTGGCGACGGGCGCAGCCGTGGGGGCCTGGGTGGGCGCGGTGGTGGCGGTGGCCGGCGGCTGGGTGGCCGTGGGGGCCAGGGTCGGCGCGGTAGTTGCCGTAGGCGGTGCCGCCGTGTGGGTCGGCGGCGGTTGGGTCGGCG
>JBBIKA010000337.1:0-2678 GCA_037445695.1 Chloroflexota bacterium
TGTCACGCCCCTGCGAGCCCCGTTCACGGGGCTTCCATATCGTAGCCCGACCGTTATGAATGTTAAGAATTTATTCCGGTAATCGAGCCGCGCTCGCCGCGATGTCGGCCCGCCCGGACATGAATGTCCGGGCTACCCGGCCGCGCCCGCTAAACCGGGCTGAGCGCCCCGCCGGCATGGTTTTAGCCCCGTTAACGGGGCGTCGCGTGGTAGCCCGGTCGATTTATCGCCGGGCGGTCAGGCGTGACGCACAGCGCGCCGGCGAACGCGATGACCGGTTTAATTCTTTAACTTTCATAACGGGGCTGAAACCTGCCAACATGCGGCCCAGCCCGGTTCACCGGGCGCTGCTGGGTAGCACGGGCCATTTATGGCCGTGCGGTCGCCCGGAACGAGACGCCGTGCTTGCTACCCGATTGAAGGCGGGCCTCTGCAACCCAAAGGCCGCGTCACCCTCCTTTTGTCTACCGACCGGTCGGTAAACAAGGCGCACTATACGCAAGTTTGCCCGAATTGTCAAAATCCGCGCCCTGTGCGGTATAATCAAAAGAGACTTCGACCTGGAGAGACCCGATGACCCCCAAGCCCTTGATCCTGGACACCGACATCGGCACCGATGTGGATGACCTGGTGGCGCTCGCCCTGATCCTGAACTCCCCCGAGCTGGAGCTGGCGGGGGTGACGACCGTCTACGGCGACGTCGCGTTGCGGGCGCGCATGGTGCGCAAGCTGCTGGCGCTACGTGGCCGGACCGATGTGCCTGTAGCGATGGGTGCGGCCAGGCCGCTCCTGGGCAAGCGCGCCGTCTATTGGGAGGGCCACGAAGGGCAGGGCCTATTGACCGATGCAGACCACGCGACTCCCTTGGCCGGCGAACACGCGGTGGACTTCATCGTCCGCACGGTAATGGCGCGGCCCGGCGAGATCACGCTGGCGGCCATCGGCCCCTTGACCAACGTAGCGCTGGCATTCCTGCGCGAGCCGGCCCTGGCCCAGGCGCTCGCCGGATTGGTCATCATGGGCGGGGTGGTGGGCGGCGCGGCCGCGTTGCATCTGCCCTGGGTCGAGCACAACTTCCGCTGCGACCCCGAGGCCGCGCACGTCGTGCTGGCGGCCGGCGCGGCACCCCGCATCGTGCCGCTCGACGTGACCACGCGCGTGCGCATCCGCCAGGCCGACGCCGAGCGCATCCGCGGCCTGGGCGATCCGTTCCACCTGGCCGTTGCCGACCAGATCCTGCGCTATCCGGCGTTCGTTCGCCGCGGGGGCTTCACCTTCCTGCACGATCCGCTGGCGGTCGCGACCGCGCTCGATCCGACCCTGGTGACGTGGCAGCCGGTGCGCGCGGTCATCGAGACGGGCGGCGAGCACACGGCCGGCCAGCTCCTCGTCGCGCTGCCCACGGCCGACGCGCCGGCCACCGCCCAGGTGGCGCTGGACGTAGATGTGGAACGCAGCGAACGGTTCATCGTGGAACGGCTGCTGCGCTGATACGGATCGAACATGCCTCCGCGTTTGCGTGATCGTCTGCTGCTTCTGAGCGTTCTGCTGGGCGGCACGGCCTTGCGGCTCTTTCGCCTGGCCGCGGATAGCCTGTGGTACGACGAGACCGTCAGCACGCTCCTGGCGGGCAGCCCCTTGCCCGAACTGATCCGCCATACCGCGGGCGACATCCATCCGCCGCTCTACTACATCCTGCTGCGCGGCTGGTTGATCGTGCTAGGCTATCCGACCGGCCACGCCGATCCGACCGGCAACGGCCTGGAGTTTGCCGCGGGCTTCTTCTCGCTCTTCTGCGGCGTGCTGCTCATCGGCCTGACGTATGCCCTGGCGCGGCGTTTCGCCGACGCGCGCGCCGGCCTGATCGCCGCGGCGCTCGTTGCGCTCAGCCCGTACCATGTCTGGTACAGCCAGGAGGTGCGGATGTACACGTTTGGCGCGGGGTTGGGGGCGGTGGCGACTCTGGCATTGATGGAGGGGGTGAGGCGTGAAACATCGGGCGTGAAGCGCCAAACGTCAGGTGCGGGGTGGGCGTGGGGCGTATATGCGGTGGCCGCGGCTGCGGGGATGTATACGCTCTACTATTTCGCTTTCCTCCTGATCGCGCTCAATCTGTGGGCGCTGGCGCGCATCGGCCTATCGGCCCGCCGGCCAGACGGCCGATCACGATTGACGTTGGACGTCTCCCGTCTCGTGTTTCCCGTTTCATGCCTGCTCCTCGCCAACCTGGCCGCAGCGCTCCTCTACGCGCCGTGGATGCCCATCGCCTGGCGCCAGGCGACCGATCCGCCCGTGCCGCCGTGGCGGCTCGCACCCGGCTTCTTGTCCGCGCTCGCCGAAAGCTGGCGTGCGCTGGCCCTCGGCCAGGCCGCGCCGGCGTGGACGTGGCCCGTGGCCCTCGTCGTGTTGGCCGTATATGTGGCCGGCCTGTGGGCACTGACCAGGCCGCCGAGCGGCCAAACGGCCAATGGCATTGCACCTTCGACGTGCGATGTGCTCCTCCTCCCCGTTGCGACCTTCGGCCCCTTGCTGCTGATCTTGTTGATCTCGCTGTTGACGCCGCTCTATCATGTGCGGTATGTGTTCACGTATAGTCCGGCGTTCTATGTGGTGGGGGGAGCCGGGCTGACGTGGCTCTGGGCGGCGTCGCGGCCGCGGCCAGAGGCGGGCCCGCGGCC
>JBBIKA010000338.1:0-2644 GCA_037445695.1 Chloroflexota bacterium
CCCAGATCTCCGACGGCTCGTCGAGCTCGGGCGGCTTCAACTACAACGACGGCTCTTACAAGATCTACGCCTCTCCCGACGGCAAGCGTTCGTACGTGGTGAGCGTCTACAACCTGCGCCTGAAAGGGAAGCTCCAGGCGCCGCCGGGGGTCGCGGCGACCGCGACCCGGGCCGCGACGACCGATACTCCCACGGTCGCCCCTTCGCCTACGCCCGCGCAGATCGCCGCCGCCGCCACACAGGCCGTCCTGGCGACCGTCGCCACCACGCCGACTCCGGCGCCCACGGCCATCCCGGTGCCTGCGGGCGTGCGCGTGCCGGCCGATGATCCGACGATCGAAGCAGGCATGGTCTCTTTCCCCGGCGAGGGGCTGACGATCCTGGCCTATCAGGCGAAGCCGAAGACGGGAGGGCCGTTCCCGGCCATCGTCGTCGCGCACGAAAACCGCGGCCTCACCGACTACATCCAGGACGTGACGCGGCGGCTGGCGAAGGCCGGCTATGTCGCGCTGGCGGTGGATCTGCTCTCCAAACAGGGCGGCACGGCCAAAGTGGCCGATCCGGCGCAGATCCCGGCCGCGCTCAGCGCAGCGTCGCCCGATGAGCTGGCCGGCCACTACCTGGCCGGCATCAAATATCTGCAGGGCCTGGCTTTCGTGCAGAAGGAGCGTCTGGGCATGGTCGGCTTCTGTTTCGGCGGCGGCATGACCTGGCTGACGGCCACCAAGGCGGCCGACCTGAAGGCGGCCGTGCCATTCTACGGGCCCAATCCGCCGCTCGAGGGCGTGCCCAACATCAGAGCGGCGGTCCTGGCGATCTACGGCGAAAACGACGCCCGCATCAACGCCGGCATCCCGGCCATCGAAGAAGCGATGCAGAAGAACGCCAAAACGTTCGAGAAGATCATCTACCCCGGCGCCGGCCATGCATTTCACAACGACACGGGCCGCAATTACAAGCCAGATGCGGCCGAAGACGCCTGGAAACGCACGTTGGAATGGTTCGCCAGGTACGTTAAAGGGAGCTGAATCGACCCCGCCGCAAACCGGCGCGGGCGAAAAGTCGAACGCGACAGCGCCAGGCCGCGGCCTGGCGCTGTCGGCGCGTGTCTGCCAGTTCAGAACCTCACCGTCGCGCCGGCCGGGCAAGCCCGGTCGCGTTTTGCGCCGTCAGTCCCGTTCCACCAGCTCGATCAGTACCCCGTGCGCGCCTTTCGGATGGATGAAGGCTACTTGCCCATAGGCCCCGCGCTTGGGGGTTTCGTCTATCAGTTGCGCGCCCTTCGCCTTCAGGTCGGCCAGGGTCGCCGCGAGGTCGTCAACCTCCAGGCAAATGTGATGCAGCCCCTCCCCGCGCTTCGCCAGGTACTTCGCAATGCCCGATTCGGTCGAGAGCGGCTCCAACAGCTCGATCTCCGAGTCGCCGGTCGGCAGGAAAGCCATCTTGACATCTTGCTCCGGCATCTCTTTGACGTCCGCGACGGTCATCCCCAGGGCATCCCGATAGACTTCCAGCGCCTTCTCCAGGTTTTCGACGACGATGGCAATGTGATCAATGCGTTTGATGGTCATCTGTCTCTTCTCTCGATGTTTAGTCTGGCCGCACGCGCCATTCCTCGCGCACCGGATCGAAGCCGCCGAGCGTGACCATATCCAGCTTGACGTAGCGGCCGTAGCCTTCGACCGCCACTGCGCCATCGGGCAGCCAGAGCTCGCCGCTCCCTTCGAAGAGGCGCGTTTTTTCGCTCACAATCCGGCCCACGGCGATCAGCTCCTCGCCGACCGGCGCCGGCCGGAGGAATCGAAAACGCAGCTCGGCCGTCACGCCCCAGATCGCCTCGCCGTAGGGGATCATGATAGCGCGGCCCATCGCCTCGTCCATCACCGCGGCGATCGCGGCGATGTTCAGATGGCCGGCATGATCCACGTGCTGATCCGTGGGGGTGAAACGGGCCAACACGCTGTTGTCGGCCCGTTCGTAGAAGCGCACCTTCAGGCCCGCGCAATTGGCGACGCCGCAGACGAAACACATGCGGCTGTTGGGCTGTTTTTTCAAGATCGTTGTCGGGGCTGAAGGCGCCGGGCCGGGCCGAGAGCCGCTATCCTCATCGCGGGTTGCGCTCGCCAGGTTCAGGTGCGCCTCGACCGCGAGCTCGCCGTCGGGCAGGCGGAGCGCCGCGGCGGCCTGGTCGCGGCCATGGCCCTCGGCCGCCAGCTCGACGCCCAACGGAACCGGCCGGCGATAGCGCACGCGCAGCTCGCAGATCGTCCCGTCGCCCGGCGTCACGCCCTGCCCCGCCGCCCGGCCGATGGTTTCGGCCAGGACGCCCGCCAGGATGCCCCCATGCATGCGGTCGGGATACCCCTGATGCTGCTCTCGGCCGACGAGGCGGGCCAGAAATGAGCCATCCTCCTGTGCGGTGAAGCGCGCCCGCAGGCCTGCGGGATTGTCGCTGCCGCAGATGAAACAACGATCGGGTATCGGCTGTGTCATTGCTGTTGTTGGTCTCGGTTGTCGGTCTCGATTTTTTCGATGTCTTGCCGCGACTAGGGCTTTGTCAGCCAAGAATTTACTTTGCACTAAGCACCATCGCCGCGCAGCGCGCGCCAGGCCGGCAATTCGTCGCGGCGTTCCCACCAGGCCG
>JBBIKA010000339.1:0-2617 GCA_037445695.1 Chloroflexota bacterium
ACCAATTCCTCCCATGTCTGAAAGACCTGGTACACGTTCTCCGGCCGGCCGCCCGGCCCGAACTCGCATTGCGCGATGCAACCGCCATCGCGCCAGAGCGCGGCCTTCACCCGCCGAACCGCCCGATCAATCTCGGCCGGCGTGCCGAAAGGCAACAGATACTGCCGATCTATCTCGCCCCAGAAGGTGATCTTTCCGGCATAGCACCGGCTCAGTTCCTCGATGTCCATCGTAAAGAGCTGGCAGTTGAGCGCGTCGAGCCCCAGCTCCACCAGGTCGCCGATGATCGGCGCGATGTAGCCGTCGGAGTGCATGAAGATCGCCTTGCCGTGGCTATGTGCGAGGTCAATGTAGTCTTTGTAGAGGGACTTGAAGAGCCGGCGCCACATGGCCGGCGAGATCAAGAGCGCCCGCTGCGCGCCCCAATCGTCCATGAAGTGGAGCGCGTCTACTTCCGTATGCGCCCAAAGCTCCAATTCTTGCAGGTAAAACTCGTGCAAGCGTTGCAGGAACGCCAGCAGCTCCGGCCGGCCCTCGCCCAGGTCGGTGTAGAGGTTGGCCGAGCCGCGATAGAACTGGAGACGCTCGAACGGCCGGGGACACGTGCCCGCCAGGACGAAGCGGTCGCTGGCCCGGCAGAAGGCGTTGACCTGCTCCACGTCCACGGTGAGCAACTCCTCCGGGAAGCGAATCGCATCGGCCTGCGCCCAATCGGCCAGCGCCGGCTCCTTCACCTCGCCGTGGACGCCCGCCTGGATGTTGACGAAGATGCAGCCCCATTCATCCACGAACGTGCCCACGACATAAGGGTCGCCTTGCTTCGCGGGCTGGCGGCGCAGGCACGTCGGCGCGGTCACGATGTCGTCCGGAAAGCGGCGCTGAATCTCGGCCAGTTGCTGCGGATAATGGTTCTTTGCCCACGGCAGCGTCCACAGGTGCCGCGGGACGCGGCCGGGCGAGCGAAATTCCAGCGTTTTTTTCACGAGTTCACGCGAGGTCGTCATCACACCTCCCGGTGTCAGCCTGCCGCCGGCGACAGGGAGTAGATGTCCAGTCGCTCGACGATCGCTTCGGCGCCGCCTGTGCTGTACACCTCCAGGCCGGTGCTATCCGCCGCGGGAAAGATCAGGTCGGTGATGACCGCGCGGCCGTCGCCCCCGAAGACCTCGACCGAGCAGCGATCAACGAAGACATGCAACCTGACCCGGCCAGCGGCCTGGGGGAGCGCGGCGCGGTGGCGTTGCGGGAACACGGCCGAGAAGTCGCTCGGCCCCGCTTGCGTGCGGTCCACGAACATCTGTTGGGCCGCCGCGTCATAGCCGACGAGGGTCGCGGCGGCCGGCCCCACGCGCACGCGCAGCCCGACTTCGGCCGCAGCCGCCAGGCGAAAGTCAGCGCTGATCTCCAGCGCCTCCCCCTGGATGCCAGAAGCGCGCAGGTGCCGATTGGCCTCGCCCGCTTTCAGGCCGGCGAGGCCGCAATGCGCGCGGCGCAGGGCGGTCAGCGCGGCGACGGGCCGCTGGATCAAACGCACGCCTTCCGGGAAGCGCCCCAGCGCCACCGCGCGCGGCGCGGTCATTGCGCCGCGCCAGGGGACCGTCGGCGTCACGTTGGCATAGCGCCAGTTGCTCATCCACGCCAGCCACAGGCGCCGGCCGTCGGCGGCAGGGATGTCGGACCACGATTGCGCGGCGTAGAAGTCGGCGCCGTCGTCCACCCACAGGGTCGTCTCCGGCGGATTGTCGTTGCTGAAGCGTTCGCCGTCGAAGCGACCGACGAAGTACTGAGCGCCCTCGCGCGATGGCCCCTCATGCGTGCCGACATCCACCTTGAGCACCCAGCGCTCTTGGCCGGCTGCGCCTGCCACGGCCAGCGGGAAGAGGTCCGGGCATTCCCACACGCCGTCGGCCGAGCCGGCCGGGCCGAAGTCGCTCAGGTGTTGCCAGTGGATCAGATCGGCCGAGCCGTAGAACTGCACGCGATGCGCGTCGGCGAGGACCACGGCCATGATCCAGCGTTGCGTCTCCGGGTGCCAGAACACCTTCGGATCGCGGAACGCGGTCGAGCCGATCGCCAACACCGGATTGCCGGCGTACTTCGTCCACGTGCGGCCCGCGTCGAGGCTATACGCGAGGCACTGCGCTTGCTCGGTGGCCGTATGTCCGGTGTAGATGGCGATCAGCGGCGGCTCGCTTCCATCGCCGAAGCCGCTCGTATTGCGCCAATCCACTACCGCACTGCCGGAAAAGATCATCACGCCATCCTCTTCCCGCAGTGCCACCGGCAAATGTTCCCAGCGCACCAGATCGCGGCTCACCGCATGGCCCCAGCTCATGTGGCCCCAGGTGGCGCCAAAGGGATTGTGCTGGTAGAACAGGTGATACTCGCCCCGATAGAACACCAGCCCGTTCGGATCGTTGATGAAATTGGCCGGAGGCGTAAAGTGATAAACAGGGCGGTAGCGATCGTGCCCGGTCATGGTTCCTCCACACAATCCAGCCCGGTTCAGTGGCGGGCGGGTCGGCGTTGCGGCGAGGCCGCCCGCTGCAACGGCTCGCCTCGCGGTGGGCCGCCCGACCGGCTCGCCTCGCGGTGGGCCGCCCGACCGTAAACGGTC
>JBBIKA010000340.1:0-2467 GCA_037445695.1 Chloroflexota bacterium
GGGGGGGGGGGGCGCCGCCCGCCGCAAAACCCTCATCCATTATCCCCCCTCTCCCTTAGATGAACTGTTAAGTATAGGCCATAATTTGTTAAGCAGTACTTGACAAACCAAAAAGCCCGTGATATTATGAACATACCTGCTTGTGAGCTACCGCAAATCACCACCGGGGAGACTCCACTCTTATGGTTGGCGAACGTATCCGCCAGAGGCGCAAAGAGCTCGGCTACAGTTTGCGTGAGCTCGGCGCGCGCACCGACCTGACGGCCAGCTTCCTCAGCCAGGTCGAAAACGGTCAATGTTCGCCCTCGCTTTCCTCCCTCCAGCGCATCGCTACCGCGCTTGAAGTTCCGATGTTCTCCTTCCTGGAGGCCGTTCCATCGCCCAACCCGGTCATTCGGGCCGACGAAAGGCCGAAGTTGCATATATCCGATGTCGAGATCACCTACGAGCTGCTTTCCCGCGATCTGAGCGGACAACTGATGGCCGTCCTGATCCGGCTGCAGCCCGGCGGCCGCCGAATCGCCGCCACGCTTCCCAAGCCTACCGACGAGCTGATGTATGTGCTGAAAGGCCGGCTCTCTATCACCCTCGATGATCAGAGCTATCTGCTCGGCCCGGGCGACAGCATCAGCTACAAGGGACGTGCGTTGCGTGAATTCGCCGCCGCAGATAACGAAGAAACCTGGGTCATTTGTTGTATCACGCCGCCCGTGTTATGACGCGGGCGAAAGGAGGTATAGCCGTACCTGACAACCTGTCGCCTTCGTCTCGCAATGTTCGATCTACATCATGATTGGCCCAAAACCCTTGTACAAATTTTACAAAAGAAGGAGAACACCCATGAAACCTCGTATTTTGCTGTTGGTCTGTCTGTTGATGGGTGTGCTGATCGGAGCCAGCCTCCTCCTCTCTGCCTGCGCGGCACCCACCCCTCAGGTGGTCGAAAAGGTGGTGACCCAGGTGGTTGAGAAGGAGAAGACCGTTGTGGTCCAGGCGCCCACCCCTGTGCCGGCCAAGAAGTTGATCACCTGGTTCCAATACGACCAGGGCAACGTGGACCCGAAGAGCGACGAGCGCGTGGGCAACGAATACCTGCGCAAAACCATCCCCGTCTTCAACAAGGAGTTCGCGGGCAAATACGTCTGGGAAAACCAGTTCACGCCCTGGGATCGCCTGCCGGCTAAGCTCGTCGCGGCCGTGCAGACCAAAGCCGAAGTGCCCGACATCGTCGAGATGGGCAGCCAACAGGTTAACCTCTTCTACAAGAACGGCGCCGTGCAAGACCTGACGGAATGGGCCAAGGCGCAGAAGTGGTACAGCGAGATGGATCCCAGCGCGCTGAAGCTGTGCAGCGGCCCCGACGGCAAGCTCTACTGCATCCCCACGGCATTGCGGCCTTCCGTAGTCTACGTCTGGAAGGATCGCTTCCCCAACGGGTTCCCGAAGACTACGGACCAGTTCCTGGCCGAAGGCGAACGACTGAAGAAAGAAGGCAAATACGCTCTGACGTTCTTCGGCTCGACGGCCTTCAACGGCAGCGGGGCCGAGCGGGCCGTATGGTCCACCATCGTCTCCTTTGGCGGCAACTACGATGACGGCAACGGCCGGCTGAAGCTCAATACGCCCGAGAACGTCGCCGCGATCGCCTGGTTGCGCGCAATGGTCCAGAGGGGCTACGTACCAGAGATCGCCTTTGCCGGCGGATTCCAGGAAGAAGAGGCGTTCAAGGACTCATCGGCCGGCGCCTTCCCCACCGGCCTCTTCGGCTATCGCTACGTCAACCCGCTGACTGCACCCAGCGGCAAGAAGTATGAGAAGAAGAACGAACAGGACATGTTCGACGCCATCGCGGCCGGCGACGTGATCCTGCAGCCCATGCCCGCGCCGGAAGGCCGGAAGCACGGCTGCGGCGCCGGCGTTACCGCCCTGGGCATCCCGACGGGTGCCAAGAACGTCGAAGCGGCCTACGAGTTCATCAACTGGATCTTGAGCCCGCAGCAAAACCCGGCCTATGTGCTCGGCCCGGGTGCCGGCTTCCCGGTGCTCAAGTCCGTCCTGGCCACCGAACAGTTCAAGCATCCGTTCTATCAACAGGCCGCCAAAGCCATCGAAGCCAGCGAATGCCGCTTCGTTTATCCCACGATCGTTGACGCGAAGAGCGCCTCCACTGCGATCATGAATGCCGTCTACAAGCTGATCAAGACAGATCCGCAGGCCGACATTGCCGCGGAGCTGCAAAAGGCGCAGGACGAGTTCAACAAGACGGTCAAGTAATGACGCCGGGCCTTGAAGGTCTACGTGGCCTTTAGCATCCTGATAGGGCCGGTGGCCAACCGGCTACCGGCCCCTACGTAACTCAAGATGATGAAAGTTAAGGAATTATTTCGGTAATTCCGAGGCGTGCGCCGCGGCGTCGGCCCGCCCGGACATGATGAATGTTAAGAATTTATTCCGGTAATCGAGCCGC
>JBBIKA010000341.1:0-2467 GCA_037445695.1 Chloroflexota bacterium
TTTGCGGGCGGCGAAGCCGCCCGCAAACCCCATCCTCAGCACCCCCGCTCTCCCCGTTCAGGGGAGAGCGGGGGCCGGGGGGCGAGAGAGGTAAGGCGGCCGAAAAAGTAAATTCTTGGCTAACGAAGCAGTAGTGCTACCGCGCATGAGCAACTGAAAAACATCCATAGGGAGGTGAATGATGCAGGCGATCGTTGTCTCCGAGTTCGGCGGCCCTGAGGTCTTGAAACTGGAAGAGAGGCCGACCCCGACGCCGGGCGCCGATCAGGTGTTGGTCAAGATCAAGGCGACGGGCGTCAATTTCATCGAGATCTATCAGCGGCTGGGCTGGTACAAGGTCCCGTTGCCTTCGGTGCCGGGCAGCGAGGCCGCGGGGATCGTGGAGGCGGTCGGCCCAGGGGTCACCGATGTGCGGCCGGGCGATCGGGTGGTGTTCGTCGGCGGGCTGGGCACCTACGCCACGCATTGCCTGGTGCCGGCCGATCGGGTCGTGAGCTTGCCCGACGAGGTAAGCTTCGAGCAAGGGGTGGCGGCCATGATTCAGGGCATGACCGCGCACGTGTTGGCCACGCGCACGTATCCGGTCAAGCCGGGGGACTGGTGCCTGATCCATGCGGCGGCCGGCGGGGTGGGCCTGCTGTTGACTCAGATCGTCCGTCGGCAGGGCGGTCGGGTGATCGGCACGGTGTCTACAGAGGAGAAGGCCAGGCTGGCGCGCGAGGCCGGCGCCGACGAGGTGATCCTTTATACGCAGCAGGATTTCCTGGCCGAGGTCCAGCGGATCACCGCCGGCCAGGGCGTGCAGGTCGTCTACGATTCGGTGGGCAAAGACACGTTCGACAAAAGTCTGGAATGCCTGGCGCCGTTGGGCTATCTGGTCTCGTTCGGCCAATCGAGCGGCTTTCCGCCGCCGCTCGACATCCAGCGCCTGGGCGGGATGCGTTCGCTCTTCGTCACCCGGCCGTCGCTGTTTGCCTACATTCGCACCCGCGACGCCTATCTGGCCCAAGCCAACGCCGTGCTTGCCATGATCCGCGCGGGCGAGCTGCGGGTGCGCATCGGCGCGACCTATCCGCTGGCCGAAGCGGCGGCCGCGCACCGCGCGCTGTCCGGCCGCCAAACGACCGGCAAGATCGTGCTGGTGCCATAACGGCGGCGAGGGTTGCCGGCCCGCGGCGCGGGCCGGCAACCCTTATCCGTTATCGGGCGGCGGCAGCTCCTCTTCCACCAGCCGCAGCAGATATTGGCCGTAGCTGTTGTTGCGCATCGCCTCGCCGAGGCGGCGCAGCTCGGCCCGGCCGATGTAGCCCATGCGATAGGCGATCTCCTCCGGGCACGAGATCATCATCCCCTGGCGCTCTTCCATCGCCTGCACGAAATTGGCCGCCTGCAACAGCGACTCGTGCGTGCCGGCGTCCAACCAGGCGAAGCCGCGGCCCAGCGGCTCGACGCGCAACTGGCCCCGTTCCAGGTAAACCCGATTGACATCGGTGATCTCCAGCTCCCCGCGCGCGGAAGGCTTCAGGTTGGCCGCGATCTCGACGACCTGCGCGTCGTAGAAGTAGAGGCCGGGAACGGCATAATGCGAGCGGGGCTTCGGCGGCTTCTCTTCGATGCTGATCGCGCGCCCCGAGCCGTCGAATTCGATCACGCCGTAGCGCTCCGGATCTTTGACCGGATACGCGAACACGAGCGCGCCCTCGGTGAGGCGGGCGGCCGCGCGCAGCCGGTCAGGCAGGCCGTGGCCGTAGAAGATGTTGTCGCCCAGGATCAGGCACGACGGTTGATCGCCAACGAAGTCGCGGCCTACGATGAACGCATCGGCCAGGCCGCGCGGGGTCGGCTGCTCGGCATAGGAGAACTTCAGCCCCCATTGGCGGCCATCGCGCAACAGGGTGCGAAATTGCGGCAGCGCTTCGGGCGTGCTGATGATCAGGATCTCGGTGATGCCCGCCAGCATGAGCATCGAGAGCGGGTAGTAGATCATCGGCTTATCGTAGACCGGCAGCAACTGCTTGCTGACGCTGATGGTGAGCGGATACAAGCGCGTGCCCGCCCCGCCCGCGAGAATGATCCCTTTCATGTGGTGCTCCTGTGGGAAACATGATTCTCGGCAAACCAGGGCGGATTGTAACACAATCCCGGCGGGCACGCCAAGTCTTGCGCGGGGGTAAGAGAAGTGAGACGTGAGGAGTGAGAAACGAGGGATCGAGGCCCCTTGAGGGGCCTTGCACGTCCGTAGCCGGACGGCTTCAGCCGCCGGCGGCGATGGCGCAGCCCGCCCGATCGGTCGAGTAGGGGCGTGGCATGCCACGCCCCTACATGAGGGGCCTTGCACGTCGTAGCCGGACAGCTTCAGCCGCCGGCGCGGGCGGGCTGAAGCCCACGCCACATGTGGCCCGCCCGACCGTCATGAATGTTGAAAAATTAAACCGGTAATTGTCTTCGCCCGCGCGCTGTGCGTCCC
>JBBIKA010000342.1:0-2454 GCA_037445695.1 Chloroflexota bacterium
CCGACATCGCGGCGAGCGCGGCTCGATTACCGGAATAAATTCTTAACATTCATGAGGGGCCTTCCACCTCGTAGCCGGACGGCTTCAGCCTCCGGCGGTCAGCTCCGGCGGACGGCTTCAGCCTCCGGCGGACAACGGCCGCGGCCCACCGGCCGAGGCCCCTTGAGGGGCCTTCCACCTCGTAGCCGGACGGCTTCAGCCTCCGGCGGTCAGCTCCGGCGGACGGCTTCAGCCTCCGGCGGACAACGGCCGCGGCCCACCGGCCGAGGCCCCTTGAGGGGCCTTCCACCTCGTAGCCGGACGGCTTCAGCCTCCGGCGGTCAGCTCCGGCGGACGGCTTCAGCCTCCGGCGGACAACGGCCGCGGCCCACCGGCCGAGGCCCCTTGAGGGGCCTTCCACCTCGTAGCCGGACGGCTTCAGCCTCCGGCGGTCAGCTCCGGCGGTTCTCAAGAACGCGATTTTGGCAGCGATGGAGAGATCAGCGCGACAACGTCCGGCAACGCTTTATCGGCCGAAAGGCAGGCAGTTCCACCGGGTTCGTCAATCACAACGTGGCAGGGGTCGGCCAGGGGCATGCGATGATTGCAGCACCGGCCGGCCGTATGGTTCCTCCGACGAACGGCAAGCCAAGACCGCAACGGTTGCGCGCTGGGGGTTCGCGCAACGACATCTCATGGATCGGTTCACGAACGTGCGAACCGTTGGGAAGTATAGCACAAATCGGGGAGACTGACAAAATCGGCTGATGTGGCGCGCGGCAGTGAAGGCCCTGGAGCGCAGAGTCATCGGGGTTCAGCGTGCACGCGGCCGGCTCACACGTCGCATAACGCCTTGCGAGAGCAGGCCCGGCCTCAGCTCCCGTGCCAGGATCTCGGCCGCAGCCAGGGTCGTGATCCCGGCGGCCTGGCGGGCTTCGGCCCGGTGCACGGCCGGCGCCTGGCAAGCCGCGAGCGCGGTCGCCTTGGGTCGCCCTCGACGCTGGGGCCGTTCCGCCCGCTGACGGCGATGTTCGGCCTGAACCGCCCCGGCCAACTCCTGTCGGAAACCGGTCTGCCGTCGGCCGTGGGGGTTATCGGGCGAGGTCGAAAGGCGACGTCGTGGCGTCACAATCCAATATAACCCGGACTTCGTAAATATCGCCGGCGGCGGAGGGCAGATAGAACGGCTGGCTGGCGGCTACGACATCGTCGCCTTGCCGCGCATAGACCAGCCAGCGGAACGGGCCGCTCCCCAGGTGCCCTTCGGCCACAACCCAGGTCTTCTTGCCGACTCCTCTCGCGATCTCGTCCAGCGCGCCCTGCCAGCCCTCCACATCGTGCCACGCGCCGATCGCATCCTGCCACTGGATGCCCGTCCAAAGCGCCTGCCAGCCGGCCGGCGATATCTCCGGCGCGGTGAACACCAACATGATCAGGGTGCGCCGGGGGGAAGGCTGCGCCGTGGGCGTGGGCGGCGTCGGCCGGGGCGTGACGGTGGGCGTCGGCGGCCGCGGGGGCAGGGCGGCCGCCGGCGCAGGGGCCAACAGGGCGAAGGCGATGAACAGCCCCAGGCACGCGGCAAGAATTGCCTGCCGGGATCGTCGCACAAGGTTGGGGGCTTCATCTTCCGTTTGCATGGCGCACTCCTGGTTCAGCGTCGCGGCATGGATGCCGGTGACGGGCGGGCTCCGGCGGGCGCGGTCGGACGGGGCCCGCCCTCGCGAGCCGCATCGGTCACGTACACCGGCCCAAACACGTTGTTGTAGATTCCACCGCGCGCTTCGTGCGTCTCCAGCACGCCGCCATAGGTGGTCAGATCGTTGGCCGAGTCTACCTGGGCATACACGGGGCTGCTTGGCGCCAGGGGGAAGGTGATCCAGGAATAATCCGTGTCCATCAGCGCATCCTGGAAGGTCAGGATCAGGGATTGGCCGGGCTGCAACGGCAGCGGCTGTGTTCCAGGATCGCGCTGGTTTGTCACCGCCCAGGCGATGCCCTGGTCGGAACGCCCATCATCCCAGATTTCGTTGACCGCGCCGGGCGGCGGGTTGGGATTGACGTAAAAATCAACCCAGAACTCATCCACAACTGCGCTTTCCCCTTGATTCTTGATGATCACCTGCACGCTGTTGGCGGTCACGATCAGGTCGGTGACAACCAGATCGGGCAGGGGGACATAATTGCGCTGCACCAGCGGCAGGTAGAGCCAATGCAGGACGGTGGCCGTCGGCGTGACGCTGCCGGTGACGGTCGGGGTCGGCGTGGCCGTAGCGGTGGTCGTCGGCGTGCCCGTAACGGTAGCCGTCGGCGTGATGGTGGGCGTGCCCGTAGCGGTGGCGGTGGGCGTGGCCGTCGGCGTAGCCGTAGCGGTGGCCGTCCGCGTGGCGGTGGGCGTCGCCGTGGCCGTCGCCGTCAGCGTGGGCGTGTGCGTCGGGGTGGGCGTCGGCGTCGCAGTAGCTGTCGGCGTGACCGTCG
>JBBIKA010000343.1:0-2452 GCA_037445695.1 Chloroflexota bacterium
CTTTTCGCGAAATTCCGCGAAAAGAGGGCGGGGTCGGGGGTGGGGGTCAATGCGGCAAAATGCAAAATCTAAGCTAACAAAGCACTAGACATCCCAGAAGGAGCAGAGTATGAGCGGCGATAGCAAACATCCGGCAACAGGCAGTCTACACACGGTCGGCCGCGGTCCGTCGAATCGCGACTGGTGGCCGAACCAGCTCAATCTCAAGATCTTGCATCAGAACTCGCCCTTGAGCAATCCCATGGGCGAGGACTTCAACTACGCCGAGGAGTTCAAGAAGCTGGATTACGAGGCCCTGAAGAAGGATCTCCACGCGCTGATGACCGATTCCCAGGACTGGTGGCCGGCCGACTGGGGCCACTACGGCGGGCTCATCATCCGCATGGCATGGCATCTGGCCGGCACCTATCGCATCGGCGACGGCCGCGGGGGCGCGAGCGCCGGCCTCCAGCGCTTCGCGCCGGTCAATAGCTGGCCGGACAACGTCAACCTCGACAAGGCGCGGCGGCTGCTGTGGCCGATCAAGCAGAAATACGGCCGGAAGATCTCGTGGGCCGACCTGATGATCCTCGCCGGCAACGTGGCTTTGGAGTCCATGGGCCTGAAGACCTTCGGCTTCGGCGGCGGCCGCGCCGACGTGTGGGAGCCGCAAGAGGACATCTACTGGGGGTCCGAACGCGAGTGGCTGGGCGACCGGCGCTACTCCGGCGATCGGGAACTCGAGAACCCCCTGGCCGCCGTGCAGATGGGCCTGATCTACGTCAACCCGGAAGGACCGAACGGCAACCCGGACCCGGTGGCATCGGCCCGCGACGTGCGCGAGACGTTCCGGCGCATGGCGATGAACGACGAAGAAACGGTGGCGTTGATTGCCGGCGGTCATACCTTCGGCAAGGCCCATGGCGCGGCTCCGGCATCCCATCTGGGACCCGAGCCCGAGGGCGCCCCCATCGAGGAGATGGGCCTCGGCTGGAAGAACAGCTTCGGCACCGGCAAAGGCCCCCACACGATCACCAGCGGCATCGAGGGTGCCTGGAAGCCGAACCCCACCCGCTGGGACATGGGCTATCTGAAGGTGCTGTTCAAATACGAGTGGGAGCTGACCAAGAGCCCGGCCGGCGCGTACCAGTGGGTGGCCAAGGACGTCGCCGAAGAGGACATGGTGGTTGACGCGCACGATCCCACGAAGAAGCATCGGCCGATGATGACCACCGCCGACCTGGCCCTACGCTACGATCCGGCCTATCGGGCCATTGCGCAGCGCTACCTGGAAAACCCCCAGGAATTCGCCGACGCGTTCGCCCGCGCCTGGTTCAAGCTGACCCATCGCGACATGGGGCCCCGCGCCCGCTATCTCGGCCCGGAAGTGCCGGCCGAAGAGCTGATCTGGCAAGACCCGGTGCCGGCCGTGGACCACGAGCTGGTCAACGCGGACGACATCGCCGCGCTCAAGGCCCGCATCCTGGCCTCTGGGTTGTCCATCCGGGAGCTGGTCTACACCGCCTGGTCGGCGGCGGCCACCTTCCGCGGCTCCGACAAGCGTGGGGGCGCCAACGGCGCGCGCATCCGCCTGGCGCCGCAAAAGGATTGGGAGGTCAACGAGCCCGCGCAACTGGCCAGGGTGCTGGCGACCCTGGAGGGCATCCAGAAGGAGTTCAACGCCGCGCAGGCCAACGGCAAGCGGGTCTCGCTGGCCGATCTGATCGTCCTGGGCGGCTGCGCGGCGGTCGAGCAGGCGGCGCAGAACGCCGGTTACGACGTGACGGTGCCCTTCACGCCGGGCCGCACGGATGCAGCGCAGGAGCAGACCGACGTCGAGTCGTTTGCCGTGCTCGAGCCGATTGCCGACGGCTTCCGTAACTACCAGAAGGCGAAGTCCGCCGTGCGGGCCGAGCACCTGCTGGTGGACCGCGCGCAACTGTTGACGCTCACCGCGCCGGAGATGACGGTGCTCATCGGCGGCCTGCGCGTCCTGGATGCCAACTTCGGCCACTCTCAACATGGCGTCTTCACCAAGCGGCCGGGCGCGCTCACCAACGACTTTTTCGTGAACCTGCTCGACATGCGCACCGAGTGGCATCCGGTTGACGCGGATGGCGAGGTGTTCGAGGGCTGCGATCGCAAGACGGGCGAACGCAAGTGGACCGGCACCCGCGTGGACCTGATCTTCGGCTCGAACGCTCAGCTACGGGCCGTGGCCGAAGTGTACGCCAGCGATGATGGTCAGGAGAAGTTCGTGCACGACTTTGTGGCGGCCTGGAACAAGGTGATGAACCTGGATCGCTTCGACCTGGCCTGAGCGTAAGCGACCGCACGGCCATAAATGGCTCGTGCTACCAGGTTGCGCCCGATGAGTCGGGCTGGGCGCCCCATCGGCGCGGATCCAGCCCCGTTGAGGGGGCGTCCACATCGTAGCCCGACCGTTATGAATGTTAAGAATTTATTCCGGTAA
>JBBIKA010000344.1:0-2379 GCA_037445695.1 Chloroflexota bacterium
ATCGCCGCGTATCCCCCCCGCCCCCGGCCCCCCCCAACCTGGGGGGGGGGTGTCCCCAATTCTCGGGCAGAAACAATGTACCGGCGGTTGGGCGGCGGCTGCGCCGCCGCCAAACCGCCTTATGATCTCTCCTCCCCTCTCCTGGCCGAAGGCCAGGAGAGGGGAGGGGCAAGGGGAGGGGTGAGGTCAATGTTCTTTCACGATGAGCACGCCAAAGCTGCCGATCGTGACCTCGCCTGTCATCTCTGTCCGGCTCAAGAGCTCGGTGCCCGGCCTGATCAGTTGGAGCGTGGCCGGCGCGCGGCCGTGATTCAGGTAGAACGCGTAGCGCTGGCCGGCCTTGTGGCGATAGCTCACCTCGACGTTTTCCGGCAGGTCGGCCACGACCGATACGCCCGCGGCCGGCAGGACGCCGTAGCGCAGGAAGCCGAGCAGGCCGTCCAGCTCCATGACCGTGCCCACGTAGAAGCAACGCCCCCGACCATAGGGGTGGCGCACCACGGCCGGCTTGCCGGCATAGTAGTGGTCGGCGTAGGTATGGGTGGCTTCGGCCTCTCCCTCCGGGACGAGCACGTCGGCCAGGCCGTGAGCCCGATAAAGGTGCCCGGCCGGGCAACGCACGCGCATCTCCAGGCCCGCCACCTGCGAAAAGGCGTCGTATTCCTCCACGTAGCAACCGGCGACCTCGCGCAGCAGGCCGGGCAGGAGCGCTTCCACGATGGCGCCCTCCTCTTCTTTCACGCCGCTGCGCGGGCCGAGGATCAGCGTGCCGCCCGCGCGCACGAAGGCGGCCAGTCGTTCGGCCGTGGCCGGCGGGCAGACGTGGACGCTCGGCGCGATGAGCACCTTGTAGCGCGCCAGGTCGGCGTCAATGCTCACGGCATCGGCCACCACGCCCAGCCGGGACAGCGCGGTAGCCCATCCCGCGGCCATCTGCCGATAGTCGAAGCCGTCGCCGGTGTTGGGTTGCGTTTCCAGCGCCCAGAGGCTATCGTAGTCGTAGAGGATGCCCACTTCGGCGGCCACCGTGCTTCCGTCCAGCTCGGCCGAGAGGGCCTTGAACTCCGCGCCGAGCTGTTTCGCTTCGTCGTAGCGGCGCTGCGGGATGCCGTGATGGTAGAGGATCCCGTGCCAGTACTGTTCGCGGCCCCACCGGCAGGAGCGCCAGCGGAAGAAGCTGATCATGTCGGCCCCGCGCGCCACGGCCTGGTAGGCCCATAGCCGCATCTGGCCCGGTTGGGGCGTGGCGGGATAGGTGCCCCAGCCGCCCGGCCCCGATCCCTGCTCCATCACCCATACGTTCTGTTGCTTCAGCCCGCGCATCAGGTCGTGGGGCAACGGCTGCGGGGGCCGGTCCGCGCCGCTGGTGAAGAAGAACGGGTAGTTGTCCCACGCGACGATATCCAGTTCGGCGGCCAGCTTGAAGTAGTCAACTTGGTGGAAGAGGCCCATCAGGTTGTGGGTGATCGGCCGGCCGGGCGAATTGTGGCGGATGATCTCGGCCTGCTCGCGGTGGAACTCCACCTGTACATCGGACGAGAAGCGGTAGAAGTCGAGCACCAGGCCCGGATTGGCCCCGTCGTTGGCGGTGCGGTCGGCGGTGTCCATGGGCGGCCAGATCTGGTCGAAGTCGTCGTATTCATGGCTCCAGAAGACCGTGCCCCAGGCGGCGTTGAGCGCGGCGATGTCGCCGCCGAAGCGCCGGCGCAACCAGGCGCGGAACGCGCGCACGCAGTTGGGGCAGTGACAGCGTGCGGTGCCGTGACAGCCGAGCTCGTTGTCGGTCTGCCAGGCGACGACGTGCGGATTGCGGCCCAGCGCGGCGGTCATCTGCTCGACGATGCGCCGGGCATAGGCGCGGTAGCCGGGATGGTTCTTGCACGCATCCTGGCGCTGGCCCCATTCCTTGACCTGGCCGTTGCTCTTGATCTGGTGGATATCGGGGTACATCTCGTGCAACCAGGCCGGGTAGGTGGGCGTGGGCGTGCCGAGGATGGTCTGGATGCCGTAGCGACCGAGGAGGTTGATCGCTTCTTCGAGCCAGCCGAAGTCGAACTGCCCCTCGCGGGGCTCCAGGCGATGCCAGGCGAACTCGCCCATGCGCACGCGGGTGATGCCGGCCTCGGCCATCAGCCGGGCGTCGGTCTCCCAACGCGAGGCCGGCCAGTGTTCGGGGTAATAGGCGACACCGAGGATCATGCTCGCGCTCCTTTGCACAGGGAATCGAACTGTTCGGGACCGAGATGGTGTATGGATTGTAGCGCATTTTCACCGGCGAGCCAAGCGCACGTGCAGCTACTGCTTTGTTAACCGAGAATCTACTCTTTCGGCCGCCTTACCTCTCTCACCCCCGGCCCCCGCTCTCCCCTGAAAGGGGAG
>JBBIKA010000345.1:0-2342 GCA_037445695.1 Chloroflexota bacterium
GAGTTTCAGTTCAGCCAGGGCAATTTGCAGGATTATGTGGATTGCCCGCGGCGGTTTCAGTTGCGCTATCTGTTGCAGGTGGCGTGGCCGGCGGTAGAGGCCGAGCCGGCCACCGAGTACGAAGCGCAGGTTCTAGCCGGCGAGGCGTTTCATCGCCTGGTGCATCAGCATCTCCTGGGGATCGTCTCTGCAGACACGGTCCGCCTGCCCGAGATGCCGCTCCTGGAGGAATGGTGGCGCGCCTATCTGGCCTGCGCGCCGGCCGATTTGCCCCCCTTGCGCTTCCCCGAGGTGACCCTGTCGGCGCCGTTGGGAGCGCATCGGCTGGTGGCCCGCTACGACCTGATCGCGCTGGAGCCGGCCGGCCGGGCGGTGATCGTGGACTGGAAGACGTCGGCCAAACGGCCCACGACGGAATGGCTGGTTGGCCGGCTACAAACGCGCGTCTATCGCTACCTTCTGGTGCGGGCCGGTGCGTCCCTCTGGCCGGCCGCGCCGGCCATTCGGCCCGAGCAGGTCGAGATGATCTATTGGTTCGCCAACTTTCCGGAGGAGCCGGAGCGCCTGCTCTACGACGCCGTGCAGTACGCGGCCGACGGCGAGCTGTTGGCCGAACTGGCGGCCGAGATCGCCCAACGCGCCGATCCGGTTTTTCCGTTGACGAGCGATGTGCGACGCTGCCTCTTCTGTGTCTACCGCTCGCTGTGCGGCCGCGGGGCCGCGGCCGGCGACCTGGCCCAGGCCGACGACGAGCCGGCCGGGCCGGAAGAGAGCACAGCCGATTGGGCCGATCGCTTCGACTTCGAGCAGGTCGCCGAGATCGCCTTCTGAGCGCAGCCGGCTTCAACGCAGCGCGGCATCCAGGTCGGCCGGCGTCTTGAAGCCGGAGACGACGCGCATGAAGTCGGCCAGCGAGCCGACCTGGCGGCGCAGCAGGCGTAGCTTGCCGCCGATCGGGTCGGTGGCTGCCGGGCCGACGGCATAGGAGCCGTGGAAGGCGAAATAGGCCTGGTTCAAGCGGCGCAGCAGGTAGCCGTGCCCGGCCAGCTCCTTGCGCCGCGCCTCCATGTATGCCTCGGCTTCCTCCACTTTGCCTTCGGCCAGCAGCTTGTCCACCGTCAGCCGCGTTTCGCGCATGAACGCGCCGAAGCTGAATTCCGGCTTGCTTTTCGGCAGCGGGCGCATCGAGCGCGGTTGCGGCCACGAAGGCGGCGACGCCTTTTCGGGATAAAAGCGCTCCATCACGCGGCGACCGATCTCGTCGCCGGCCATGGAGGCCACGGTCTCGTTGATCGTGCGCATGGCCCCGTCATCGTCGTAGTGCCACCCCAACGGCCGGAACGCCAGGTAGGTATGGATCCATTCGTGCGCGATCGTGCTGATGACCCATTCCATGCCGGGATATTCGATGACCATCGTCGGGTAGGAGGAGAAGCCGCCCGTAGCTTCCACCAGCGCGCTCATGTCCAACCCGCGTTCGACCTTCTGCTCGATCTGCTCCATCTGGGCGACCGAAAGCGCGGGATCGAGGTAGATGCCCTCTTCGACCGCGATGCGCCGGCGCGGAGAGACGATCAGGTAGTTAGGGCTTTCGGCAAAATGAAAGCTCACCGGCGGCCAGATCAGGCCGGCCGTGGTCAGGCCCTCTTCGGCCAGCACCTGGCCGACCTGTTCCGCCAGGATCTGTTCGACCGCGGGCCGGCGTTGCGCCTGTTCCGCCCGCAGTGCGTCCAGTTGTGCCTGCAGCGCCGCGGCCGCCGCGCGCGGATCGGCCTGCTGGGGGTCGGCGTAGATGCGTTCGATCCGGTCGCGCAGCCGCTCCACCTCGCCGATGGCCGCGAAGTAGGTCACCACCAGGTCATGGCGCTCTTCGGCCGTGAGCCCGGCGGCCGGCCGGCCGATCAGATCGCGAGCCTTGGCAACCAGCGCCTGGCCCTCCCACGCGACGAGCCGAAAGCCGTGCGGTCCGATGGCCTGGCGCAACACCAGATCCACCCGCGCGCGGCCGAGGTAGCCGTCGCTGGGGATCGCCAGGACGATCCACAGGATGAGCAGGAGGCGCGGCAAGATGTTGGCCGCGTGGGCCGCAGCCCGCCGCCAGGTGGCCGGCCGGACGGAGACGGCACGTGCTGTCGTAACGATGGTATGCATGGCCTGATTATAACGCGGGCCGCCTTGCTGCGCCAAGGATGCAGCTTACAAAACCCCCACCTCCAACCCCTCCCCCAAAGTTGGGGGAGGGGAGCTATTCTCCCATTCGCATCAAGCTAAGGTTGCCAGTAGGCCTGTTGCTGGTCATCACCCTCACCCCTCCCCTTGGGAAAAAGGGGTTTTGCGGCGGG
>JBBIKA010000346.1:0-2149 GCA_037445695.1 Chloroflexota bacterium
CGCAGGATCAGCGGCAGGTAGATCCGCTGAGCCGGCCCGGCCCCGGCGCGGGAGAGATGCAGGAGGTGCACCGAGTAGGGCGGGAATACGCGCGTCAACGTGGGGGTGGAAACCGTAAACACCTCCGGCGCTTCGTCCAGCGCATCCGACGGAGCGGCGCTCCCGTTGTAGGTCACCGACTGGGCCCACAGGCTGCTCGCCTCGGCCTTCCACGCCTTGCCGCCCGTGATCGGCCCGAAACCGTTGACGACGATCGTCGCCGTGATCGGCGCGGACGTTTTGTTGATCGCCAGGAGCGAGACCGTGTCGGCATCCACCCGGCCGGCGTAGACGCTCAGGTGCGTGGCCGCGGGGAGGGTGCTCGTCGCCGGGAGCATCTGCGCGCCGAAGCGCGCCCACAGGGGATAGACGTAGTACTGCGGCGCGCGGTAGTAGCCGTTGTCCTCGTGCAGCAGGCCGTATTCCGTGCCGTTCCCCGCGCGGCCGTTGGCCAGGTCCCACTGCGCCAGGATGGAGACGCCCTGTCGGGCGGCCTGGCCGATGCTATCGGCCAGGAAGAGGGCGTTGACCGCGCGCGTCATCAGTTGCTGGTTGTCCTGATCCTGCACTGAGACCAGGTTGAATTCGGTGACGGCAATCGGCGCCTGCCGGCCGGCGGCATAGGCGTCGAAGGCCCGGCGGATGGCCGTCAGGAAGGCCGGCCAGTGGGCGGCCGGATTGGCCAGCGCGTCCGCCGGAACGGCCGGCGGCTGGAAATAGGCATACGGATGGACGGCGTAAAAGTCCAGGGCTTCGCCGGTCGCCGAGATGACGCGGCTGCCCCAGCCGGCAAAGGTCTGCCAGGCGCTCTGGCCGTCGTTGGGCGTGCCCGGCCATTCGTAGCCCACCGCACCCACCTGGATGGTCGGATCCACGGCCTTCATCTTTTCGCGGAACTCCAGGTAGCCCTCGCGACGGCCCGCGCCGCTGCCCTTGCCGTACACGTACTCGTAGCCGTCGCACGTCCAGGTGTTCTCCCAGCCCCACGCCTGGCAGAGCGCGCCGCCGGTGGCGGGCCGGCTGCCGTACACCTCGTTGCCCACCTCCCAGAAGCGGATGCCGACCGGCTCCGTGTAACCGGCCGCCGCGCGCAGCGCGGCCCAGTGGCCCACGGTGTACCAGTCGGTCCCGCGGATGTCCACGCCGATGGAGCGGGTGTCGGTGATGGCGCCGTTGAAGTAGGCGACCGCGGCGGCCGCCTCGTGGGCCGTGCCGTTGGGGCTGACGGTCCACATCCCCGCCATCCCCGTGGCCTTGAGGAAGGCGATGAAATCGCGCGGCCTGGCCGCCCACGCTTCCCAGCCGCTCCCGCAGTCCAGGCGGCCGGGGGCGTTTTGGCCGAGTTCGCAGCTCAACCAGCCGTACTCGTTGCTCCAGCTCCCGCCGGGCATGCGCAACAGCGTCAGGCCGGAGGCGCGGGTGCGGCCGCGAAACGTGGCGTCGCCGAAGCGGGCCGGGCCGAGCCAGGCGGGCAGGTTGCTGCCACGCAGATACGGGCTGACCGGCGTGATCGGCCCGGTGGCCTGGATGGTGATCGTCGCCGTCAACGCCTCCCCGCCGCCGCCCCCGCTTCCCACCAGACGGATGTCGTCCACGTAGAAGGTCGGCTGCGCGCTGCCGGCGGCGTCCATCAGGTTGATCCGTTTGATCGCGGCCGGATTGCCCAGCGAAGCGAGGGTCACCGTGAACGGGGTCCAGGCGCCGGCGGGCACGCTCAGCGCCTGCTTTGGCGTTTCTCCGCCGGCATCGGACTGCTGGATGAAGAAGTAGAGCGAGCGCGTCCCTGCGGCCCCCCCGTGCGCCCAGAAGGTCACGGCGCTGTAGGCCGCGGCGTCGAGGGGCGATTCGGAGCGCAGGGATAGCCCGGCCCAGCCCTGCTGGAACGTCACGGCGATGGCGCGCGCGCCGCGCGCCGGCGCGGGGTTGGCGAAATCCACCGTCGCGTTCCACGACCAGTTCTGCCAGCCGTCGGCCAGCGCGTCGGCGTAGATCACGGCGTCCCCCTGCGCGGCGAGGTGGGGAGGCTGGACGACCAGCCACAGGCATCCGCCCAGCAGGACGGGAATCAGCAGGAAGATGAGGATTTTCATTGTTTGAATGTTTGAACGTT
>JBBIKA010000347.1:0-2020 GCA_037445695.1 Chloroflexota bacterium
GCGGGCGGCGCAGCCGCCCGCCGCAAAACCCTCATCCATTATCCCCCTCTCCCCTGGCCGCAGGCCAAGGGGAGAGGGGGACAAAGGGGGTGAGGGGCCAAAAATCGGCAGGCGCAGCAAATGCCAGCCCATTCTGAACCATTCTCGCGTTCCAACTTCTGTTGGACGGCTTAGCTTGATGCCTATGGGAGCAATCCTCCCCTCCCCCAATTTTGGGGGAGGGGTCGGGGGTGGGGGCCTCCCCTCCCCGTATAGGGGAGGGATCGGGGGAGGGGTCTTCTCACGGGGGTGGGGACAGGGGCAACCGTAGACGTTAAGTTGATGCATATGCGGGGGCAGGGGTAAGGGACTCATTGCACCCGGAATGGCCGAAACACCTTTCGTTTTGCCAGAAGCTGGAGAACTATCAATCATCAAATGAGGAGTGATAATACCATGAAACCGGTCACATTAGGCCTCATTGTCGGTAACCGGGGCTTCTTTCCGGCGCATCTATGCGAAACCGGTCGCCAGACCGTGCTGAAGGTGTTGGAAGAAGAGGGCATCAAAGCGATCGCGCTCGGCCCCGCAGATACCACCTACGGCAGCGTGGAGAGCGTGAGCGATGCGGAGAAGTGCGCCGCGCTCTTCAAGCAGCACGCCGACGAGATTGACGGCGTGCTTGTCACCCTGCCCAACTTCGGCGACGAACGGGCCGTGGCCAATGTCATGCGCTGGAGCGGGCTCAACGTGCCCGTGCTGATCCACGCCTTCCCCGACGTGGCGGGCAAGATGACCGTGGCCGATCGCCGTGACTCCTTCTGCGGCAAGATGTCGGTCTGCAACAATCTGCGCCAGTATGGGATCAAATATTCGTTGACCACCCTCCACACCGTAGACCCTGAAAGCGCGAGCTTCCGGGCCGATCTGCGCAATTTCGCGGCGACGTGTCGGGTGGTGCGGGGCCTGCGCGGCGCGCGCGTGGGCGTGATCGGCGCGCGGCCGGCCGCGTTCATCACCGTGCGCTTCAGCGAGAAGCTGCTCGAGCGCGCCGGCATTTCGGTGGAGAGCGTGGACCTGTCGGAGATCTTCGGCCGGGCGCTCAAGCTGGCGGCGAACGATCCGAAGGTCGTGGCGAAGGTCGAGCAGATCAAGGCCTATGTGCCCGTGCGCAACACGCCGGCCGACGCGCTGGTCAAGATGGCCCGCCTGGGCGTAGTGATTGACGATTGGATGGCAGAAAACCGGCTGGTGGCCAGCGCGGTGCAATGCTGGACGGCCATGGAGGAGTTCTACGGCGTTGTGCCGTGTACGCTGATGAGCATGATGAGCAACGGGCTGATGCCTTCCGCGTGCGAGACCGACATCGCCGGGGTGATCGGCATGTACGCGATGGCGCTCGCCTCGGGCAAGCCCAGCGCGTTGGTGGACTGGAACAACAACTACGGCGAAGACCCGGACAAGTGCGTCATCTTCCACTGCTCCAACCTGCCCAAGGACGTTTTCGCGCCCGCGCCGATCCGGCCCGAGGACATCATGGTGATGGACTACCAGGCGATCATTGCCGGCACGGTGGGCCAGGAGAACACCTACGGCACCGTGGTCGGCCGCGTCAAGGCCGAGCCGTTCACCTATTGCCGCGTTTCCACCGATGACTACTCTGGCCGCATCCTGGCCTACCTGGGCGAGGGCGAGCTGACCAACGATCCGCTCGATACTTTCGGCGGCTACGGCGTAGCCCGCATCCCCAACCTGCAGGGCTTGCTGCGCTATATCTGCGAGAACGGCTACGAGCATCATACGGCCATCAACCTGTCGCAGGTGGCCGCGGCGGTGAACGAGGCGCTGGGGAAGTACATGGGGTGGAGCGTGTACTGGCATAAATAACGTCTACGTGCCAGGCACTTTCGAAGTGCCTGGCACGTGAAGCCAAAGCGGCGTCGTGCCGCCGCAAGCCAAAGCGGCGTCGTGCCGCCGCAAGCCAAGGCGGCGTCGTGCCGCCGCAAGCCAAGGCGGCGTCGTGCCGCCGCAAGCCAAGGCG
>JBBIKA010000348.1:0-2009 GCA_037445695.1 Chloroflexota bacterium
TTGCGGCGGCTACGCCGCCGCAAAACCCCCTTTGAGAGGATGCCCCCTTCCCCAAGCTTAGGGAAGGGGGTCAGGGGATGGGGTTGAAAGCCGGCCACGGTTAAGTGCAGGGTTACCCCGTACGACATGATTGTGAATAATTACAAAAAGCCCATCGCGAGTTACGAGATTGACCAAAGCGGCGTTCGCAGGTATCATATTGGGCGAGGTGCCATGCGGAGACAGACGATCCAGGGGGTGCAGCGGTTTCTGTTGCTGGTCTTCATCTGCGCGCTCGGCCTGGGCGGGCTATCCCTCTGGCGGCAGATGGGCGATGAACCGCGCCTGACGGCCGGGTTCTGGTGGCCGTCCCGGCCCCTGGCCGGCCGGCAGATCGGCATCGTCGCCGGTCACAGCGGCTATGATGCGGGCGCGGCATGTCCCGATGGCCTGACGGAAGCACAGGTGAACATGGCGATCGCGGAGAGGGTGGTGCAGGCGCTGCGCGCAAGGGGCGCTGCCGTGGACCTGTTGGCCGAGTTCGACGAACGTCTGGCCGGCTATCGGGCCGACGCCTTCGTGTCCATCCACGCCGATTCGTGTGCGGTCGAGCTCAGCGGCTACAAGGTGGCCAGCCTGGCGAGCGACGAGCGGGCTTCCGAGTCGGCCTCGGCGCGGCTGGCCGATTGTCTCTGGCGCGCGTACGGCGCGGCCACCAACCTGCCGCGCCATCCGGATACGATCACTTACGACATGAGCCGCTATCACGCGTTCCGCGAGATCGCGGCGGGTACCCCGGCGGCGATCATCGAGGTCGGCTTTCTCAAGGCCGATCGCGGCCTCCTGACCGAACATCCCGACCGCGTCGCGGCCGGCATTGCCGATGGCATCGAGTGCTTTCTCCAACCTTAAGCCAGATTGAGGTCCACCATGAACTCCTGCGAACGCCTGAGCGCGCGCCTGGCCGGCCAACCGGTCGATCGGCCGCCCAACTTCGACATCATGATGCAGTTTGCCGCGCACTACATCGGCCAACTCTTGTCTCGTTATTACAACGACTATCGGGTGCTCTGCGCGGCCAACTTTGCCGTGCAAGAGGCGTTCGACCTGGACATCCTCCAGGCCATCTCCGATCCGTATCGCGAGGCCGCGGATTGCGGACTGCCGGTCGAGTTCCCCGAGGATGGGTTGCCGATCTGGCAAGGGCCCTTGCTGGCGGAGCCGGCCGATTTAGCCCGGCTCAAGCCGCCGAAGCCGGAAGCAGGCCGGCGCATGAGCGATCGGCTGGCGGCCATTCGTCTTTTCCGCGAGCAGGCCGGCGGTCGCGTGCCGATCATGGGCTGGGTCGAAGGCGCGCTCGCCGAGGCGGCCGATCTGCGCGGGGTCGGCACGCTGCTGACCGACCTGTACGATCGGCCCGAGTGGGTGGTCGAGCTGTTGGAGATCTGCACCGAGATGGAGATCGCGTTTGCGCGGGCGCAGATCGCGGCCGGCGCCGACATCCTCGGCCTGGGCGATGCCATCGCTTCGCAGATCTCCCCGCGCGCCTATCGTCAGTTTGCGTTGCCCTACGAACGGCGCATCTTTGCGGCCGTGCGCGAGATGGGGGCGATCCCGCGGCTGCACATCTGCGGCAACACCTCGCGCATCCTGGCCGATATGGCTCAAAGCGGCGCGCAGATCATTGACATTGACTGGATGGTGGACATGCGGCAGGCGGCGCAGGTGTTCGGCGAGCGGGCGGCCGTGTGCGGCAACTTCGACCCCGTGCGCGTCATGCGCTACGGCACGCCGGAAGAGGTGCAGGAAGCGGTATGGGCCTGTTTGGCGGCCGGCGGCCCGCGTTGCATCAGCATGGCCGGCTGCGAGATCCCCGACGGGACGCCACACGCCAATCTGCGCGCCCAGGCCGCGGCCTTGCGCCGCGCTCCCGGCACCATGTAACGCGTGCCTGCGCGCAGTCGTGCATTTGCGATTGGCCGCAGGCCAAGGGGAGAGGGGGATGATGGATGAGGGTTTTGCGGCGGGGG
>JBBIKA010000349.1:0-2009 GCA_037445695.1 Chloroflexota bacterium
TTAGCCCCGTTAACGGGGCGTCGCGTGGTAGCCCGGGCGATTTATCGCCGGGCGGCCCAGGTTAACGAACAACGCGCCGGAGAAGACGATTACCGGATTATTTTCTTAATTCTCATCACGGGGCTTCCATATCGTAGCCCGATCCGTTTACGGTCGGGCGGGGGTCATTGACGCGAACACGATGATTGATCTGAAGCTGAAGGTGTTGAAGCAAATGGCCGGCGAACCGGCCGCGCCATCGGAGATCAAGCGCGATTGGCCGCGTTACCTGCGCATCGCGACCTTTTTCGCGCGCACGTTTCTGTCGTTCATCTGGTGCGATCTGATCGTCGGCCACTTGCCGCTGGTGGGGGAGCGGGTCCGTCGCGGCGCGCTGGCGCGCTGGCAAGAGGTGGCCCGGCGCTACCGCCGGCTGGCGATCCGTTACGGCGGCGTGCTGATCAAGCTCGGCCAGTTCCTGAGCATTCGGGTGGACGTGTTGCCGCTCGAGGTGCTGCAGGAGCTGGCCGACCTGCAAGACGAGGTGCCCCCCGAGGCGCTGGCCGACATCCGGCAGGTCATCGCCGAGGAGTTCGGCCGGCCGCTTGAAGAGGTGTTCGCCTGGTTCGCGGCCGAACCGTTGGCGGCCGCCTCGCTGGCCCAGGTGCATCGCGCGCGGCTGGCCGCGGCCGAAGACGGCCCCGAAGTGGTGGTCAAGGTCCAGCGGCCGCGCATCGAGATGCTGGTCGAAACCGATCTGGCCGCGCTGCATCTGGCCGTGCGCTGGTTGGGATGGTATCGGCCGATCGCGGCGCGCGTGGATCTCGGCCGGCTTTACGCGGAGTTTGCCTCCACCACCCGCCGCGAGCTGGACTTCATCCAGGAGGGCCGCAACTGCGAGCAATTTGCGGCGAACTTCGCGGCCGATGCGGGCATCTACATCGCCAAAGTCTATTGGGAGACGACGACCCGTCGCGTGTTGACGCTGGAGAACGTCGCCGGCATCAAGATCACCGATCTGGCAGCCATCGAGGCGGCCGGCATCCGCCGGAGCGAGGTGGCGCGCCGGCTCTACGACGCGTATCTGCAACAGATCTTCGTCCATCATTTCGTCCACGCCGACCCGCATCCGGGCAACCTCTTCCTGCGGCCCCTGGAACCGGACGGGACCGCGCCGGCCGGCGGCCCGCGGCCGTTCAAGATCGTCTTCGTGGATTTCGGCATGGTGGCCGTCATCCCCGAAGCGCTCTGGGCCGCCCTGCGCGAGTACGTGATCGCCCTGGCGATGCGCGATGCGCATGGGGTGGTGCAGGCCTATGTTCACGCGGGCGTCCTGTTGCCCGGGGCCGATCTGAAGCGCCTGGAGGAGGTGCACGAGACGCTCTTCAAGCGCATCGGCGAGGTGCGCATGGGGCAACTGCGCGAGGTGGCCTTTGAGCAGGCCGAGTATCTGTTACGCGAGTATCGGGACCTGATCTTCGAGATGCCGTTCCAGTTCCCCACCGATCTGCTCTTTGCCGTGCGCGCGGTCGCCATCCTGTCGGGCCTGGCGACCACCCTCGACCCGGACTTCGATCCCTGGGCCGCGACATTGCCCTTTGCCGAGCGGCTGGCGATGGGCGAGCTGACCCGCGATTGGCGCGGCAACCTGGAGCGGGCGGTCGCGTGGCTTCAGTTGCTGGTGCGTCTGCCGGGGCGCCTGGATCGCCTCTTGACCCAGGCCGAGCGGGGGACGCTGACGATCCAGAGCTCGCTGGCGCCGGATCATGCCAGGGCGCTGCGGCGGATCGAGCGGGCGCTCGAGCGCCTGAGCTGGATGGTCGTGGCGGTGGGGCTGGCGACGACGGGCGCGCTGCTGCAGCTGGCCGGAGATGCGACCCTCGGCCTCGCGCTGTGGATCGGCGCCGCGCTGGCGTTCCTGTGGGGGGTGACGCGAAGGTAGGGGGGATTGGGGAGTGGTGCGTGCCGCCGAATGAATTCGGGGCGAAGGGGCGTGCCGCCGCGAGGTCGGCCTGCGCCGACCGGCGGCG
>JBBIKA010000350.1:0-2297 GCA_037445695.1 Chloroflexota bacterium
TCTCGCGTTCGGCCGCGAATCGCCGATCGGCCGGCAAGGTGGCCGCCAGGCTGATCAGCGCGCGCAGCGCCTCGGGCAGCCGCGTCCGTCCCAGTTGCTCGAGCGCCTGTTGGGCCAGGCGGGCATCCTCTCCCTGGGCGAACATGCGCAGCAGGGTGACCAGATGCGGATTCGGCATCAGATCGGGCAACGCCTGCATGAGGAGTCCGGGCACATCGGCCGGCTGTTGAGCAAGCTGGGTCAGATATTCGATGACGGCCGTCGGATTGCGCTCCATGGCCAGGATCAGTTCGCGCAGCGATTGGCGGGCCACGTCGTTCGGATTGCGCAGTCCGGCGAGCAGGTCCTCTTCGAGCGGCTCGTTGAGATACCGATCGAGCAGCGTGAGTGCGGTGACGCGCGCCTGATCGCGACGCTCGCGCGCCCGCATGACCCCTTTGAGGGCCGGCACCACCAGGTCGCGATCCATTTGCTGGGCCAACAACCCCAGCCCGCCCCGCACGTGAGGGTCTTCGGTATCGAGCCGGGCCAGGAAGACCGGCAGGATCGCCTCCCCGCGGCCGGCCAGCTCCTGGGCCAGACGCACGCGCTCGGCCGGCTCGGTCGCCTGGGCCAACGCATCGAAGGCCGCCTCGAGCGCCCGGCGCTCCATCAACCCCGTAAGAATCTTCCCTTCTTCAGCCACGGCGAGATTATAACATACCTCCCTGGAAGTGGGAAGTTGTGGGCTCAGCAATTCCCACCGTGACTTTGGGCCAACTTTCAGACCTGCTGTGGCCATCTCGCACACGCGCATGTCGTCGGCGGCGGGTGGGGGCCATCCACGAATGGCCTGCCGCCGTAATTCGTGTATTCGTGTTTGGATTCGTGGATGGCCCTCCGCGGGCAGGCTGCTGAAGGCCGCGCCGGGTCGAGCGCCGTTCCGGGGTAACGGTGAACACTCTCGTAGCGACAAACATTTACGCCTGGCGGCCATCTTGTGGTATAGTATCACGCGCCGGACACTTTCAAAGTGCCCGGCACGTGATAACCGTGGGCGTTGTTCATTTTGATCGGGCCGCCGGCCGATCGGTCTATCCGGAGCATCCATGGCTGCGCAAGCACTCTATCGCAAATGGCGCTCGCAGGTCTTCGAAGAGGTGGTCGGGCAGGAACACGTCGCGCTGACCCTACGCAATGCCCTGCGCGAGGGCCGGCTTTCGCACGCCTATCTGTTCGCCGGGCCGCGCGGCACCGGCAAGACCAGCACCGCGCGCATCCTGGCCAAGGCGATCAACTGCCTGGCCGAAGATCCGGCGACCCGGCCGTGTAACGCCTGCGCCATCTGTGTGGCGATCAACGAAGGGCGCCAGCTCGACCTGATCGAAATTGATGCGGCGTCGAACCGCGGCATTGACGAGATCCGCGACTTGCGGGAGAAGATCGGCTTTCGCCCCACCGAGGCGCGCTACAAGGTCTACATCATAGACGAGGTCCACATGTTGACCAAGGAGGCCTTCAACGCGCTGCTGAAGACGTTGGAAGAGCCGCCGGCCCATGCGGTCTTCGTCCTGGCCACGACCGAGCCCGATCGCGTGCCCGAGACGGTACGCTCCCGCTGCCAGCGCTTCGACTTCCGCCGCATCCCGACGGCCGAGATCGTCGGCCGGCTGAGCGAGATCTTGCAAAGCGAGGGGAAGCGGGCCGAGCCGGAGGCGTTGGTGGCCATTGCCCGGCGCGCCACCGGCAGCATGCGCGACGCCATCAGCCTGCTCGACCAGTTGCTCTCCTACGGCGACGAGGTGTTGACCCTCGCGCGCGTCGAGAGCGTCCTGGGGTTGATCAACGCGCAGACCATCGGCGAGCTGGTGGATTGCATCGGCCGCAACGACCCGGCGGCCGGCTTGGTGCTCCTCAACCGCCTGGTGGCCGAAGGGGTGGAACTGGGGCAACTGGTGGATCAGATCGTGGCCTACCTGCGCGCCGTGCTCTTCGTGCGCATGGCGCGGTTGCCCGAGCAGCTCGACCTGCCCCCAGACGTGGCCCAGATGGTCGCGCGCCAGGCCGAGGGGTGGGAGCCGGCCGGCCTGTTGCAGGCGATCCGGGAGTTTGCCGATGCCCGTGCCGCGCTGCGCGATCAGGTGCCCGGCGTCCCGCAGCTTCCGCTCGAACTGGCCTTCCTGCGCGCGGTGGCCGCGGCCCATCCGACGTCGGTGCCGGCGTCGGCGGACGCCTCGGTCGTGGCGGCGCCATCCGCGGCGCCGGCCGCCGCACCGGCCGCCGCACCGGCCGGTCGGTCTCCGGCGCTATCGGCGACG
>JBBIKA010000351.1:0-2699 GCA_037445695.1 Chloroflexota bacterium
CAGCAGCGCGACCACCGGTTGCAGCCATGCGTCCGGCGTGGTGACGTGCGCCGTGGGCAGCCTGTTGGCGGACACGACGATGGTCTACACGGTCAGTGCGACCGTGGACGCCGACGTCCAGCCGGGCACGAGCCTGGAGAACGCGGCGACGGTCAGCACGACCTCGACCGACCCCAACCCGCTCAACAACACCGCCACCGCCGACACCTCGGTCGTCGGCGCGGCGGATCTGACCATCAGCAAGAGCGGCAGCCCGGCGACGGTCAACGCCGGCGAGACTGTGACCTATACGATCCGCATCACCAACACCGGCCCCGGCGCGGCCCGCAGCGTGGACGTCAAAGACCAGCTCCCGGCCGGCCTGACCTTAGCCTCGACCTCGGCCTCGGACGGCGGCGTGTGCGGCGGGACGGTCTGCCAGTTCGGCACGCTCCCGGCCGGCGCGACGCGCACCGTGACCGTCGTCGCCCAGGTGAGCAGCGACACGGCCGCCGGCACGGTCACCAACACCGCGGCGGTGTATAGCACGGACGAAAGCGACCAGTCGGACAACACCGCCACGGCCGACACGACGATTACCACCAGCGCCGACGTCTCGGTGCGCAAGGTGGCCCTCAGCGACCCGGTCGGCCCCACCGAGGGCCTGCTCTACGAGCTCACCGTCGCTAACGTCGGGCCGTCCGACGCCCAAGACGTCGTGGTGACCGACACCCTCGACGCCAACGTCACCTTCGTCAGCGCCAGCACCGGCTGCGCGCCCAGCGGCGGGGCCGTCGTCTGCACCGTCGGCGCGCTGCCCGCCGGCGCGACGGCGCGCTACCTGCTCGCCGTCCAGGTCGCCGATGTGGCCAGCGGCACGACGCTGACCAACAGCGTCGCCGTCGCCAGCGCCACGGCCGACCCGGACGCCGGCAACAACTCGGCCGCCATCACGACCACCGTCCAGCAGCGCACCGGCCCGACCGCCGACCTGGCGCTCGTCAAGAGCACGAGCTTGACCAGCGTCACCGCCGGCCAGCGCATCACCTACACGCTCACCATCACCAACGCCGGCCCGGCCGCCGCCACCAACGTGCGCGTCCTCGAACTCGCGCCGGCCGGGACGACGGTGGTCAGCCTGACGCCGGTCAACCCCGACGCCACCGGCGAATACTGCAACCTCGGCGGCGCCTGCTGGCTCGGCACGGTCTATCCCACGACGACGGCCACCATCCAGGTCGTGCTGGACGTGGACGCCGACTTCAGCGGCAGCAGCCTGCTCAACACCGCCCAAGTCAGCGCCGACCAGCGCGACCCCAACCCGGCCGACAACTACGACGACGTCGCCACGCCGGTCAACACGGCGGCGGATCTCGTCGTCGCCAAGGCCGCCCTGGCCGACCCGGCCTACGCCGGCCAGCTCATCCTCTACCAGCTCATCGTCACCAACACCGGCCCGTCCGACGCCCGCAGCGTGGTCATCACCGACACGCTGCCGGCCGGCGCCAGCTTCGCCGGCGCCTCCGCCTTCTGCAGCGAGAGCGCCGGCGTGGTCACCTGCGCGCTGGGCGACCTGGCGGCCGGCGCGACGACGAGCGTGCTCATCCAGGCCCGCGCTGACACCGACCTGCCCACCGGCACGGTCGTGACCAACAACGTCGTGGTCGCCAGCGCCACCAACGACCCCAACCCGACCGACAACAGCGCCGGCGCGGCGACGACGGTCAATCAGCCGGCGGGGGGGTTGGTAGATTTGGAAATTGGTAAATTGGGCACGACGACGGTCATCGCCGGACAGAATGTGACGTACACCCTCGTCGTGACCAATGCCGGCCCGGCCGTCGCCCAGGACGTCACCGTCGTGGACGCGCTGCCGGTCGCCGTGACGCCGGTTGCGGTCACTGCGAGCCAGGGCGCCTGCACCGCTGGCGTGACCTGCCTGCTCGGCGACCTGGCCGTCAATGCCACGGCCACCATCACCGTCGTCGGCACGGTGGACAGCGCCACGGCCGCCGGCAGCCTGCTCAACACCGCCCGCGTCGCAGCCGCTAACCTCGAAACCGACCTGACCAACAACACCGCCAGCGCCGCGACAACGGTGACCGTGGACAACAGCCTGGGCATCCGCAAAGTCGGCCCGGCGACCGTGACGCCGGAAGGCGTGTTGGCCTACCAGATCGTGGTCTCCAACACCGGCCCGAGCGACGCGACGAACGTCGTCGTCTCCGACACGCTGCCAAGCGAACTGGAGAACGCCATCGCCAGCGTGTCGAACGGTTCGTGTGTCATCGCCGGCAACCTGCTCACCTGCACGATCGCCCTGCTGGCCGTCGGCGGCCAAGCCTTCATCGCCGTCCAGGGCACGGTGGCGCGCAGCGCGGCCGGCGTCATCGCCAACACCGCCGCCGTCACCTCAGCCGCCGACCCGGCCGGCGTGACCGACAGCGCCAGCACCACGGTCGTGACCTCGGCCGACCTGGAGCTGACCAAGCGCGGCCCGGCCACCGCGCAGCCCGGCGCCACCGTGCGCTACACCCTCACCCTGCGCAACCTCGGCCCCAGCACCGCCGCCGACGTCGTCCTCGTGGACACCCTGCCGGCCGGCCTGACCTTCGCCAGCGCCACGAACGGTTGCAGCCATGCGTCCGGCGTCGTCACCTGCGCCGTCGGCAGCCTGGCCGCCGACACCACCGCCGTCTTCACCGTCACCGCCACCGTGG
>JBBIKA010000352.1:0-12464 GCA_037445695.1 Chloroflexota bacterium
GCGGTGAGCATGAATCGGAAGATGATCGAGGAGATGGTGTGGCGGGCGCGGCGGGTGGATGCCCTCGGTTTGACGTCATTTCCACACCACCAATAAATTCCATGCACATCAGAAACTTTGATTCGGACATCGTTATAGTTTCAGGATTGCCCCGTTCGGGCACGTCGCTGATGATGCAAATGCTGGCATCTGGTGGCCTGCCGGTGATGACGGACGGGATTCGGCGGCCGGATGAAGATAATCCGGCGGGATATTTTGAACTGGAGCGAGTCAAAAATCTCAAGACCGGCGATCAGGAATGGTTATCAGAGGCGGGTGGCAAAGCTGTCAAAATCATCTCTTCTCTACTTGAGTTCTTACCCCCCACATATCATTACAAGGTCATTTTCATGAAGAGGCGTATCGGTGAAGTGCTTGCATCGCAACGTCGCATGCTGATGCGGCGTGGGGAACCGATAGATGCTGCATTTGAAGAGAAGCTATCGGCCATTTATACAAAGCACTTGAATCAAGTCCAGGCCTGGCTGGCCGCACAACCCAACATCGCTACTTTGATGATAGACTACAACGCGCTTCTTTTCGACCCCCGCTCGTATGCAGAGCAAATCAACGCTTTTCTGGGGGCGAAGCTAGATATCAATGCGATGTGTGCAGCGGTACGCCCGGATTTGTATCGCAATCGAATCCCCTGAATCAAAGGTGCCTTCTGTGAGATTGGTTCTCGTGGGCCCCGTGTACCCTTTTAGAGGAGGTATTGCTCACTATACTACGATTTTGTATCAGGAAATGCTCAGGGCAGGCCATGAGGTGTTGTTGATATCCTTTCGACGTCAATATCCACGCTGGCTTTTCCCGGGTCGAAGCGACAGAGACCCTAGTGCCCGAGCCGTAAAAGCAGATCATGCGCGTTATTTGTTGGATCCTCTCAATCCCCTCTCGTGGCTCAGAGCGTTTCTTGAAGTTAATTCATACCAGGCCCAGACGGTCGTTTTGCAGTGGTGGCACGCGTTTTGGGCGCCGACCTGGTTAGCGCTTGGTGGATTACTTCGATTATATAGACGAGCAAGAATCGTTATTATTTGTCATAATGTGCTTCCTCATGAGCAGCACTGCTGGGATCGCCTTGTTGTGCGCTTTGTACTAAAGATGGCGCACCGGGTCATTGTACAATCTACGTCAGAAAGAGAGGTCTTGCTCGACCTTGTTCCCCAAGCCGATGCTCGGATTGTGCCGCATCCGCTCTACGACATGTTCGCACGCGGCGAAATGTCACGGGAAACGGCACGTCAGCGCCTTGGAATTGCACCGGAGGCTTCCGTCCTCTTGTTCTTCGGTTTTGTGCGAGACTATAAAGGGCTGGATGTGTTGATCGAGGCATTGCCCGCAGTGCGAAAGGTGTTTCCGGACGTTCTCTTGGTCATAGCAGGTGAATTTTGGCAAGATAGACGAAATTACGAACAGCGCATTGAGGGTTTGGGTCTGAAAGACAACATTCTCATTGTTGATAGGTACATACCGAACGAAGAGGTGGAGATTTACTTCAAAGCCGCTGATCTCGTCACGCTGCCGTATACGACAGCTACCCAAAGCGGAGTGCTTCAACTTGCGCTTGGTTTCGGGATCCCCGTTGTTTCGACTCGCGTTGGTGGGTTATCGGAGGCTGTTGAAGAGGGCAAGGGCGTGATCCTGGTAGAACCTCGAAATTCGGTTGCTCTTGCCGACGCTATTGTTTCCTTCCTGCATTCCCCTCCGCCGGCCAGTCTCCTCAGTACATCGCAGGAAAATAGCAAAAGACGTTGGGCATCTCTAGTGAGCGTGGTGACCGGTGAACACGATTGAGCAAAACTTGCCTGCAGACTCGTGTGTAGAGAGCACCAAGTCCTTCCAGGAGAACGAGTTGCCTTCTGTGGGAATCGTTATTCCCGTCTGGAATGCTATTTCGTACACGTTGGCATGCCTGGAAAGCCTCATGCGGCTATCGTATCCGTGTTTCGAGATCGTTGTGGTTGACAATGGCTCGACAGACGGATCTGCGGAGGCCATTCGCGGTCGTTTTCCTCGCGTTACGGTGATTCGTAACGAGCGTAACCTGGGTTTTGCTCATGCATGCAATCAGGGATTGGCTTACGTATTTGCGCGCGGCGCGGGCTTTGCGCTGCTGCTCAACAACGACACCTTGATTGCGTCAGATTTGTTGTTTCGGTTAGTCGGCGTGGCGCAATCGCATCCGCACGCCGGCATCTTTGGGCCGAAGATCTGCTATGCCGATCGTCCAAATGTCCCTTGGTTTACCGGCATTCGGTTTCGTGGCCAGATTTATTTCGTGCGGACCGCTTCGCCCAAATACCAGGTGCAGTCGGATGTTCCGACTACAGTTGATTTTATCAGCGGATGCGGGATGTTGATTCGACGCAGCGTTTACGATCGAATTGGGGGCCTCAGCGAAGATTATTTCATGTATTATGAGGATCTCGATTTTTGTCTGCGCGCCAAACGGGCCGGATTCGACATCATGTACGTGCCCGATGCTTTGATGTGGCATGTGCTTTCGGTGAGCTCGGGCGGCAAGGATTCTCCCCTAAAGCAATACTTTCAAATCAAAAGCAGTTTGATTTTTTATCGCAAACACACTCGGGGCGTGTGGCGGTGGCTGAATCTTTCCCTACGGTTCGCCCATGCTATCTGGACGGCCATCCAACAACTCCTCAAGGGCAATTTGCGTTGGGCGGTGATTCGGGAATATTGGCGGGGCATTCGAGAATCAACACAACAAGGCTAACGCCGATGACTTGAAAGTCCGAATCGCGGTGGCCGGTTTGACTGCGGTTGCTATAGCCGGATACAGGGGAATGTCAGTGCTGCTGACTTGTACTTTGCTTATTGCGCTAGGTGCTTTGGGGCTTTGGTCGCGCGCGCGTTCCTCTGCGCGCAGCTTGATTTTGGGTAGCGTCATCACGGCCATTGCGCAAATCACCGCTTCGCTAATCGCGCTTGGCCTGCTGAAACAACTGAATCAGATTGCCATTGTACTGACCAACGGGGCCATCAGCGGTTTCTTGATCTTTTTAAATTTAAAGCCACTGATCTCAGTCCTTCGAAAAGGTGTAGCCAGCTTCTCGCAGGAACTGCGTATCTCCGCAAAAAAGCCGGTTACTTTAGTGGTAGTGCTGGGAGCGCTGATTGCGGCGATGTCTTTGATGCTGTGGCTTGGGCTCATTTTGCCGCCGACCGATTGGGATGGATTAGCCCAAAATCTGCCTATGGCAGCTTTTCACATCCAAAAAGGGGACATTCGGCCGATAGAGACACCCTATCGGGGGATCACGGCATATCCTCAGGGCGGTGCTCTTCTGATCGCCTACACGGTTCTCTTGAGCGGCGATGATGCTGTAGTAGACCTGGTTCAATTTCCCTTTTGGCTGTTAGGTATTTTTGCGGCCTTCTCGTTGGCGCGGGAACTCGGAACCGGACGGTCCAATGCGCTTATCGGCGCTCTCTTGTTTGGCGCCGCGCCCGTGGTCATTCTTCAGTCGCGTGCGGCCTATTTCGATGTAGAACTGGCGGCGCTGGCGCTGGCTTCGTTGGCGCTGCTTCTTGATCGCAAATTGGGAGCTGCGCCGCGAGTGCTCGGAGTTGGCATTGGGGCCGGATTGCTTATGGGATTGAAATATGCCGGCCTGATATACGCGTGGGTTTTGTTGGCTTTGCTGGTGGCTTTTTTAGTGGCCCAGAGGGCCTCTGGACGAGTTTTGTTGCTCAGCATCGGTGCACATGGGGCGATTTGCCTGGCAATCGGCGGCTACTGGTATGCGTTGAATCTCCTCCGATATGGCAACCCTTTCTGGCCCATGCAGCTTCAAATCGGAAGTTGGACTGCGTTGCCGGGAGTATGGACAACGGATTCTTTCTACGGGGGGGCATTGCCCACAGGGGTGGCCGATCTATCATATCCGATGATGTTGCTGACATTATGGCGTGAGCCGGTAGGGCGCTATGCCGTGGATTCGCGATTAGGTGGACTGGGACCTCTCTGGTTTGCGTTCGGTTTGCCGGCCTTGATCTTTTTCCTAGTGCAGACCATCCGAAAGCCGTCTTTCTTCCGTTGGAGCCTTCTGCTGTTTATCTTTGGCACATTTTTGCTTACTCCCGCGAACTGGCATACGCGCTATGTCTTGGCGGCGGTTGGGGCTACCGGTGTCTGTGTCGCGGTGATGTTAGAATCGGCGAGTGGGATCATTCGACAAATTCTTGTTGGTCTGGCTGCCATCCTGAGCTGCGCAGCCTTGCTCATCACTCCGGCCCATGGCGAAGCAACGCCAACCGATGTGGTCCGCAACATGCAGCTTCCGCCTGCCCTTCGGCGCACGACCTTGATGGACCATGTGCCTGCCATGGATAAGGCATTGCGCTGGTCAGAACTCAATATCCCTCTAAAATCTACCATTGCATACGGCTGGGGCGGCGTAGTATTATATCCGCTCTTTGGCCCAGGCTTTCAGAACAATCTAGTCTCCATAGAATCTGTCATGAACGGCTCTGCCATGAAAACAGCGTTCAGGCCGCATTATTTTATCGTAAGGCGCGGAAGCGCTGAGGAGATACAGGCCAGAGAGAATGCGGGGTTAGTTGTAGTTTTTGCTTCTGAAAAATATGTCGTCTTTTTCGGAGCTCGCCCATGAAACAGTCTTCCTGGCCCGTACAGGCAGGTGTGCTGGGGGTCATCCTGGCGCTTGCCGGGATATGGTTGTTAACCCCTGAACGCCGCGAGATGTTTTCTTATTCCGTTCGCTGGTATGCGGCCCTTATCTATGACCTCAGGCATCTCGGGGATCCATCGCTAACGCTCTTGGAGCCAATGAATTCAGGGGATAGTGCCTCGCTGGTTCAATTCAGGGATATCTCGTTTCTTGGGTGCGATCTGGCCATGCGCGGTGCCAAGGTATACCTTATTACGAGATGGCGAGGCTCCGCACAAGATGCCCAACTGGAGGCCAGGCTCACGTTTTGGACAGATGGCTGGTTGCTGGCTACAGAGCAATGGCCATTGGATCCTGGCGACCATTACACGGAGGTGCCGGCGAGTTTCTTTCGCGGCCGTCTCTCTCGGGAGATTCAACTCATGGTCATGGACAAAACAGCGGGCATTCCGGTGTCGCCGACGAGCGTACTGCTTCCCATCCGAGATATGAACGTACGGATTTGTAACTGAGATGAGACAGGATGATCGAAATCTCGGAAGTGGTGAAGCCTCTCAAGAAGGCTTTGAAGACGCGCCGTGCTCCATCTGTGGCAGCACCGCTCATACCCTCCGATATCAATTGACAGATGTGCTTTATGGAACCCCAGGCGTCTTTCATCTGGTTACATGTAACTCGTGCGGCCACTTGTATCAATCACCTCGCCCGACACAGGCAATAATCAGCCGCTATTATCCCGATCGCTATCAACCCTTTGGCAAGGCGATCGAAGACGCTTTTGCCTGCCGCTTTATGCGTTGGCTCAAACACCGACAGCTACGAACGCGCTGCCTTCAGGTTTATCGCCTGCGCACTTCAGGAGCGCTGCTTGATGTGGGATGCGCGACCGGCCTGTTTCTCAACGAGATGAGAAAATATGGCAGTTGGGCATTGGCCGGTATCGAACCGGACGCGAGGGCGGCGACCTATGCCATAGAGCGATTCGGGTTAGACGTGTTCAATGGCCAGATCGAGGCAGCACCCTGGCCCGACGAAAGTTTTGATGTTATCACCCTGTGGGATGTTTTGGAGCATTTGCCGGCCCCCGGCCACGCGCTATGCCAATTACGGAGATTGCTTAAGAAACAAGGGGTCATCATCGTCAGTGTTCCAAACCTGGACGGCGTTGACGCGACGCGGTTTGGGAGGTTTTGGGCCGGGCTTGATGTCCCTCGCCACTTTTCGATGTTTCGCAAACAAGACCTTTTGCGCTTATTCGAAGAAACCGGTTATCGGGTAATACGGACTTATTGCTTTTATGGCGGTTTTGTGACATTCGCTAATAGCCTGACAATCTGGCTACGAGTTACAGTGCGCCAAGATGCGTTCAGAAAAGCGGCGGAGGCCATCATCCGTTTTCCGCTCTGGCGATACTTATTTAAGCCCTACTTTGTCTGGCTGGATCGTCAGGAACGCTGTAATATCCTGACCGTCGTTGGCCAACGCAAGCTGTGATCTCCATGCTTAGGCAAAGCCTCCTGATCCGCGTCACGCAAAATACATCTGTGGTGTTGCTGGCCAACGCCATGTTGCGGGCTTCTGGGACATTGGTTTTCATCTTTGTCGGCCGCGTCAATGGGCCGGAAGATGCGGGGGCGTTTGCTCTTGCGCTGGGTTACCTGGCGATTCTATCAACGCTTTTTCTGGGAATGGATGATTTACTCATCAAGGAGGTGACGGCGAATCCGCAACACACCGCGAAGCTGGTTTGGGCATATGCCGTGCTTCGGGTGTCGTTTGCGTTTGTGGCGTATGGAGTTGTGGTGGGATGGAGCCAAATTGCCACCCAGGCGACTCCTGGCCAGTTCGTAGCCATGCGTTTGATCCTGGCCAGCGCGCTCCTGGATGGATTCGGTGGATTGGGGCAAGCCGTTCTGTTTGCATTTGGCGAGTTCAAGTACTTATTATATTCGGCCCTAGTCGTCATGCTGCTCCGGCTTGGACTGGGGAGTTTGCTCTTGATGGCGTTGGGGTTTGTATGGCTTGCGCTTGCCTGGCCAATCAGCTCCTTCATGGCCGCCGTTATCGTACTGGCCGGTGCGAGCCGAATTGCTCGGGAAACAGGCGTTTCTTTGATGCCTCCGATCATAGAATGGTCATTGGTACGCCATCTGGCAGGGCTCGTTCCTGGCTTTGCCGCGGTAAGCTTGCTTTCGGCCTTAGAATACCAACTTGATGTGATCCTTCTTGCGATCATGAAGTCCACTGCAGAAGTGGCGGTTTATGCCGCTGCGGTTTCGGTCATTAATATCATTGCGTTGATTCCGCAAGCCTATCGAGTGGTGCTCTTTCCGGATCTTGTCCGTTTGCGTAACACGGCCCCTGGCGCTCTGCGCGCCTATATTGTGGGCATTGTGCGCAATATGGCGATCCTGGCAACCATCATCGCCTTGGGCACGACCTTGATAGCGCCACAGTTGGTTATGAGCGTCTTTGGGAAAAAGTTTCTTGAAGCACGGCCCGTGTTGAATATACTCATTTGGAACATTGTGTTCCTTTTTATTAATGTGCCGTTGGTGCGTTATCTCCTGGCAGAGGGCGGCCAGAATCGCATTGCCATGATCCTGTTGGTCAGTACAGGGGTCAACCTGAGCGCAAATCTGCTCCTGATCCCAAGCCTGGGCGCGGCGGGATCGGCCTGGTCTCGAATTATTTCATCCACGGTATTTGTCCTTTTGACCGGCGGGGTGGTATTAAGACAATTACAGCGAGCCAGAGGGCTAGAAGTGATAGAGGTTAAAGAGAGAAGATGATGAACAGCGACAATCACGCGCCAACCCGTTTGCTCGTGATCGGTTATGATGGCGCCACTTGGGACCTGGCCGAGGAATGGGCCAAAAGCGGTAAGCTGCCGGCGCTGGCCCGCTTGATGGAGCGTGGAGGATACGGCCCTTTGCGATCTGTGCTGCCGGTCCTCTCTCCGGCGGCCTGGGCCTCATTTGCCACAGGTGTGCAACCAGGAAAACACGGCATCTTCGATTTTGTGCAGCGCGCGCAGGGCGATTATCGTCTCCGCCTTGTGACGGCGCGCGACATTAAGTATCCCACGTTTTGGGCTCTGGCAGGCCTGGCCGGCAAAAGGGTCGCGGTGCTCAACGTCCCCATGACTTATCCGGCCAGCGAGATCAACGGCATCATGATCACCGGTTTGGGCACTCCTGACCGTCGGCCGTTTACTTACCCTCTTGAACTCGGTGCTGAACTCAAAAGACGAGGCTACCGCGTAAATCGTACCGTATTCTATGAACCGGGCCGCGAACAGGCCTATCTGCGTGATGTATACGAGATGACCGATCGGCTGGCCGATGTTGGACTAGATCTATTTCGTCAGGAGCCATGGGATTTATTTGTTATAGTCTTTCGTGATTTAGACGAGGTGTCTCACTACTTCTGGAAACACATGGATGCCGGTCATCCCCAACATGATCCACGTCGGGACCATGAATATAGCAATGCAATTTTGGACTTCTATCAATATCTCGACCGCAAAATCGCCGAGCTTATCGAAGCGGCCGGTCCCGACGTGGATATCATCCTTGTCTCCGATCATGGATTTGGTCCACTGTACAAGGACGTCTATCTGAATGAATGGCTCAAGCAGACAAGGCTGCTTGCCACGGTGTCTGGCAAGGAGGCACCCTTGCAGCGGGTTCTGCGCCGCAGCGGATTGACCCGCGAGCGGATATCGCACTATTTGCAAGGGCGGGGGTTGGCCTCTTTCGAACGTCGGCTGCGGAGTCTGTTAGGGAGCCGTCTCGAACTGTTTCCGGCCCACGATCGCGCAACCTTTCCAGATGCGGTTGACTGGCAACACACGCGCGCCTATAGCTTTGGCTACCACGGACAGGTTTTCATCAATCTGCGCGGCCGTGAACCGCAGGGGATCGTTGACCCTGGTCAAGATTACGAGGAGACCCTCACCTTTCTCGAAGCACAGCTCCAGGCCCTGGTGGATCCAGAAGATGGTCGACCGGTCGTGAGCCGTATGATTCGGGGCCGCGAACTGTTTGGCGAAGCGGTTGATTTCGGTGCACCCGATCTCGTCTTGTTAATGCGCGATCTGGCTTATATCACACGACAAGGCTACGAATTCGGCACAACTCCCGGCTCGATCTTTGGGCAACCTGCTCACTTTGAATCAGGTAGCCATCGTGAGATCGGTATCGCTGTTTTCGCCGGCCCGCACTTTGTGCGGCAATCATGGAAAAATCCGTACGACATTACCGATATTGCGCCCACCATCTTGCATCTTCTCGGCGTTCCGGCTCCTGACCAAATGGATGGCCGCCTTCTGGTCCAGCAATTAGCAGGAGATGTCCAGGAACAACTTCAGGCTCCGGCAGATTATTCTCTAACGAATGAAGCGAAAGGGACCGCCGATGAGGTGGTTTTGTCGCCCGAAGAAGAAGCGATGCTGGCAGAACAGTTGCGACGTCTGGGATACCTGGGATAAGGAAAATAACCCATAAGAACTATTGAAGATTTTGAGGACCTGGTCTATAATTATCAGGGAATTCGGTCCAACTGTTGCTTTTCACGGTTCAATCTTCTGTTCAGAAAGGAGTCTCGGTATGAAGTTCATTCCTAAGAAGGCCGGCATTGTGAGCTTGCTTGTACTGACACTCGTCATGGGCGCTGTCGGGGTTAGTGCTTCAGGTGGTCCTCCAGGTGGCGGGTTCTATTCTGGCCAAACCATTCAAAACGTCAGCACCCAAGACGCAGCGGTTTCTGTGACTTTGTACAGCATGGATACCCCTCCCACAACTTACACTAAGGATTGGCCGATTCCAAGCGGAGGCGCGGTTACCTTCTTCGCCAGCGATGTTCCTGGTGTGCCTACCGGCTTCATAGGTTCGGCGGTCGTTTCCTCAGATCAACCGGTGAAAGCAGTGGTCAATGTCACCAATCGCAAGTCTGGTGCCAACGGCATCGAGGGCGGAACGGCAGCAGCTCAGTATCGCGGCATTGACGATGCCAGCACCGGAACGCTGCTGGTTTTCCCATTGGCTAAAGCTGCGTTTGGTCCCAAGACTACCGCTTTCTACATCCAGAACGCCGGAAGCGCCAACGCCACCTTTACGGCGAAGTTCTTGATGGGCACCGGTCTGACCGACCCCGCCCCGGTGGAATACTCCTATACCTCGCCTTCGTTGGCTCCTGGTCAGATGGCCGTGATCGTCCCTGCGGATGCAGGCGTCCCCAACAGCCGTATTGGGTCATTGACGGTCACATCTACTGAAAAGCTGGCCGGCATGGTGCTCGAGTACGAAACCACAACGTCACCGGCCCTAATTCTGCAAGGAACTACCGGTTTCACTGCGAATGACTTCGACACTCGAATCCTGTTCCCGGTCGTCAAGAAACAGCTTGGTGGCCGTTCTACCGGTCTGCAAGTCCAGAATGTTAGCGATGTTGCTGTAAACGTGACGATGGTTTATCGCGGTGCAGGCGGTAGCTGCTCGGCGCCGTTTACGGCGACCGAACCGGTTCGCACGCTCCAGCCAAAACAATCCACGACCTATCTGGATTCGACGCTTCTGCCGGCAGGCTGCTTGGCTTCTGCTGAAGCAACCGCTACCGGCAACATCGCCGGTGTAGTGAATGAAGCCTTCCTTCCTTGCGGTGCTGGCTGTACACAACGGGCCACGACCTACGCGGCTTTCCCGGCCAAAGTAGCGACCACTAAGCTCGTTGCACCTGTGTTCAAGGAGGACTTTGGCGGGAAGCGCAGCGGTCTGTCGGTGCAAAACGTCGGCGGGAGTGATGCTACGGCAACCGTGGTCTTCAAGGTAGGCACTTCGACATACACCTATAACAACTTGCTGATCCCAGCAGGACAATCCGCGCTCTTGCTTGATATGTCCAATACCACAGTATACCCGACCGCAAACTGGACCGGTGGCTCCAGGCTGCCCGATGGCTCATTGGCTGCCGTCACCATTACGGCAAATCAACCGATTATCGGCATCATCAATGAGGCTCCGTTGCCGGGTGTGGTCCAGGACAACATCAACTACGAAGCATTCAATGTGACGCCGTGAGGTCTGTCTCTCGTTGAACAAAAGGGGAGCCATATAGTGAGTGGCTCCCCTTTTGTCTGTTTCCTATTTAGAGGTTTGTACGTGTTTAGAATCCGGACTTTTGCCTTTTTGACCGTATGTCTTCTGATGACGGCCTGTCAATCGCTTTCCCCGTTGCCGACCCTCGCGCCGGCAGAAACACTTCCGGTTACTGACTCGACTCAATCTTCTCCCGTCGCTACTCCTACGGCCGCCGAAATCTCTGTTCTAACCGGCCAGAGTGACGTCCCGTCCAAAATACGATTCGAAATTGATCGTCCTGTAAAAGCCCAAGATACAGTTGTAAAAGGAAGTGGGCCCAAAGGTATCTCTATTGTTTTATTAGACGCAACTCACATGGGTGTTGAGCTTGGCGCTACAACCATTGGGGAAGATGGGCGATTCACAATCAATGTCCAGCCGTTGCCCGGCAATATTCGGATCGGCATACAATTAGCCGAACATGACGATGCAATATGGGCCGATAAGTCTTTGCTGGGACCGGATGCTTTGGTTTTGCCCCTGGTTGGAGCATTCGTAGATACAGTTTTGGTTGTTCCTTGAGCTCAACCGGCCAGAATTGTGCTTAGACAGAGAATTATTGTTCAAAAGTAATCATGCTGAGAATGGTTTCGGCCCGACGGTTTTCTAATCTTGGTGCGCCATCGCCCGGCTATCGCATCCTCATGCTCGCCCCCACCAGTTTCTTCGCCGACTACGGCTGCCACGTGCGCATCCTGGAAGAGGCGACGGTGTTGCAGCAGCTCGGGCAGCGGGTCACCATCGCCACGTACTACAACGGCAACGACGTGCCCGGGCTGGACATCCGCCGCACGCTGTCTATCCCCTGGCGGCGCCACTATCTGGTCGGCTCCAGCAAGCATAAGATCGCCTTCGACGCGCTCCTGGGCTTGAAGACGCTGGAGTTGTTGCTGCGCGGCCGTTATGATATAATCCATGCTCACCTGCACGAGGGCGCGTTGATCGGCCTGGTGCTGGGCCGGCTGTTCCGCGTGCCGGTGGTGTTCGACTTTCAGGGCAGCCTCACCGGCGAGATGCTGGACCATCATTTCTTGCGGCCGAACAGTCCGGCCCACCGCTTCTTCTATTGGCTGGAACGGTGGATCGTCCGGCACGCGCCGATCATCCTGACCAGCTCGGCCCATGCCGCCCAGCTTCTGCAGGAGGAGTTCGGCTGCCGGCCGGAACAGGTGCAGGTGTTGCCCGATTGTGTGAACGCGGACGCCTTTCGGCCGGCCGATACGTATGCGCCGGCCGAGCTGGCGGCCCTGCGCGCTGAACTGGGCATTCCCCCGGAGCGCAAGCTGATCGTCTACCTGGGGCTGCTCGCCGAATATCAGGGGACCGGTTTGCTGTTAGAGGCGATGGCGCGCATACTGTCGCAACGGCAGGATGTGCATCTGCTGTTGATGGGCTTTCCTAACGAGGCCTATTATCAGCAACGGGCCCGAGAACTGGGCGTCGAAGCGCATGTCACTTTCACCGGCCGCGTGCCCTACGGCGAGGCCCCGCGCTATCTGGCCCTGGGCGATGTGGCCGTGGCGCCCAAGCTCAGCCTGACGGAGGGAGCCGGCAAGCTGTTGAATTATATGGCGGTGGGGTTGCCTACGGTGGCATTCGATACGCCCGTGGCGCGGCAGTATCTGGG
>JBBIKA010000353.1:0-8428 GCA_037445695.1 Chloroflexota bacterium
TCTCGCAGAACTTGGCATCGGGCCGGTTGACAGTCTGGCAGGCCGGGCAGATCAGCTCGGCCGGCTTGCCAGCCGGCGCCGGAGCAGGGGCGGCCGGCGCTGCTGCATCAAGGCGGGTGCCGCACACGCCGCAGAACTTGGCTTCATCACGGTTGCTGTGACCGCACTTCGGGCAGGTTTTCATGGGAGAATTATCCTTTCTGATCCGATTTATGTCAAAACTTCTTTGACGTTTTTCACCAACTTGCGTTGGCTGGCGCTGCTAAGGCCCTGGGCTACGGCCATCTGGACGGCGAAGCAGAGCGCGACCTGATTGACCGCAGCCGGCTGGATCGGAGCCGGGGGAGTAGTCTGGACGATGCGGCTGGCTGCTTCCTGACTGATCCGGGCCAGGCCGCGCCACATCGCATCGTCATTCTTGACATTGCGAATCGTCTCGCCAAACTCACGCATCAATGCTTTATCTTGCGCCAACGGGGCCACATCGTGACGGTATAGACATTGAGCCTGGCAAAACACACAGCCTGCGTATGGGCTCGGCGCCTTGGCACAGAGCTGCTGATATTGCCTTGCAAAAGTCTCCAACGCAACGCTATGGCGGTTGGCCAATGCCTCGAGCACATCCTGGCGATTTACGAAATGGACCGCTACATCTGCCAGAATAGCGGTTAGATCCCGACGCAGCGTTTCCACCACATTATACAACCAACCGTAACGACGGCCTCTATCGGCCAAGAGATCGGCCACAGCCTGCAACACCACATAAAGCGCCATGGGTTTCTCTTGGTCGGGTTTGGGCTTCACCATCTGTTCGGCCAACTTAACCAGCGCGTTGTAACCGTAGATGCCTTGCCGCGGCTCAAGGATCAAAGAGAGAAAATAACGGTCGAAAACCTCGGGAAACTCATCGGCGTTCAACACGGCCAGGGCCAGGTCGCGCACGTCGGAGCTGACGTGGCTCTCGGCCGGCAGCAGACTCTGGATATACTGGTTATAGCCCGGCACCGGCTCGTATACCGGTTGCCTGCAGAACTCCTCCATATCCCCGCGCACCTGCTTATCGTTCCGCCGCCCTTTTACGCGCTGCTTCCTGAAGGAGAAGACTTCAACCAGGTAAGGCCGATCCGCCCCCTCGGCATAGACGACAGCCTGGCCGGTGCGAAGCGTGGTGACGAAACGTTTCTGGCCTTCCTCCAGGTTCATGGCGCCGCCCATTGCATCCCGATCATCCTGCGCCACGATGCGATGTAACACCTTCAGATTGGTATTCTTGATGGCGTCTGGCGCCAGCTTGGAGGGGATCTGCTCGGCGATCAGTACGCCCTGGCCATAGGCCCGGATCTCGGAGAGCATGTTGGCAAAGCTCTCCACTGCCTGCCCCTTGACATTGACCTCTTCGGTTCCAACCTCGGTGGGCACGTTTTTCAGCAGCCGGTGCGCTTCCTCGAAAACGGTCACGTGTTGCAGGCTGCCCGTCGTCTTTCCCGCTCGCGCCTGTACGACCCGGTACTCGTAGAGCCGTGTCAGCAACAGACCGATGACAAATGCCTTCTCGTCATCGTTGCCGATACGTTCCAGCTCCAGCACGGTCGGCTGCGCGAGCAGTTCTTGCATCGGCACCGAATGCCGCACGTCCAGCATCAGCCCTTTGCCGCCCAGGCGCAACGAGCCGATGCGCGCCTTCAGGCCGGCCTTCACGTCCATCTGGATGCGCTCCTCGTAGCCCAGGCGATCTACGACCTCATCAACTTTCCGGTACAGGTCGGTCAGGGTCGGGAAGACCGGCCAGCGCGCTTCGTTGCCGCGCTCCTGCGGCGGCAGGCGGCGGTTCTGGCTGGTGGTCAAATCCCAACCCTTGTCCTGGTAGATTTCATGCAGGCAGGTCTCCAGCACGTAGGGCATCGGCGCATAGAGGATAAAAGCCGCGTTGAACACCGACTTGAGATAATCAATGTGAGTCTGCACATGGATACGATTCTCGGCATCGCCGATCTCGAACTCGAACGGGTTCAGCCGGAAAGGGGCCCAACGCTCGTCGCCCAGGGTGAAGATGCGCAGATTCTCAAATCCAGGCACTGTGCGCAGGTCGCGATATTCGGCCTTGGCCGGTTCGATCACCAGGAAAGGTACGCCCTGACCTCGATTCCATAAACGATCCAACAGATGGAACAACGTATTGGTCTTGCCGCTACCCGTCACGCCAACGACCAGCCCATGTTTGGCAAAATCGTCGCGCGGCACAGCATACCAGTTGCCGGTCGGCGTCGTGCCGTCCATGATTTTGCCGATGTTGACGATATCGTCGGCGCCAGACAATGTCTCCGCCGGCAAAGCCACATCGAAGCGAGCGTAATCGCGCACTGCATAGCCGGGCATTTCCTCGCGCGGCAGTTGGGCCAGCACTGCCAACTCGTGAGAGTTCAGCAACGTACTGAACCGATCCACATTATTGGGTGGTGTTTCAGACCGACACTCGAAGGTGCGCACGGGCTCAGGGGCTGAATCCTCGCCGGCAAAGATCGCATTGCACAGCGCCCGCGCCCGATCCAGGCCGGCCTTGCTGGCAGCAAAGAGATGCACGTCGGTCTGCCACATGCCCTGGGCCTTGCCGCGATCCAGCCGTTTCAACTGTTTCTCCAGCAGCTCGATGCAGTATTGCACCTGTCGATCCACCTGCTCGGCAGTGATGTTCGAGGCTATAGGAACGTTTCTTTTGGCCAGAGGCGAAAGCTGGTAGATCTGTTGGAAGACACCCGAAGCCAGCCGAAGCACCTGATCGTACGGCATTGGTCGGCCCAACACCAGATAGCCCCACTGCTCGCCGTACATGCCGCGCAGCAGACGCTCGATCTGCTGCACGGTGCCGCTCTGTTCCCCGGTGCGTCCCGTCTTCAGGGTGGGCACACCGGTCAGCCGGCCCAGATAGCTGAAGATCGGCGTTGCATTTAGCTCCGAACCGAGCCTCTCCGTAGGTCGCTCGGCCAGTTCAATAGCCGGGAAAGCCCCGCGCAGGGCCGTGCTCAAGATCGCATCAGCTTGGGGGCCTTGTAGTCCCACGTAAAGCTGAACCGCGTTGCCACGGCCCACCACCAGATAGGCAAAGGTCAACCCCTGGCCGTGACAGCCGGTGATGAGGTCTTCCATGTACTGCTCATAACGGCATCCCGCATCGGCCTTCCAGAATGCGGCCAGACCTTCGACCCGCACGAAGCGCGTGGCATCCAATTGGCCCCAGACCGGGAGGAACGGAGGTCGCTCCCGGTCCAGGTGGCGTCGTTCCAGTGCTTCGATAATGGCCTGTACCTGGGTGTTGTTATCCATCGCGTCACTCCTCGCCGTTATCCCATGTTTCGCCCCATTAACTCAACGGCAGTCGGCAACCAGGCCACCGGGTGGCGATCTGATCTTTCTGCACCGCCGATAGAGGCTGGTCGGGCAATGGCGTCAGGAGACACAGTGCCCCCTGTTTGAACCACTGTATCTGGTGGAACGGCAAGGACTTGAGCTGTTCGGCGCCGATCCGTCGCACCATCTCAGAACTGAACAGATTGGCCCAGGCCAATGCAGCGATACGATCAAAGCGAAGATGAGCTTCCATCTGCTGTAATTGAAGTTCGTGATCTCCCCAGCCAAAGTAGATCGGCAGATGAAGATTGATGGCCTTCGCCAATTCCAACAGATGAGATGCCATCTGCTTCGGTTCAGGGTCGAAGTCGTCCTTGTCTACGGACACACTCGCCTGAGCTCCTTGCACCTCTGGAAGGAATGTTTGCAGAATGAAAGTCGTGTATCCCTCAGGCCCAAACAGGGTCAGGTTGACCGCACACGTGCCATCTGCTGCCACAATCTGCATTAGATCAAGGGATTGGCCCTTCTCTAGATAATGCACTCGGTTGTTTAGCAGATAGGAAGAAATACTAAAGCCTTGCGCGGAAACGGTGTGAAGCAAGTTGACGACCCGTTCCGGTGTCAACATCGGCTGAGGAGAGTAGAACCTGAATGCATAAACCTGGCCCATCGGTGACCTCCTATCGTTTCCCTAAACGCAGTTCCTTGAGTACCCGCCGGACTTCGCTCTTTTCGCAGAAGTGTATGCCGGGGTTCTGCGCCTCCAGCTCGGCCGCCTTGTCCCGCATATTCTCGCTCAGCTTCCCATCCTCAAAGACAACGATGACATCTTTATATACTTTGCCCTCGGCATTGGGGCGGAGACGCTTTTCTGCCTGCTCCAAAGCATCCTGACTCAATTGTGAGGGGTAGGTTTCTGAATAGGACGTAGACTTGCATTCGATAGCATAACAATCTTTGGTCACCATATCCACCTTATCTGGCCAGCGCGCCGATTCGCCGTCTTTGAGGGGATGAATGGGCTCTTCGAAGCGTGCTATCTGGTCAGCGAGCTCTTCGGCTACGTCCATCTGGTGGAGCGCACCCATGCGGTCCTTGGCGTTACCTTTCTCTGCGTCCAAGATGACATGATCGGCGCCTTCTACGTGACCAAACCTACATCGAAACCGTTCAATTCTGGCTCTCTCATCAGCGGATAGCTTTCTGGCATCCAATCCGTGCTCTGGTTTATATTCCTGCGCGGCTTCAATGCGGCGGTTGAGATCGGCTTGATTTGTGGTCTCCGGCCGTATCTTGTCAGCCCGGTCACTGACATCTCCCCCTGGTTCACGCATGTTGACCTCCCCTTACAGAATTGCTCTTATCATGAACATTATGGCCTGAATGCCATAACGAGCCGGACGCGACCACAAGATAACAATACCGGATCACCGCCCGACGACACCCAGCGCATACAACCCAATGAGCAGCACGATGGCCCATACCGCCAGCCCGATCCAAATGGGCCAGGGCTTGAGCGCATCAATCCTGTAATTGGTAGGTCGGCCGCCGCTCTCGGTGATCTGGACGCGGTAAGCACGCACCACATTGCTCCCGCGACGCACCGCTCCATACACCAACACGCTATCCCCCACCCGCACGTTGCCGCTCCCCGGCTTGCGACACAGGAGCACGTCCACCGGCATGCCGGAGGCATTGTCCAGCACCTGGAAGTTCAGCACCATCACCGTGGGATCCCCGCGGATGAAGTTGATGATCGGCGCGAGGATCACCTTCAGTGGCATCAGGATCAGACCGGCCAGGCAACCCAGCAAGCCAATCCCGACCCCCAGGATGAGGAGCACGATGCCGATGGCCATGCCGGCCGCAGCAAATCCCAGAAACAAGGCCACGAGCAAGGCGATGAGCGCCATCATCACCATGGCGCGCGCCGGATCGAAAGGCGCCCTCTCTTGACGTTCAGGGTCTACCACCGTTACCTTGCCATCCACCACCGGAGCGGTTCCGAAGAGGCCGGAGCGCGAGAGCCGAGGGCCAGGAACCGGGGATAACGGCCCGCGTTGCGGCGATGGCATTGGCGGCCGAGGCGGCGATGGCAGCGGCTGCGCGGCCGTTGACTGTAGCGGTTGTAGAGCCGTCGGTGGCTGCGATGAAGGGGGCGTAGCCGGCAGCGGCTTGCCACAGGCCGCGCAGAACTTCGCGCCGCCGCGGTTGAACGCGCCACAGTGAACACAGGTGATATCCATGCCAGCCTCCTAGCTGCGCAGCAGCCGAGCGATCAAATAGGCGATGGTCCCGCGCAATAACACACCGGCCAGGGAAAAGATAGTGCTCGCGGAAAAGAAGAAGCGCAACTGGTGGACGCGCATTATCCACGAAGCCTCATAGCCCACGAGCCAGGATAGCGCACAGGCCAGGATCAACCGCCGAAAACCGTATTGCCTGTATCCTCCTCCCAGGAAAGTAAGTTCGAATGTCAATGCGTACAATGCATCGGGCAAGACATACTCTTCTGTCAAATCGAATCCAGCAACAACCCGAGACAACCCCTGAAGCACAGTGACAAGGACTGCCGTGCCCGGCTTGCGGGCAATCATGAAAGCCAGCGGCAAGGCAAGACCGCCAACGGAGGTCAGCGCGAGAATCTGCAAGTCAGGACCAGGGCGTGCGGCGTTGATCCACTGCACCACCGGGGCCTGAATCAGACCGGCGACAGCGATGGACGCCAGCGCGATGAACATCATCTGGACATAGTTGAATCGCCCGCGCATTGCGCTGCTCGATTTCCACCACGAGGGCATGAGCAACATGGCCAGCAGAAAAGCCATGGCGCCCCCAACCGCAGCGCCGGCCAGTTCCCCAATGAGGTCTTCATCCACGCGAACGCCGCTCAACGGAACCCCCGCCCAGATTTGCAGTGCGATCCAACCGGCCACTCCACCGACGGCTGCGACCCAGATGGCAGTCCAAAAGCCCATCTTGCGCGAACCGGCAAGGGCGAACGCCAGTTCGACTGCTACCGCTGCAGCCATCATAGCCGTTACTTGTGCCGTCGAAGGCATTGTCACGACAGACAGACCAGCACCTGCCAACGATGTCAGTCCCACCGATGTCAGTCCCATCAGGATCGCCGACCAGGGCCGTCGGCTGAGCCGGTACAGCAGGATGGCGGGCGCCACCCACATGGCTGCAAAGGTAGACCCGCGCATAGCAGGGTCTTCTAACTGCCATACTAAAGGCCAGATCGTGTTAGAGACAGCATAGATGCCTACGGCCAACGCCAGCCAAACCATGAAGCCGGGTCGTATTGGAGTCGGGATGGCTGCCGGCGAAGGGGGTGTCACAGCCGGAGCAGCCGGGGCAGGCGGTGCAGCCACGTATGGCGAGGCTGCTCCAGAAGATGCGCTAGCCGCTGATCCGACCGGAGGCGTCGGCGCGATCAATGCCTGCTTCATCTCTCGGGCGCTTTGCCACCGGTTCCCTGCGTCCCGCTCCACTGCCTTCATAATCGCGTGTTCGACCGCCTGTGATATCTGCGAGTTCAGGGTGCGTACCGGGGGGAAATTGAACGGATCATTGGCCGGATCGCGGCCGGTGAGCAAATGGTGCAGGGTAGCTCCCAGCGCGTAGATGTCGCTGCGCGCGTCGGTTTGACCCTTGCCGTATTGCTCCGGCGGCGCATAACCGGCCGTGCCAAACGCCGTCGTATCGCTGGTCTTGCCGGGCTTGAAGAGGCGAGCAATGCCGAAGTCAATCAGCTTGACCTGACCTTGCGGCGTAATCATAATGTTGCCCGGCTTCAGATCGCGGAAGATCACCGGCGGCTGCTGGCTGTGCAGGTATTCCAACACGTCGCACAATTGGCCGGCCCAGTCCACGACCTGCTTGACATCGAGCGGGCCACCAGCCTTGGCCAGCAGTTGCTCCAATGTCTGCCCCTCAATAAAGTCCATCACCAGGTATTGCTTGCCGGCCTCGCTGAAGTGATCGGTCACGCGCGGCAGGTTGGGGTGGCTCAGTTGCGCCAACATGCGCGCTTCCTGCTCGAAAGCCTGCCGCGCTTGTTGCCGTTCCTGGGGATCGGTCAGCGCAGACTCGCTCAGCTCCTTGACCGCCACAACTTTCTGTCCCAGGCGGGTATCGGCGGCTTTGTAGACTGCGCCCATCCCGCCCTTGCCGACTTGCTGGATGATCAAGTAGCGGTTGTTGAGCAGCGTGTTGGGCGGCAGCAGGCCGGTACCGTGGCTGCTGGCCGGACCGGCCGAGGGCAATGCCTTGCCGCACTGGTGACAGAAACGCGCCACCGGCACGTTCACCGCTCCACAGGTCGGACAGATGAGATCCCGGACCAGCGGTTGAGAACAGGCCTGGCAGAAACGCGCCGTATCGCGATTGGCTGCTCCGCAAAAGGGACAGGTTTTGGCCATTGGATCGCTCCTCAAACACCTTTGCTCGGGTTCGCGCCTCAATCGAAACAGAGGGAGGTGTCCACCCCGACTTTAGAGCATCAGGGTTAGCAGCCAGACAAGCAGCAGCAGAAATGCCGGCAGAAAAAGCGCCACCCCTAACGGCATTAGCCTGGGTGCAGTCAACACGCCCACAGGCTGTCCTGCAGCGTCGGAGGCCGCCACACGCCACGCACGCAGTTCGTTGCGGCTGGGGTGATGGATGCCCCACAACTCTACAATAGCACCCGAGGATGGTGGGCTCCCGTGACGCGGCCCAATCATCACCACGTCCAATTGTTTCCCAGAAGCACGATCTGCCACCTGGAACCTGTAGAGCGGCACCTGGGGCGAGCGCCCGCGGTTGCGCAAGCGGCCGATCAGCCCGGTGAAGGTCAGTGCGGTGAAATAGGGCCGACGGAGGCCAAGCCATGAAAGTATCAGCAAGAGGATCGGAAAGCCGATGATGGCCACTGCACGGGGCAGCGGCGGCAGCGCAAAGATCAACCAGCCGGCCAGGAGCGCCAGAACGAAGATCAAGGCTGCCGGCTCGATGGGCGCAGGCACCAGAGATTCGCCTGGCGCCGAAACCACCTGGCCGCCGGCCGCCGGCAGCGGGCCAAACACCTCGCTGT
>JBBIKA010000353.1:8438-16372 GCA_037445695.1 Chloroflexota bacterium
GGTGAACACACGGGCCAGAAAGCTCATGCCGCGTTTGGAACCGATCCATCCTTTAGAAGCGGCCTGTTTTGCGACAGGCGCCAGAGCGGCGCCGGCCTGGGCCAGGGCCGGCCCCAAAGCCGGGGGAACGCCGCTCCCGACCGTCGGCGCAGGGGCACCGGATGGCGCGACCGCATTGACCGGTGCGGCCAGCGCCGCGCCGCACGCAGCGCAGAACCTGGCGCCAGGCCGATTGGCCTGGCCACACTTTGGACAACTGTTGGTCATGGGCTGATCCCTCCTGTTCACTTCACACTGATCTCGGCATCAGTGGTGTAGTTGTAAGCCGCGCGCATGATGATGTTGCCGCCTTCCTCTTTGCCCCACACGGCCACCCAGTCGCCTACGCTGATGATCCCCGACGGGTCACCTCTCATCTTGACGGAGCGTTGGCGGCCTGTCTGCCAGTCCTCTACCCGCAGGTAGCGCACAGTTTTCGTGGCCGGAAAAATGCTGGGCGCCAGGATGGCCAAAACGGGTTTGATGAGCACCAGAGCCGCGGTCACGAGAAGCCGGCCGCCGATCGGCGTTTGCTCCTGCACCGGCTGGTCCATGTGCACGATCCGCCCCTCAACCAGAGGCAAAGGCGGCTTCCAATTCTTGGGGAAGCCAACCGGCGCCGCAAACGGGGAGGCCGGAACGGGGGAGACTGCGGGCATTAGCCCCCCTGCCGGCCCACCAGGAGCCAGCGGCCCCGCAGGGCTCAAGGGGCTAAGCACGGTGGGCGGCTTGGGCACTACAGGCAAGAGCAGTTTGCTCCCACAAACCTTGCAGTGCTTCGCAGGGTCTCGGTTGTCAGCTCCACAGTTCGGGCATTTGATCATATCATTGCCTTCCTTTCCACGTGCCAGGCACTTGGAACTGTCTGGCATGTTCTGCGAAATTCCATCACCTGGTCACCAGGCTGCACAGGCAGCTCAACAACAAGAGACCCAAGAGCGCGGCACCGATCATTCCCAGGGGCCACGGTCGTACTGTGGTGGCAACATAACCGGCGGGCCGGCCGCCCCGCTCGTGCACCTCGACCCGCCAGGCACGCAACGCGGCCAGGTTGCGATCCCAGACGCCCCAGGCCCGCACCCGATCACCCGCATAGAGCAAGTCGCCCTGCCGCGGTCCGATCAGCAGCACAGTCTGATCACTGCCGCCAACCGGGCGAACCTGAAAGCCCAGGGCCGGCAATTGGTTCGTCTGGCTGCCGGCCGGCAGGAAGAGCGCGTAAAACTGGGCTGTTTGCGTTACCGTCGTTGCGGATGGCCCGGCAACAATCTCCCCGGTCACTTCGGGCTGCCGGGTTACCAGATCATGATACCAGCCGATTGCCTCTGCCCTGGCTTGCTCCCACAATTGTCTCAGAACCCATCCAACCTGACGGACATAATGCCTGAGCTCCGCTGAAGAAGGCAGGGCCGATGAGGTCAGGCGTTGCCCGCACCCTGCACAAAAGGCAGCTCCGCTTCGGTTCGCGCGGCCGCAACGAGGACAGGTTATTGTCATGTTGCCTCCTGATCTTACACGCGGATCACATAACTGCCGGCCGCCTTGTCGTGCCAGGTCTGTCTGTCCTTGTCCCACAGCATCCACAAGAAACCGAGGAAACCGACAAGGATGTACATCATGAACGACTCAACAACATAGATGAGCGTGCGCACAAATGCCTTGCCGCCGGTGAGCAGGGAACCATCGGTGGCGATCACCTTGATGCCAACCGCCTTTTTGCCGGGGGTCTGCCCCGAACGAGCATAGAAGAAGGAGTAGTACCAGAAGTAACCGACCAGAACCACCAAAGAAGAGAGGATAGCGCCGGTCTCGGAATCGAAAAGCGCGCTGAATAGCGCCCCCATGATAACGGAGATGACCGAAAGGATCACTCCGTCAATGAAAGTCGCGGCCAATCGCCGGCCGAAGCCGGCATAATCGTATACGGCCAGCGGCGCGGAGACGGGCGGCGCTGCCGGCATGGGCCTGCCGACCGGCATCGGCACGGGGTAAGGGGGGACTGCCACCCCCACGCTGGCGTCCACAGTCTGTGCCACGGGCGTTGCGCCCACGGCAGCGGGCCTGCTCCCCAGCATCCCTCGGAATTCGCGTACGGATTGCGGCCGGCCCGCCGGGTTTAGCTCCATGGCCCGCAAGATCGCCGCCTCGGTGGCCGAAGAAACGGCCGGATTGAGTTGTCGGGGCGGGATCAGTCGCCGACCGGTGAGGCGATCCATCGCATCGGGCGGCACCTGGCCGGTCAGCAGGCAGTACAGCGTTGCAGCCAGCGCATAGACATCCGAACGCGCGTCGGTGCGCGCGCTACCGTACTGCTCCGGCGGCGAGAAGCCCGATGTGACCGCACGCGCCGCGACCATGGTCTGCTGGCCGGGCTGGAACTGCTTGGCGATGCCGAAATCCACCAGCATGGCCTTGCCGGAGGGCGTGATCTTGATATTGGCCGGCTTGATATCGCGATGGATGATCGGCGGGTTCTGGCCGTGTAAGTATTCCAGCGCATCGCAGACCTGCTCGATCCAGGGCAGCGCCTGCGCCTCGCTCAAGCGGCCCTGCTGGTCGAGCACCTCCTGCAGGTCCTGGCCCTCCACGAAGTCCATGACCAGATACTGCTGGCCCGACGGCTCAATGAAGTGGTCAATCACCCGCGGCAGGTTGGGATGGTTGAGGTTGGCCAGGGTGGTGGCCTCCAGTTGAAACTGAGCCTGAGCCTCGGCCGACGTATCGAAGTTCTCCTTCACAGCCACGGAACGATTGCCCAGCCGCATGTCCTGCGCTTGATACACCGCGCCCATGCCGCCCCGGCCCAACAGGCGGGTGATGCGATAGCGGCCCTGAAGGGTCTGGCCTGCGGTTAGCAAGGCGGCCAACCGTTGGCCGCAGGCATTGCAGAATTTGGCGGTGTCTTTGTTGAGGGCACCGCACGAGGGGCAGGGTTGCATCCATTCCTCCGTAGGTTACTGTGCAAATGCACTGCTATTTGATTCGTATGATGACTCTAATGTGGCCACTATTGTTTGAATAAGTTCCTGTGGCATCATTCATACCAAGCCGAAGTGGTCCTGTAGCTCTGGCAACACCCTTAAATCTCTCACCAACTACAAAGGGTGCCTCGTTACCAATACAGCCGATCAGTGCCCCTATTGGCACCAGCGGCATTATAGCGCTGGAATCATCTTTGTTGCTTCCATTAGGGCCGTATGGGTTGGGTGTTACTACTGTATCGTAAAGATCATGACTCCATAATCCCGTCGCCGTGATTTCAAATGACTGCCCTTTTATCAAGTTTATACCGACGTCTTGCCACTCACCAGCAGCTGAAACATCAATGACTTTTGTGGCTGGTGCGTGGGTTGGTATGGGTACTGGCGACGATGTTGGATTCCCTGATGACACTGGTGTCTTCTCGGCCAGCCCAGTCTCAATATCAGCAAGCCTTGTCTGTACATCTTTATAGGTTGGGTTTGCGGCAATCACTTTTTCGAATTCTGCCTTCGCCTGGTCCCAGCGCTTGAGATTACTGTATGCAAGACCGCGTTGATATGCAGCTTCGATCTCGGACAATGCTTGTGCCGTGGTCGTCGCAGCACTTTGGCTGGCCGCAGTAGCTTTTCTAACCTCGGCTTTGTTGCGAGCTTCAGCCAGTCGCGCCGCGACGTCCTTGTAAGCCGGATCGAGGCCCACGGCTCTGCCGAACTCCTCAGCCGCTCTCTCCCAATCCCCCGCTGTGGCAAAGGCAACGCCGGCAGCGTATGCTCGTTCGACCTCGATCTGTCTGGCCTCAGCCGTCGCGGTCCGCTGGGCACGCTGCGCTTCTGCTTCGCGTTGGCGCTGGATGTCGGGCAAAACGAAGAAGAACCCATAGCCCAACAGGGCAACCAGCGCCAGGATAGCCAGTAAACCCGCATAAAGGCCAAATGTACTGCGTCCGCCGATGCTCTGTCGCGTACCCATGTCAACGCTCCTTTCTGTCGGTTACTCGATGACGATATCGAATAATGACTCTCCCATCGAAAACAGCTTGCGCGGCCGCGCCGCGTGATCGGCCTGGATCTGTACCTCGGCGATCTCGCCGGGCAAACAACCGAACGCGGGCCGGGGAATGCTCAGCCAGCTCGCGGCCGGCTCCAGATGGCCGTGCAGGTAGCCGCGGGAGCTCTTGTTCAGGATCTTGAAGGTCAACATGTCGGGCTTTTTGCCGAGCTTCGGAAGGAAGCCATAGCCCAGGTCGCCTTCGATGTCCAGCGCGTTGGTGTCATATTTCTGCGGCGGGGGCGCACCGCAGGCCCGCAGCAAGGTCTCCAGCCCTGCACTGCGGTCGGGCATGCTCTGACAGCGGATCGCCTCCTGGACCAAGCCGGTCTCGCCGATGAAGCGCAAGCAGGCGGCGAGCCGGCCATCTGCCAGGCGCTCGACCGCAGCCTGCCAGTGCGCATCGCACCAGCGCCACAACTCGTCCTTGTCCCTGATCGCGCTCGTCCGATCGGCAGGATCGAACAGGTAAGGCAGGTCAACTGTGACAACGGCCTGGATTGTAGTAACCGGAGTACGGGCATTGGCTGCCTCTACCTGGAGCGCTGTGCTGTGCTGGCCGCGCGTCGGCAGGCGGCTGCTGTCAACGATTACGTTGATCACCGTGCTGTGTCCACGCTTCAGGACAAAGGTCGGCGATACAGGGCTGCCGGTGGGCTGGCCGGTCGGGTCTAACAGCAGGAGCCAATCCTCCAGGCTGCGCACCGATGCCCGCAGCGCGCCGCCGCCCTTGTTGCTGATCTGGAGCGCCTGGCCGGCCCGGTCGCTGAAGGAGAGCACGCCGAAGTCGAGACGTGTCGGCGAGACGGCTACATCGGGTGGGTCTACCACCACCAACCGCACGTTGACCGTCTGACTGCCGCGGTTCGACTGAACAATCACACGGCCGCCGTAGCCGGTGCCTAGCTCATCGCCTGAGAGTGCAGCCGTTTTGACCTCCACCTGTATCGGCTGCTGCACGCCGGCCAGACAACCGAAGCTGGCCGGATGCACCGAGAGCCACGCAGCCGGGTCGGCCACGATCACCCCGTGCAGGTAGCCGCGGCCGGTGTTGGCGACCGTCAGCGGGAGTACCTTTGTGTCGCCCTTGTACAGTCGGCCGAAGTCCAATGGGTCGGGCCCAACGGTCAGGATGGGCTTGGAACGGGTCGGCGCGGCCGTCGCCAGGAATTCCTCCAAGGCTGCGGCGGGATCGCTATGGCGGGCGCGAATGGCGCGCGCCGCTTGTGAGAGAGTCTGCTCGCCGATGCTGTCCAACCACGGCTCGAACTCCCCGCGCCAGAAAAGATCACGGCCTTCATCCCAGAAGCTATCGCACAGGTGCACCAGCTCGGCTACGGTCTGGCCGCGCTGATTGGCCTTGCGGAAGACGAACGGCTTGATCGGCGCCGTGGATTTGCCGCAGGTCTGGCAGAAGCGCGCGCTCGGCCGCACCTGCGCGCCGCAATGGGGACAGACGGCGCCCACCATCTGGGCGGGCATTTTGCCCTGCAGGGCCAGGCGCATGTCGCCGGCCGTGCGAAAGCGATCCTGCGGATTCAATTGCATGGCGGTCAGGATGACCTGCTCTACCTGCGCCGAGATGGCTGGATTGAGGCTGCGTGGGGGCAGGAGCACCGCGCCCGAATGGGCAATGTCCACCGACTCGGGCGGTACGCGGCCGGTCAGCAGGTGGTAGAGGGTGGCGCCCAGCGCGTAGACATCGGAGTAAGTGTCGGTGCCGGTGCCGTACTGCTCTGGAGGCGCGTAACCTGGCGAATAGCCGCGCGCGGCCGCCCGCGTTTTTCCACCGCCGATCTTAGCGATGCCGAAGTCCACCAGCACCGCTGCCCCGTCCGACTTACGGATGCGGATGTTGGAGGGTTTGATGTCGCGGTGGATCACTTTGGGGGTGAAGGTGTGACAATAAGCCACCGCATCCAGCACCTGGTCCATCCAGGCCAACACCTGTTTCTCCGGCAGACCGGTCGGCGTGCGCTGAAGCCACTCCTCCAGATCCTCCCCCTCGATGTATTCCATTGCCAGGTACATCTTTTGGTTCGGTTCGCTGAAGTTGTCGGTGACCCGCACCAGGTTAGGATGATTGAGGGTCGAGAGCGTGGCGGCCTCCACCTCGAACTGGGCGCGGCCTTCGGGCGACTGATCGAAGCTCTCCTTGAGCACACAGAGCCGGCCGCCCATGACCGCATCCTCGGCCAGATAGACCGCGCCGAACCCGCCGGCCGTGAGGAAGGATTTGATGATGTAGCGGTTGTTTTTCAATCGGGTGCCAGCTGGCAGAGGAATGTAATTCATAATGCCCCTCTCCTGACGAGACACCGGTCTTACAGTTTATCGCAGACTCAAGCCTCAGCTCCTTGCCACTCAACGTTCGGAAACCTGCGCGTAGACTTCAACTTCGTTCAGGCCTCCGCCCCAGTTGTAATAGTCATTCACATAAAAGCGCACAAACCGAGCGGTAACCGGAGCTGACAAAACGATTTCTTCAAAGGTAGGCGTACGTGAGAAGGACATGCTTCCATTATGCACTGTGTGCTCTTCTCCCTCGTAGCGACCGGTGACAGATGTTGTTGCGCGATCACCACAAGTCCCGTTATGGGTGTTCAACCAACGGAGCTTGACTATGCTATAGCTTTGCAGCAAGTCCACCTGGACCCAACCCCTGGAACGATCGGGCAACAACCAATATGTATGCGCTCCGGGATCGCAGCTTTCTTTGGATTCATCGGTCTTCCGGTCAGTCACATTTTCAGGTGGAAAAATATGATTGCTTGCTGCGCCTTTCCAATAACCGGAAGCGGTGGCAGGCTTGCCGCCAGCCACCTCAACTATAGCAAAGCGCGGGGTTGGAGTGGCAGTCGGAACCGCCTTGGCTCGTTCGGTTGTGATCTGGGCGAGTCTGGCTTGTACATCCTTATAATTTGGATTGACCTGGAAAACTTGCTCCAGCTCAGTCAGTGCTTCATCCCAGCGCCCCAGATTCATAAACGCGACACCCTTCTGATAATGTACCTCCAGCGCCTGTTGCGTTGCGGTGGCAGCGGCTTGAGCCGTGGCGGTGGCATCGGCCTGCGCCCGCTTCGCCTGGGCAAGAGCTTCTGCCGTCGCAGTGGCGGCAATCTCCTTCAGCCTCGACCGCACGGCTGTCAGTCGCTCCTGCACATCCTTATAACCGGCATCCCGTAGGATGACTTGTCGGTATTCCTCCGCCGCAGCCGACCAGTCCTCGACATTTTGAAAAGCCACGCCGGCCTGGTAGTGTCGCTCAGCTTCGGCCAGACGGGCTTGTTCGTCCCGTGTTGCCCTTAGCTGCGGCAGGAAGATCAGCCCTGCCAGCGCCAGGCCGGCCAGCAGCGCGAGGAGGATGAGAATCAACAGCCATAAGAGAGATGATCGGGTACCGACGACCGATTTGCGGTTCATGGTTGGTCTCCGAAACTGTACGCGCTATGACTCAAGCTCAGCGAACGGCGGACAATTACAGTAGCCGCAAGATTCGCGCCTTGGCACGACGGCGGGGGATCCAACCACCATCCCACACCGCTGCAATGAGCGCCATCGCGGTTCGTTTGACCGCACGATCTACAAGCAACGCAATCACATTGAGCGTATTCAGCCAGCTGAAACAGTTCTGGCGCCTGGTCACTCGATACGAAAAACAGGCCGAGAACTACCGAGCCATGTGGCTCATCGCCGCCACCATCTTGTGGCTATAATTTGCAAACACACCCTAATGTCACTGTTAGTACTCCATTCAAACGAATGTCGACGTTTCTTAGTGACTCTTATGGACTAACGAAATATGTGCCTCTACTTACAGACAGCAATTCTCGCCTGGCCACCATTGCTCTGAACAACTACATGGC
>JBBIKA010000354.1:0-13607 GCA_037445695.1 Chloroflexota bacterium
GGCCGGCGCGGGAGCGGGGGCCGGCGGAGCAACGGGTGGCGCCGCCACCGGCGCCGCGCTGATGGCCGCGCCGCAATTGTCGCAGAACGCCTGGCCTGGAACGACGGCCGCGCCGCAGGCCGGACAGACCGCTCCACCCCCGACAACGGGAGCAGCTACCGGCGCCGCAGCCGGAGCAGCCGCCGCAGGCCGAACACCGGTCAGGCTGGCGCCACAGTTATCGCAGAATGCCGCGCCAGGCTGGTTCTGAGTGCCACATTGTGGACAGGTGATCATGTCTGCCTCCTAGTATTGGATTGAATAAGTATAGCTTTCTCGGCTGAAGACATATCGAGGGACACTCCCCTCACGAATCCAGTTGCTGGGTCAGTTTGCGGGTGCCGTACTGTAGCTTCTTGGTGCCCGCGGCCGACAGGCCCTGGCCCTGCTCCAGCCGTTGGGCCTCTGCCTGGGCAGCGTTCGCCAGCTCGGTCTCGCCCATCTCAAGCAACCGCGTTGCGGCTGCCCGCAGCTTCTGCGTGGCGCCGGCGATATTGCCGGCCTGGGCCTCCTCAAGGGCGCGTGTCTGGAGCTTGAAGGCCGTGACCTTCTCCACCAGGTTCATCACCCGTGGATCGTATTGTTGCGCCAGTGCAGGGTCGTCGGTGAAGGCCAGGAGCACATCGCTGCGCACCTTCTCCCCCACGATGCCCGCGGCCGGCACGTCGTAGTTCACCTCGGCCTGGGCAATGCGATAGCGGCCGGCAGGCCGAGGCGGCAGCATCAGCTCCACCAACACCGCCTGGCCGATATCTTTCTCCAGATCGCCCAGGGGCACTTGCACATCCCGGTCGGATAACGCCCTGGGGCTCAATTGCGCAATGAGAGGAACCACCCGCCACACCTGGCGTGGGGTAATGCCGCCCACCAGCCGCAGGATGAGCATGGCGTTGTTGACCACGGTGCCCTTCATGCTCTGCAAAGCCCTCTGGAAAACCTGCTGCACCTTCGCCGGCACATCTATGTAGTCCGATTCGCCCCCACTGGCCTGAGCGATGGCATCCAGTAACGCTTCGTTCCAGTCGGTGCCCAGGCCCAGGGCTGTGATGGGCACTCCCAGGCGGCCGGCGTCCGCCGCCAACTGCTTGCACCGGTCTTCATCGCCGTAGGTTTGACCGTCGGTGAGGAGCAGGATGCGACTGACCCGCGTCGGCGCCAATCCCTTTTGGACCTCGGCCAGGCCCAACTGCATCCCTTTGGACATCTCTGTGCCGCCCTGATCGCGGATCTTGTCCACCAGCGACTTGAGCTGCGCCTTGTTGGTCACGGGCTGATTAGGCGCGAGCACCTGAGCAGTATCATCGAAGATGGTCAGCGCGATGTAATCCTGCGGTTGCATCTGATCCAACACCAGCTGAACCGCCTCCTTCATGTTGCGCAGCTTTTCGCCGCTCATCGAGCCGCTGTGGTCCAGCACCAGGCTGAAGTTCACAGGCATCTGCACGTTGGCGGCGACTCCTGTTGGCTTGGCTTCAATCAGCACGTACGCCAACTGCGGTGCGTTGGTGACGGGCACGTTGGGCTTTCCTAACGTGCACTGGAGAGTGACTTCTCCGGCCATGAGTACCTCCTTAACAGAAACAGATTGCGACCTACAGATGATTGTAGATCGCTCGGCAATAGCCGAAAGTTGTACCTTGACTTCGTCATTGTGGTTTATACCACGGCGACTCTTCTTCCGCCTATACGAACAACTCCTTTGCGGTTACCGAGTACGAAGGTAACGCACGAACCACACCGTTGCGATGACGGCAACTGCCACCAGCAAGGCATACAGCAGCAACGTCCCCAGGCCAACGATCAGTCTGATGGCAAGGTTTGCCGGCATATACTGAGCAAGCACGACAACTCCCGTTGCGGCAATCACCAAGGGCAGGGTCATTTCAGCCGAGAGTTCGGCCAGGGTGAGGGATGCCAACAGGTCGCGCCACCGGACCGCCGTGGCTGCACCGGGCAAGCGAATGCGCGGTAGACGCAGTGAAAACTTCTTGAAGCCTATGGCCGGTGGGGTGCCGATGAAACGACGCCATGCGCCGCTCAGAGCACTCGGTAACAGAGCTACCAGGCGATCCCAACCCGCGGTCAGCATACGGTCAACTTTCGCCAGGGTAGCCTGCACCTGCGGCCTGCGAAAGCGTAGCGCCCACGCCGTAGCGACTGCCGCCGCCAGAACGGCAACGATGTTGATCCACATATGCAATCCGGCCTCGCGTACTGCGCGGGTCAGCAAACCGAAGAAGATGTAGGTCGGCAAGGCGATCGCCGATTGAACTCCGAGTAGCCCAAGGAACAGGCGCGTGGCCTTATCGAGCGGCTGGCCGGTTCCTTCGGCGGCCCACAGCCCGGCCAGCGCGCCCAGGATGGCCGCGACCGTAAGCAGGGCCAGCCAAAGCAGGTCAGGCACGCCGGCAAAGTGCCAGCTCAGGTCACCATACCCCAGCAGCGTCCATGGCGCCCCCTCACGAAGCAGGCTCAGAACGCTGAGCGCCAGGCAGGCGCCCAGGATCGGCCACCCGCCCAACCTGGCATGCGTCCACAGCCAGCGCAGTCGCAGCGCCAGCCACCGATGGCTTTCGCTGCTCATCAGCAGCCCGACCAGCGCGCCGCCCACCGCGTCCTCCGGTTGCACTATCCGGGGAGGAATCAGGCCACCGGCCAACAGGCCCAGGAAAGCGCCGGCCAATAGCAAGAGAAGGCTGCGCAGAACCATGTAGGTCGGGCTGGTCGCCAGGGTTGCGCCGCGCCAGAAGCTGCCGGACAACGTTGGGCCGCCCGCGCCCTCGGCTGCCAACAGGCCGCCGGCCAGCGCGCCGACGAAGGCGCCGACCAATGTCCAAAGCGCCTCCGCATCATGCGGCCGCAGCGCGCCGAACCGCCAGCCGAGCATCCCGCCGACCAGGATCCCCGCGCCGGCCAGCCACCCTAGTTTGCGAACGCTAAACCGGCTGGGAAGCAACTCGTCGGCCAGCCGACCGCGGTGATGGTAATCCTCCATCTCGTCCAGCCATGCCACCGACCGGCGCGAAAGCCAAAACGCAACGGGCGACAGGAAAAGTAAACCTACCAGCATGGCCAACGTCGCGACGCCCGGCCGCGGCCAGCCGAAAAGCAATGCCATTCCCATCGAGAGCGGCAGGATTGCGCCCACATAGCCCAACAAGACCAGGAGGCCATAGCCTAGCCAACTGCGTAACCGCGCCAATCCCAGGTATCCCGCCTTTTGCACGCGCACCAGCGCCGGCTTGTCCACATGGCCGGCCGAGCTGGAGATATGAATCACTCCTTCCTGGACGGTAAACGTTCCCAGGGAACCCGGATCGGCCATAGCGGTGATGGTAAGCGCCGCGCCGCCGGTCAGGGCAAAGTTGCTCTGATCGAGCTGGATCCACGGGACGCCGGCGGTCAGCCACCCGATCAAAGTGCCGCCGCCCGCGTTGCGCACCGTAAAGACGGCCGTGACGGGCTGCGGCTGGCCTTCGGGGATCGTGCCAAAGTCAATTTTGCCGGTCGGCTCAATCTCCAGCTTGGGCTTCCAGGTTATGTTGGCTTTGAGCGCCACTAAGGCCTGGCCGCCGTTGGACGTCGCTTGGAAGATCGTCTGTGCAAGTGGCCCCTCATTCAATGTACCGGTATCCACCATCACCGTCAGTGTTGTTTGCTGTCCTTCGCGCAGGCCAAAGCTGCGCGGGGTCACCCGCACCCAGGGCACGCTGTTCCTGATCTCGCCGTGCAGATAGCCGCGGCTGGCGTTCATGAGTTGGACCGTTACCGTGCGCTTTTCCCCGTGCTCCACCGCACCCAGGTCCACAACCGGTTGATCGAACGCCAGCGAGGGCATCAACATGGTGTGATCTATGGCCCGGATGAACTCCTCCAGCCCGGCCGAGGGATCGCCCCCGCGACGCTTGATGGACGCAGCCCGGTTGGCCAGGTCGGGGCGATTGGATTGGATCAACCAGGCCTCAAAGTCGCCGTTAAAAAGGTGTTCGACTGCCTCATCCCAGTTCTTGTCGCATGCGAGAGCCAGCTCGTGCAGGTTGCCAGCAATTGTCCCGCTCCGAAAGACAAAGGGCTGAAATGTCGGCGACACTTTGGGCATCAACAACGAATCCAACTTCACCCGCAGTTCGACCGCCGTGGGCCGGAAAGCCGGATCTGTCTGTAGTATCTCGGCAATGATCGTCTCCAGTTCCGGCGAGACCCCTGGCGCCAGGGACCGCACCGGCGGGAACTGGAAGGGCGGCGCATTGCGGGGATCGCGGCCGGTCAACAGGTGATGGAGCGTGGCGCCCAGGGCGTACACATCGGTGCGCGGCTCTGTCTGGCCGCTGTATTGTTCGGGCGGCGCGTAGCCGGGAGTGCCCAGGATCATGGACTTGGTCGTTTGAGAGGACCCAACGGCCTTGGCGATGCCGAAATCCACCAGCTTGACCTGGCCGTCGGCGCCGACAATGATGTTGGCCGGTTTAATGTCACGATGGATTACAGGGGGATTCTGGCGGGCAATGTAGACCAGGATGCCGGCCAGTTGTTGGGCATATTCCAGCACTTCGGTTTCGGGCAGCGGCCCGCCATGTCGCGCCAGGCGTTCTTCCAGGTTTTCCCCCTCTACCCACTCCATCACCAGATAGTAGCGGTTATTCTCGATGAAGTAGTCGTATACCTGGGGGATACCGGGGTTGCGCAGGCTGGCCAGAAGCCGCGCCTCGCGCTCAAAGTTTTGCTCGGCCTGTTGACGTTCGGCCGGCGTGGTGAAGTAGGGCAACATCTCCTTGACCACACACAACCGGTTGAATACCTGCCGATCCTCGGCTAAGTAGACCGCACCCATGCCGCCCTGCCCCAACAGCTTGCGCACCAGGTAGCGGCCGTGCAGCAAAGACTGCAATGCCAGGGTCGGTTGTTGGCCGGCCGAAGGCGGCGCTGCCGGCGCATAGGCTGCTGCGGCAGGCGATGGCGCTGCTGCGGATGCCACCGGCGGTGCTGCCGAGAGGGGTCGGCCGCATGATGAACAGAACTTCGCCTTGTCCGAGTTCTCAGCGCCACAGTGATCACAGTATTGCATACCGTCCTCCTCACAACTTACTCAGCAACTCTCTGGCGCGCTGGTTGTTCGGGTCAATGGCTAAGGCGCGCTGTACGGCCGCGATGGCATCTGTCCGGCGATTCAGCAGCGCGTAGCAAACTGCCATCCCGATATGCGGATCCGGATCGGACGGCTCCATGGGCGCCGCTTTCTGAAACCAAAGCAGCGCCTCTTGATAGTTATCCTGTGCTAAGTAGGCCTGGCCCAGAAAGTAGTGGGCCAGATAGTGGGTACTCGACAGTTTAATCGCCTGCTGCAATTCTGCAATCGCCTGCGCAGTCTGCTTCTTTTGCAGTCGTGTCACGCCCAGATAATAGTGATAATCGGCGTCGCTCGAATCGAGCCGGGTCGCCTCGGCAAACGATTTCTCCGCCCGGTCGAACTGGTCGGTGAACAGATACGATTTGCCCAGGAGAAAATGCGCCAGCGGCTCATCCTTCTTCAAACGCACTGCCTGCTCCAGCTCGGCGATCGCCTGTTTATGCTGCTTCATGTCCTGGTAGACCATTCCCAGCATGAGCCGGACCGCGACGTCCTGTGGCTGGATGGACTTGGCCTGTTCAAGCTCTCGTGCCGCTTCCGCAAATTTGTCGGCCATGGCATAAGCCCGACCGAGCTGATAATGCAGGTCGCCGTCCTTGGGATAACGGCTGATCCCCTGTTGCAGGATCGCGATCGCTTCGGCCGGCCGCTTGGCCATGATGTAAACGAGTCCCAGGTTGTGATAGAGCGCCTGATCCACCAGGCCGCCGGCCAGCGCCTGACGATAGGCCTGGATCGCCAGATCGTGCTGATCGTTGCGCGCATAGGCATTGCCCATCTCAAAGTTGAGCTGCGGCGACAAGGCTGGTGCAGGCGTCGGCGCAGGAGGCGCGGGCGGTATAGGAGTAACCGGAGGCATGGCCGGCGCCATCCCCACCAAGCGCGTGCCGGCGCGGCTGCAGAATTTGGCGCCGGGCCGATTGACAAAACCACACCGCGGACAGACCACTCCGGCCGACGAGACCGGAGAAGCCCCGCCCAAACATGCCCGCAGCGCCTGGAGCAGCTCGACTGCGGAAGGGAAGCGCCGATCGGGGTCCATCTCCATCGCCTGCATGATGACGCGTTCCACCGCCGGCGACACCTGTGGGTTGAGCCGCGATGGTGGAACCAGCGGCCTCTGCTGCATCAACCGCTCCGAGAAAGCATCCGGCGGCACCGTGGCCGTCAACATGCAATACAGCGTGGCGCCCAGCGCATACACGTCCGACCGGGCATCGGTGGTGCCGGCATACTGCTCATAGGGCGAAAAACCGGTTGAGACCGCCTTGGCGATGCGGGCGGTGCCCTTCTTGGGCACATAAAGCTTGGCGATGCCGAAATCCACCAGCACGGCCTGCCCCGCCGGCGTGATCTTGATATTGTGCGGCTTGATATCGCGATGGATGATCGGATGAGGCCGCTGGGAATGCAGATGCGCTACAGCATCGGTTACCTGGATGATCCAATTGAGCGCCTGCTGCTCGGACAATGGCCGCGCCTGTTGGATGATCAACTCGGCCAGGTCCTGGCCCTCGATGAAATCCATCACCAGGTACTGGCGGCCGCTGGCGTCGAGAAAGTAATCGCTGACGCGCGGCAGATTGGAGTGGCTGAGGCCGGCCAGCAGATTGGCTTCCAACTGGAACTGCTCCTGCGCCTCGCGTGAGCTATCGAAGCTTTCCTTCAACGCCAGCTTCTTCCCGCCCAGCCGCATATCTTGCACCAGGTACACCGCGCCGTATCCTCCTTCACCCAGGAGGCGAACAACGCAATAGCGGCCCTGGACGGTCTGTCCGCAGACAAGACTTGCGCTCATGGATCGGTGCTCCTCGCAATTGTCTTTGCTATCCGGTCACTGTTACTACAATCACACTGATGTTATCCTCTCCACCCGCCAGGTTCGCCCGTCGAATCATCTCGGTGCAAGCCGACTGTGGATCGGGATAAGCCAACAAGACCTCTTCGATCCCTTCATCTCGGATCGCTTCCCACAAGCCATCGCAGCAAAGCAACAGGGTATCGCCCGGCGCCAGCGGCTCTTCAAAGGTATCCACTTCCACAGTCGGTTTCGCGCCGAGCGATCGGTAGATGACGTTGCGGTCGGGATGGGTGAAGATCTCTTCGGGCGCCAGTACGCCGGCCTGCACCAGGCTGGCAACCAGGGAGTGATCGGTCGTGATCTGACGCAGCTTGCCCTGGCGGTAGATGTATGTGCGGCTATCGCCGACGTTCGCGATGTACGCCGTTCCATTCATAATCAGGGCAAGCGTGATCGTCGAGCCCATGTCGCTGCTGCGTTCTTGGGCCAAATCGTAGATCTTTTTGTTGGCTTCGGCGATAATGCTAGGAAGCAGGGCGAGTACGGCGGCGGCCTGGCCCTGGAACTCCCCCAGAAAATGGCGCAGCAGCAACCGCCTGATCATCCCCCTGGCTACCAGTTGCACGGTCATTTTGCTGGCCACTTCACCGCCTTCGTGCCCGCCCATGCCGTCGGCTACGATGAACAGCCCTAGAAGCGGATCGGCAACCGACTCGTAGACGCCGGCCAGCGTGAAGGCGCAGAGGCTGTCCTCGTCCAGCTCGCGCATCCCGGCGTGCGAGGCATAGCCAATCGCCAAGGCCTGGACGCGCGGAGTCGGCTGCTGTGGCGTTGCCGGCATCGCAGCAGACCCGGGTTGAGGGGGCAGCGGCAAATAGAAGCGCTGGCCGTCGGCCACGACCTCCTCTGGAGGCACCCCCAACCCTTCCGCAGAAGGGGCCTCGCGCAATCGGCAGAGAGGAGAAGGGCCGGCACTCTTGAGGTCAACGCCGCATTCGACGCAGAACAGTTCGCCCGGAGGGTTGCCGGTTGCGCCACAACTGGGGCATCTTGCCAGATCGCGGGCCTGGTAAAGGTTGGCATCGGATCCGGCCTCCAGCACTTCGGTGATTTCGAAACGGCCGGCTACGATGGCGCCGGGCAACAGCGGCTCCAGAATCCGCTGCCCTGGCTCAGGCGCAAGGGAGCCGGCCTCAAGCTGCGGAACGGCTTCAAGTACCCGCAGTGCAGGTGCGGGGCTCGCCTGGGTGACCGCCGCTGCGGATACCGTTGCCGGCTCAACATCAGAGATCGCTTCTTGCTCCGAGGCGAGAGGCGCGCTTTCTGGGGCCGGCGCAGACGCTTCAATGAAGAAGGATGGCTGTTGGTCAGGAGCCGTTGCAGCCGTTGGTACCGAGACAGCAGGTTCACGGCCAGGGGGCGAAGGCAACGATTCTGTCTCTCGAATGCGAGCCTCAACTCGGTCTTCTGCCCCACCGGGCGACTGATCGGTTATAGGGATGGGCTGCAAACGTGCGCCGCACATCCGGCAGAACCGCGCCCCCTCTCGATTCTCGGCATGACAATTCGGACACTCCATTTCCCGCTCTCCCTTCATTTGCTTCCAACCGCTTCCAGCACCTGCACGACGATAACTGTAACGTTGTCGTCTCCGCCGGCCGCGTTCGCCAGCCGGACGAGCTGCTCGCAGGCAGCCTGCGGATGGGAGCTATCCACCACGGCCTGTTGGATCTGCGCGTCCTCGATCATGCTGTTTAGGCCGTCGGAGCAGAGCACCAGAAAGTCGCCGGGCTTCAAGCTCACCCTGAAGGTGTCCACCTCTACCTGCGGCTTGTCGCCGACCGTGCGATAGATGTAGTTGCGCTGCGGATGGACGCGCGCTTCCTCGCGAGTAATTTGTCCGGTGGCAACCAGGCGCTCCACGAGGGAGTGATCCACAGTAATCTGCCGGATCTGCCCCTGGCGCACCAGATAGCAACGACTGTCGCCGATGTTGGCGACGAAAGCCTCCGTCCCCACGATCAAAGCACCCACCAGGGTGGTGCCCATGTCGGTGCGCGCCGTGCGTCGGCGCTCGTTCACAGCCCGGTTGGCCTCCTGGAAAGCGTCTTTCAGCAATTGCTCATAGTCTGCCGGCGTCGTCTCTTCCAGCCAGGGCAGCATCACTTTGTTGGCCACCACGCGGGCCACTGTGTTGACGGCCAGGCTGCTGGCGACTTCGCCGGCCTCGTGTCCGCCCATCCCATCGGCCACCACGTAGAGCCCCAAGGGTTGGTTCTGGGATAAGCGGGCGCGCTGGAGATCAAGGGCCAGCAAACAGTCCTCGTTGTGATCGCGCACCACGCCGACATGGGAGTACTGGCCTGTTACCAGCGTCACGCTCTCGACACGCTGAAGCGCCTCCAAAGTCTTCGTCAGGTCCTCAGCCAGAGCCTCAGCCGATGGGTAGCGAACTGTTTTGTCGGCTGATAGAGCTTTCTCGAACAAGGCGGCGACCGGCGGCGAGAGCTTCTGGCCGGCCAACAGGTCGTCATACAACAGGTGAGCCAGTTCCGCTACCTCTTCGGCCGGCCAGTCTTTGCCCTCGATCCGACGCACCTTTTCGGCCCGGCCGAAGTTAGCCAGCCTGGCCTGGCCGTCCACCAGGCGTACATTGACTGAGCGTATCCCCCGATGCCTGATCCCGTTGCGGTGCAGGTAAGCTATTGCCTCGGCCAGTTGCTGGCCCCACAACAGGACCTTCTCCTCGGGCTGCGGTCGCGGCAACGCCGCCAGGCTTTCACCCTCCTCTTGATCTGAGACCAGATAGAAGCGCTGAATGCTCCCGTAGGGGCGTTCCTCGAAAACACGGTAGACATTCACAAGCCCTTTGTGCCACAACCGGCGCTCAACAAGGAGCCCCTCCCCTTCCCACATGTCGGCTTCCGATGTCTCCCGCAACAGGTAGACCATCGGCCCATCAGGGAGAGCTACACCGCAGTTGGCGCAGTACTTTTCGTCGGGGGCGTTATCCCTTGAACCGCACTGCCCGCAATGCCGTCCTCCATGGTCGGCGACGTGGTAGGCATTCACCTTCGTGCCTTCGTTGAGAAGAGCCGTTACTTCATAGCGGCGATTATCCAGCAGTGCACCGACCGGTAGGGCTGCGAAGGCAGCCGGTTCGGTCGTTAAAGGCTCGGTAACCGCAGTGGATACCGCCTGATTGGGAATCGCCGGTGCCGATTCAATCGTCGGCGAGAAAGGCGGCTGGGTCGTTCCGGCCGCGCCGGTCGGCTGAACGGCCTGTGGCGCCGGCGGTGGCATCGGAGTAGGCTGCGCAGGCATGCTGGGGCTTGCCGGAGGCGGAGGCGCCGCAGCGGGGACTTTTCCTGGGCCAGCGGGAGTCGGCCCTTGCCCTCCCGAAGACGAGGAAACTGCTGGCGGCTCCTTTGCCGGCAGGGGAGCCGGTTTAGGCGCCGGCGCGCTGGGAGGAGCAGGTTGTGGGACCACAGGGCTGCTCGCTGCGGGCGTGGAAGCCGCAGGTTGAGGCAGGGGCTTGCCGCATTTTTGACAAAATCGGGCAGTATCCCGATTATCCCATTCGCAGTAAGGGCACTTGTTCATGAGACAACGCCTCCCTGGTTTGTTCGGAAGATAAACTCGACTTTGCCAAAGCGGACCGTCCAGCCATCCTGTAGGACATTCGTTCCGGCCCGTCGGCCATTGACGTAAACACCGTTGCGCGAGCCTTGATCCACCACAACGGCGCGGCGACCGTCGTATTCGATCACGGCGTGCCGGCGAGAAACAGTCTGCCAGCCCTCAAAGCCCGCATCCACTATCAAGTCGTTGTCTGTATCCCGGCCGATCGTTATTGCCTGTTTAGCCAACCGACAATAAAGCGTTTCCGTCCGGGTTCTCCCTTCCAGATAGGGGATCCCCGGTTGCGGTGGACTCGAGGTCAAGAGACTAGGTTTTTCGGCCAGCGGTACTGGCGGACCAGGCGTTGGAGAGGGTGGAGGCGGCTCTGTTTGGGAAGGCCGCATTCGTCGCCGTCTGAACAGGAATAAAGTCGCACCGAGAAGTATAACTAAAACGATTACAGCTGCAACCGCCACGATCATCGGCTGACCTATGGGGCTGCCCTGTGGAAATCGGTCACCGGGCTCCGGCCCCTGGGGCGCTGTCGGGGTGGGGCCCACGAGCAGCGCGGCAGGCTCTACCGGTTTTGGCGTCGGCGTAGCGGTGGGCAGCGCCGTTGGTGATGCCGTCGGGCTGGATGTTGCAGTTCGAGTAGCAGTAGGGGTCGCTGTAGCCGTCCGGCTGGCGGTGGGAGATGGGCTGGCCGTGGCGGTTGAAGTCGGCGTAGCCGTCGGACTGACCGTCTCGGTGGGCGTGAGACTTACTGTCGGACTTATAGGTTGTATTCCGGTGATAACGGGCGTCGTGGTGGTTATCGGCGTAATTGTTGGGCTTATGATCGCTGTGGACGTCAGCAGTACGACGGCCTGGGGTGATGCGGGCGGCGTGCCGCTGACAACGGTGCTTGTCGTAGTCAGTGTCGGCGTGCCCACGCCAGGTTGTGCTGGCGATTCGGCAAATCCGATTCCGAAACTTGCTCCTTCACGGAGAGCAGGCGGATACGAATAGCCCGTTATGGCATACGCGCCGATCGCGCTCAGCATGAACAACAAGAGCATCGCCAATGCTGTCAACGTTCCATAAAGAAGTTGCCTCCGGCATTCATGAGGCTTTTGTGTGGAAAGCTTCATTGACTCCTCCTTGTCTGCAGGCCCGAAAGGTGAAATTTGCTGGGGACTGTTCTCGATACAGAACTATGGCCGACCGGGTCGCGGGATACCGGTTTTGCGCAAGTACAACCATTGCTGCACCAGATCACCCAGAAACCAACCAGAGGCGCCCAACATCGCTGATCCGACCCACATGCCGGGTTGCAAGGCAAAGAAGATGCCGTCCATTACGGAATAGAAGGTTATAGCGGCAGCTACCGTTGCCAAAGCATACCATCCTATTTCGCGCTTCCAGGCATCAGCGCCGAGCTTGCCTTTGATCCGCGGCAGATAGGCCATGGCCAACTCGATCGCGCCCCCGCTGAAAACGGTTGCCGCCAGAAATGGAGTATAAGTTGAAGGTGTATACCCGCTGCGCGCCCACCACGTCAGCCAACCGACCATCGTCACAATGATATGGGTAAAGAAAGCCGTCCATCGTCGTTGTAGGGCTGCGTAAGCCATTGGCCCGGCCATAACGAATGCCGGGACATTATTCCAGATAATCGGTGCCTCTCGTTCAATGATGGGCGCCAACAGCCATACCCCCAACGCCACTGTCGCTGCCAAGGCCACGAGCACGGCCGCCAACTGTTGGTTCGACAGGGTGGCTGCTGCCATCAGTAGGCGCGTCGTAGGGCGCTTGACGGGCGGTGGGCCTATATAAGGCGCTTGCTGGGGCTGGCCACCGGACGGGGTCGCCTGGGCCGAAGCACCTGGGCCTTGAGAAGGGGCTTTCTTGGACCATTTCCCCTGCAAAACAGCTTGGATCTCGGCAATGTTTTGCCACCGAGCCTGCGGCTGCAACTGGATGGCTCGCTGGATGATCTCTTCCATTGCCGGCGAAATGGACGGCGCCAGTGGGCGGATCGGCGGGAGATTGTAAGGGGTTGCGGTCGGGTCGTAACCGGTAAGTAATTGGTATAGGGTCACACCCAACGCGAATACATCTGACCGCACATCTGTTTGTCCATGCCCATGCTGTTCGGGCGGCGCATAACCAGGGGTGCCCAACAACGTGGTGTCCCTGGCTTTACCCGCCTTGAAGAAACGAGCGATGCCGAAGTCAATCAACTTAACCTGGCCGGTACGGTCCACCATGATGTTCTGTGGTTTGAGATCGCGGAATATAATCGGAGGTTGGCGACCGTGCAGATACAATAGCACATCACATAACTGCTTCAACCAGGCGCGCACCTCAATCTCGGCAAATGGGCCGCCTCGCTTTGCAAGCATGTCGGCAAGAGTCGCACCGTCTACGTATTCGGTGACGATATAGTGTTTGCTGCCTTGCTGAAATGAATCTACCACCTGAGGGATGTTGGGATGCTGGAGCTTGCTCAAGATCTGAGCTTCTTGCTTGAAGCCGGCGATGGCGCGTTGTTTCTCAACGGGGTCGGTCACGGTCGCATCGCTCATTTCTTTGATGGCCCAGAGCTTGCCCGGCAGACGCAAATCTTCAGCCTGATATACGATGCTCATTCCGCCCTGGCCGATTTTGTGCAGGATCCGAAACCGTCCCATGAGGAGAATCGGCGCACCGCACGCCGAGCAAAAGTGTGCAGCATGGCGGTTGGGGTGTTTACAAACCGGGCAAGATACAGACATCGGTCATCCTCTCCACAATTACAGGAGACTGCCTGTTCTCCTGCTTGCAAAGAAACGATCACTGATTGGCGAAACACTAATCAACTTGCCGCTGAGTTTGTTCAAATGAAGTGGTCAATCGCCGGTATTCTTCCACCCCCAAAATCACCACCATCTCCTGTCCCGCGCGCTCAACCCGGTAACGCTTCCCGCGGAAGTGCGCGTTCTCCAGGACCTCGCGCGTGCGTTCGCGCAGGTAGGTCACGCTGATGATTTCCGGCTC
>JBBIKA010000355.1:0-5680 GCA_037445695.1 Chloroflexota bacterium
ACCGGGTGGAAGAAGCCGAGCTCCTGGACGCAGGCTACGTCATCCCAGCCGATTTCGACCCGATTCCTAGAACGAGGTGTTTTTATTGTACTCGAGGGTCGAAGGAAAGACAAATAGATTACTTTAGGCGGCCGCACTCCGCTGATAAGCAGAGGCTCCCCTGGACCTTTCTTGGGCGAAAAGTCCAGCGTGGCTGCAGGAGCAGCGGTAGAGGAGTGCGGGAGGGGTAGGGGGTTGGCAAATCAGCAATAGATGTCTTCGTTTCTGGATCTGAATTGGGCTAATTCGCACGGTGATGTTGCCGTACCGGCAACAAGCCTCTGGTTTTATGAGGTTGAATCCTCCATAGAACCGGAGGCAACCATGGCACGCAAGGCCGACATCCAGCGCATTCAGCAGATCGAACGTTACATTGAAGAACATCCGGGCAGCAAGCCATTTGATGTCGCCAAGGGGTTGAAACTGTCGCCGTCAACGGTGACCCGCTATCTGCCCGCCCTGGAAGAGCAGGGCATCTTGCTCAGCGAGGACGAACGCGGCCGATTGTGGCCGTTCGGTAAACGACGTTAACAGATTGCGGCCGGAAAGGCCCGATTTTGCAGAATCGGGCAACGCATTTGGTAAAATCAAGTCAAACATTCTAGGTGTTGCCATACGCCGCGGCGTGAGCGCGAATGCCATAACGCCGGACGGCGAATCTGGACGGCAACGCCCAACTGGATGGGAGCCGGGAGCAAGCGATGAACCGCGCACAAGAAAAGGCGCAGCGCCTGCTGCAAATCGAGAAACTGCTGTGGGCCCACCCCGAAGGACTGACCCGCGCCGAAATCGCCCGGCGCCTGGGGGTCAACCGCTCCACCATCACCAAGTACCTGAATGCCGATCAACTGCCACCGAGCATCTACGAAGAAGAGGACGGCAAGCTGAAGCTGGATCGCAACGCCGACCTGACGAAAGCATCCTTCAGCCTGCACGAAGTGCTGGCCATCCACCTGGCCACGCGGCTGTTGGCCACGCGTACCGACAAGCAGAACCCGCACGCCGCGTCTGCGCTGCGCAAGCTGGGCCTGGCGCTGCAGCGGCTGGACAAGAACGTGAGCGGCCACCTGCTGCGCTCGGCCGATGTGATGGACGAGGAAGCGGCCTTCCACGATCCGGTCTATCTGAAGGTGCTGGAGACGCTGACCGAGGCGTGGTCGGCCGGCCGGGTGGTGCATCTGCACCATCAGATGGAGGACGGCCGCATCTTCGAGTATGACTTCGCGCCCTACTTTATCGAGCCGTATGCCGTGGGCCAGACCGCGCACGTCATCGGCTGGCGGAAGCCGCCGGGCGCCATCCGCACCCTGAAGATCGAGCGCATCCGCGCCGCGCACATGACCCACGAGCGTTACGAGATCCCGGCCGACTTCGATCCCGGCAAGCTGTTGCGCGACGCCTGGGGCATCTGGTACACGGACGAGGCGCCGGTGGAGGTGGTGTTGCGCTTCCATCCGCGCGTGGCGCTGCGGGTCAGGGAAACGCGCTGGCATCCCTCACAGCGGATCGAAGAGCAGGCGGACGGCTACCTGCTGTGGCGGGCACAGGTGGCCGAGCCGCGCGAGTTGGTGCCCGGGATCCGGGGCTGGGGCGGGGATTGCGAGGTTGTGGGGCCGGTGGAGTTGCGGGAGTGGCTGATGGGGGAGGCCAAGGCGCTGGCCGAGCTCTACGGCTGGCATATCAGCTCGGTTCCTGGGGCCAAAAGCTCCACCCTGGATGACTTCTTTGGAGGCTGACCGTGCCGCTCTACGCCTATCAGGAGTTGGTCAAATCACACCTGCTGAACGGCCGGCCGGTAGTGCTGCAGGCGCCGACCGGTTCCGGCAAGACGCGGGCCGCGCTGGCGCCGTTCATCGAGGCCTTTTTCGACCTGCCGGACGATGCCTTCCCGAAGCAGTGCCTCTACTCGGTGCCGATGCGCGTGTTGGCCGGCCAGTTCTACCGCGAGTACCACGATCTGGCCGCGCGCTACGAACGGGTTCATCGCCGTACGCTGGACGTGCGCATCCAGACCGGCGAACGGGCCGAGGACCCGGAACTCTTGGGCGATCTGGTCTTCGCCACCCTGGATCAGACCCTCAGCAGCGCGCTGGGCGTGCCCTACAGCCTCTCGACCGGTATGGCGAACGTCAACGTGGGCGCCGTTCTGGGATCGTACCTGGTGTTCGATGAGTTCCATCTCTTTCCGCTAGAAGCTGCCCAGGCGACCCTGCAGATCCTACGTGTCGTGGGCCGATTGGCGCCTTTCTTGCTGATGACCGCGACCTTTTCGCAGACCATGCTGAATGCCATCGGCGAGCTGCTCGGGGCCGAAGTGGTGGTCGTGCCGCCGGAAGAGGTGGCCGGCATCGAAACCCGGCAGGGCAAACTCGCGCGCAAACAGCGACGGTTCGAGATGACGGACGGTGAGCTGAGCGCCGAGGCCGTGCACGGCGCGCACGACCGCCGTTCCCTGGCCGTGTGCAACACCGTGGATCGCGCCATCGCACTGTATGGCCGCCTGGTAGAGGACGGCTGCCGGCCGGTTCCGGCGGCGCTGCCGGAACTGGAACCGATCTACGAGGCGCTGCGCAGCCGGCGCGGGGAAGCCTGGGACGATGCGGTTGCCCAAGGCGTGCAGATCCTGCGAGAGCGGCTGGGAGCCGGCCCAGAGAATAGCCCGTGGGTCATGCTGTTGCACAGCCGCTTCGAGCGACCGCATCGCCAGTTGAAAGAGGCGTTGCTGCAGTCGCTCTGGAACCCCCAGGGCTTGGCGCATGATCAGGGTCCTTCCCTGATTGTCGTTGCCACCCAGGTGGTCGAGGTGGGGCTAGACATCAGCAGCCAGACGCTGCACACCGAGATCGCGCCGGCGGCCAGCGTGCTGCAGCGCGCCGGCCGCTGCGCCCGCTACCCCGGTGAGCAGGGACGCGTCCTGGTCTATCCGGTGCCGGCCAAAGAGAACGGCGAGCCGAACTATGCGCCGTACGGTAGCAGCAAGCTGGAGGTCGCCGTGTGTGACCGCTCGTGGCAGGCCTTCCGTGAGTGTCACGGCGCCGTGCTGGATTTCGCCGCCGAGCAGGAGGTGATCAACCAGGCCCACGGCGAAGCCGATGCAATCATGCTGCAGGGAATGCGGGAAGGGGAGGCTCGCCTGTGGGAGCGCATCACCGATGCGGTGATCCGCGGGGATGCCAGCGCCCGGCCGGAGCTGATCCGCCAGATGGATAGCCGCACGGTCATCGTCTGCGAACCGCCCTTTGGCCTGAGCGACGAGAGCCCGTACCGCTTCGAGGGCATTTCGCTCTGGCACGGCACGCTACGAGGCAGGCTCAAGGAGCTCAGGCAGTTGCAGGAGGTGCTGGGACTGGAGTGGGCGGTGCGCTATCCCGTGACCAGGGGGGAAGAGGGCGAGGAGATCGCCTATCAGTGGCTGGAGGCAGAGCGCAGCGAAGACATCGGGCTCTCGCTGATCTTCGCCGTTCATCCCCAACTGGCGGCCTACGATCCTGAGCGCGGCCTGCGGCTGGGCGAGACCTCCACGGGCGCATATCGCTCTCCGCAGCGGATCGGCCGTCGGGAACGGCCTGATTATGCCGGCTATCGGCTCGAATCCTACCCGGAGCATATCGCCGGCATGCGGTGTATCCTGGAGGGCAGATTGGCGCCGGGCAATCCCATCGCCGACGGCCGACTGCGGCGCCGGTTGGCCTGGCCGGCGCGGCGCTTTGCCGACCAGGTAGATGAGAGCTGGCGCCTGCCGAAAGACCTGCTGGAGCGAGCCGTGCGGCTGAGCATGGCGCTCCACGACGTGGGCAAGCTGAGCGTAGACTGGCAGCACTTTGCGACAAAGTACCAGGAGGCCATTGGCGAAGGCACGCCGTCTTTCCTGGCGGCGCACACCCACTACGAGCGCGGCAACCCGGTCCACGAGGAGGCGCAAAGGAAAGTGCGGCGTTACAAGCCGGGAACCCACGCCGGCGAGGGCGCTTCTGCTTCGGCCCGTCTGCTGTACGAGGCGCTGGACGGCCGCCGCTATCCCGGCCTCTATCGCGCGGCTTTTGCGGCCATCGCCCGGCACCACAGCCCTGGCCTGGACGACGCCAAACCCTATCGTCTGCACCCCCAGGCCAGAGAGACGGTGGCCCAGGCGCTGGCGGCCGTGGGCGACGAAAGTTGGCGAACATGGGCGCAGTGGCTGCGGCAGGAAGAAGAAGCGCCTCATGTGCGCAAGCATCTGCCCGCCGCGCCGCCCGAAGGGGACTGGGCCTGGTGGTTTCAGTACTTTTTCATCGTGCGCATTTTGCGCCTGTGCGACGGCCTTTCACAGGAGGAGAGCTGATGTATCAGAACGTCTACTACGTTCCCAAGCGCACCGGCACCTACAGCGACGTGCTGGTAGCTTACGGGTTAGCTGCTCTGCTCGACCACATCTTTCGCCAGGCCAAAGGGCCGACCGGCCGCTGGCACATCACGCTGGAAGATGGCGGCGGGCACTATCTGGTGCGCCTGAGCGAGCCGGTGCGGGAGGAGTGGCTGGCCGGGCTGGCGGCCATGGCCAACCCGGCGCCCCTTATTGTGCGCGGCAGCCAGGAGTCGGCCGAGGATGGCCCTGTTCGCAACGCGGACGCTACCTGGAGCCAGGTCAAGGCCTATCATGAACAGCGTCGTGCGCTGCAGGATCAAAACGTGCGTGGGGATGACCTCGAACAGCAGTTGCGCGATCTGGAACCTCCGGCCGACTGGGCCACGGTTGTCTTCCTGGGCGATTCTCGCATGCAGGCCGATGGTATCTACAACCGCATCGTCTCCCAGTGGGCCGGCTGTCGCCTACATCTGGCGGAGCATCTGAGCAGCCTGCTGGCGCTCTTCGCCCGACCGGACGACGAGGATGGTCAGGCGCTGGCCGACTGGACAAAACTGGCTAAACGAGACGGCCTCAAGCCGGTGGAAACGGCTTCTCAGCTCTTGAACCCGCATCAGGGTAAGGGGCTGAACGAGCCGAAAGCCAACGCCCTGCGCATGGACAACATCAAAGATCGGCCGTGGCTGGAAGAATTCTTGAAGACCATTGGCCTGTGGCATTGTCTGGCCCCGCGCCAGACCACCGACACCAACGACTGGAAAGCCTACGTCGTTGCGCCGCTGCGGCTATCGTGGCAGGCCCAGCAAGAGGTCTTTGGGCGCTTCAATCGCTATCTCTGGCGAGAACGCGGCCATCAGACCAGCCTCAAGACCGACATCACCAGCGTGTTGCTCTTCTCACGCGCCTGGCTCGATTACGTGGAGGCGGCCTGGCGCGATGAGGACGATTTCGAAGTGGCCGCCGCGCCGGAGCAGGTCGTGGCCGGCTTTCATGTGGCCCAGTTCAAGCTGCTCAGCCGCAACGCCTACACCATGGTCAACCTCTCCTTCCTCAGCCTGCCGGCCTGGAGCGGTGAGCTGCGCACGCGGGCCGATGTGATAGCGGTGCAGGGGATCATGGACGAGCATCTGGACGCGGTGCGAGGCATTGACGAGGGCCGCAGCGACGGTTTCGACCTGCTGCGCCGCTACCGTGACTTCGTCTCCAGCGGCAATTGGGACGCGTTTTTCGACTTCATGGCCGGTTACAGCCACGAGATCCTGCGGCGGCTGAACGAAGGCCAGCGCTCTGTACCGA
>JBBIKA010000355.1:5780-7201 GCA_037445695.1 Chloroflexota bacterium
GGTTACAGCCACGAGATCCTGCGGCGGCTGAACGAAGGCCAGCGCTCTGTACCGACTTTTACCACACCCAAACTCAGGAGGCTCATCATGACCAACCGGAAGGACTTAGCTCCCATCGTAGAGAACGGCGGTTTTCAGAATGTGGCCTACGCCATCCGCCACGCCACCATCATCCCGCAGACGCGCAAGGCCAACAAGCAGGACAACCTCTACGAGGTGCGCTACGGCCTGGGCGCCGAGCTGAAGCGCAAGGGCACGGTGCGCGACGAGTTCGTGGCCGCGCTCACCGACTTCATCCAGAGCTACAACCAGGAGAACGTGCAGAAGCTGGAGAGCAAGGGCCAGCAACTGCGCAGGGACGTGCGCACGGGCGATATCGCTGAGGTGGTGCGCCTGATTGACGAGTACGGTTCGGAGGTGGTGGCCAATCTGTTGATTGCCTACGGCTACGCCCGCGAGCCGCGCGAAGAACAACCCAACGCCTGATCAACCATACAACCGAGAAAAGGAGCTGATCCAATGTCTGAATTGAAACCGATCTACAGCTTGTCCATTTGCGGTCGCCTGACCCTGGAGCTGCACTCCCTGAACAACGAGGGCGGCGAGGGCAACCAGACCATGACCCGCACCGTAGCCGTGGTGGACACCGCCGGCAACGTCCACAAGGTGAATGCCATCAGCGGCGATATGTTCAAGCACATCCAGGCCGAGCATTTCTACTTGCTGGCGCGCGAGACGGCGATGGCTTTATGCGCTGGGTGCCAGACCTTTCGCGCTGACCGTATCCTGGGCGATGCCGAATTCTTGCGCACGTTGCCCGACACCAACGCGGCCGCCATCACCGGCCTGCTGACCACGTGCGCGCTGGAAGACACCGAGGGCACGCTGATCGCCCGCGGCGCGCGCTCGATCCCGCGCAAGTCGGTGGCCGAGTTCAGTTGGGTCGTCGGCCTGCCCGACAAGGTGCGCACCGAGTCGTACTTCCACGTGCGCTATGCTCAGGAGCGCGGCGGCGATGATGTGAGCCAGCCCATCTTCCACAGGCCGGCCTCGTCCGGCGTCTACGCCTCGGTGGCCAACTTCGAGCTGGCGCGCATCGGCTTCAACGACGTCAGCCAAAGCTACCCCATCGCCGAAGAGGAGCGGCTGAAACGGCATCAGACTTTCCTGCGCAGCGTGCTGCACACCTACGTCGAGCCGGCCGGCGCCATGCGCAACACCCAAAACCCGCACATCCTCAACTTCGAGGGCGTGGTGACGGCCAGCTACGGCGTGCTGCCCGCGCCGACCATCAGCCCGCTGGCCGACGACTACAAGGAACAGGTGCAGGCCGTGGCCAGGGCGTTGGACGGCGAGGGCCGGTTGGCAGTGCATCCCTTTGCCAACACGGCCGAGTTCGCCGCCATCATGCAGCAGATCAT
>JBBIKA010000356.1:0-5531 GCA_037445695.1 Chloroflexota bacterium
GGGTGAATGCCGACACGGCCGCCGGCACGGTCACCAACACCGCAGCCGTCTACTCAACCGACGAGAGCGACCAGTCGGACAACACGGCGACAGCCGATACGACGATCACCACCGGCGCCGATCTGGGCATCATCAAGACGGTCTCGCCCAGCCCTGCGATACCCGGGCAGGCGCTGACCTACGTCTTGACAGTGGCGAACGCCGGGCCATCCGATGCGCAGGCCGTGGTGGTGACCGACACGCTGCCGACGGGCTTCACGGCCACGAACATCTCCAGCAGCCAGGGCGGTTGTAGTGCGCTGCCATGCGCTCTGGGCACGTTGCCGGCCGGCGGGAGCGCGACGGTGACGATCGTGGGCACGGTGGCAACGACGGTCACGACCGATCTGATCAACCTGGCGGGCGTGACGAGCAGCACGCCGGATCCGAACGAGGCGAACAACACGACTTCGGTGACCGCGGCGACAAGCCCGACCGCCGATATCGGCATCACGCTCCGCTCGACGCCGACGACGATCGCAGGCCAGACCGCGACGGTGATCGCGACGGTCTACAACAACGGTTCTTCGGACGCGCTGGGCACGGTGGTGACGATCACGTTGCCGCCGAGCACGACCTTCGACAGCGCGACTCTGCCGCCGGGCTGGTTCGCCCGCGACAACGGCGACGGCACGGTGACGATCACAACGACCAACCTGCTGCCCGCGGGCGACGCCGTCGGCCTGCCGATCACGGTGATCGTTGATCCGGCCGTGCCCACCGGAACCAGCCTGGAGTTCACGGCGGTGGTCGGCGCCGACACGGCCGACAGCAACCCGCGTAACAACGCGGCCAACACCGATACCTCGGTCATCGCGCGCGCCGACCTGGGCCTGACCAAGAGCGGCCTGCCCGCAACGGCGCTGGCCGGCGATCTCATCACGTACACCCTGATCGTCCGCAACTTCGGGCCGTCCAACGCGGTCCAGGTGAAGCTGGTGGACTCGCTGCCGGCCGGGTTGACGCTGGTGAGCGTTGCGCCGAGCCAGGGGATCTGCGGCGGGCTGATCTGCCTGCTGGGCGACATGATGCCGGGCGACACGGCGACCGTGACGGTGGTGGCGCGGGTCAACGGCGATGTGGACGCCGGCACGGTCCTGCTCAACGCGGCCTACGCATCGAGCGACACGACCGATCCCGGCCCGAACCCGAACATCGCGACGACCGTCAACCCGGTGCAGACGGAAGCCAGTCTGCAGATTGACAAGCAGGATCTGAGCGACCCGGTGGCGCCGGACGCGCAACTGATCTATGCGATCGTCGTCACGAACACCGGCCCCTCCGAGGCGCGCAACGTGGTCGTGACCGACCAGCTCCCGGCCGGGGTCGTGTTCCAGAGCAGCTCGATCGGTTGCGTGGAGGCGATGCCGGCCGTGCTGAGCTGCCCGTTGGGCACGCTGGCCGCCGGCAGTACGACGCGCTTCCTGGTGTCGGTGCGCGTTGCCGCGGATGTCGTCAGCGGCACGACGCTCATCAACAGCGTTGCTGTGACCAGCACGACGCCGCTGACCCGCTCGGTGCTGAGCGATGAGGAGCCGACGACGGTGCGCCAGACGTTCGGGCCGCCGGCCGACCTGGCGGTTGCCAAAGTCTCCTCCGACGCCACGGTGACCGCGGGCGGCCGCATCACCTACACATTGGTGATCACCAACTACGGCCCGGCCACCGCGACCGATGTCGAATTGGCCGATACCCTGCCGGCCGGCCTGACGTTGATCAGCGCCACGCCGAGCCAGGGCGCGTGTGACAACGCCGGCGTTTGCTTCCTGGGCTCGCTGATCTACGCGGGCGCGCCGTCCACCGCCACCGTGCGCATCGTGGCCGAGGCCGCTTCAACGCTCGCCGCGGGCACGATCCTGACCAACACGGCGCTGGTACACGCCGACCAGCCCGATCCGCTTCCGGCGAACAACACGGCCGGCGCGGTCGTGACCGTGACCGCAGCGGCCGATCTGGCCATCGCCAAGCGCGGCGCGCCGGAGCCGGCCATAGCCGGCGAGCTGCTGCGCTATACGATCGTTGTCACGAACTATGGCCCATCGGCCGCCGTCGCCGTCGTCGTGACCGACACGCTGCCGGCCGGAGTCACGTTCGTCTCCAGCCCGGCCTGCACCAATCCGGCCGGCGATCTGCTGATCTGCCGGCTGGGCGACCTGCCCGCCGCCGCGACGACTTCGTTCGAGATCATCGTCACGGTCGCGCCGACCGCGACCGGCGTGCTGACGAACGTGGCGGTCGTCGGCAGCGCCACGGCCGACCCGAACCCGCTGAATGACCGGACGATCCATGTGGTTCCGCTCATCGCCAGCGCCGATCTGAGCATCGTCAAAACCGCCAGCGCCGACAGCGTCGTCGCGGGCGAGTTGTTCACCTACACGCTCGTGGCGCGCAACGCCGGGCCATCGGCCGCGACGGACGTGGTCATCACCGACCCGCTGCCGTCCGGTGTGGCCTTCGTGTCGGCCACGCCGCCGCAGACGACCGGCCCCGATCCGCTGGTCTGGTGGCTGGCTGGCCTGGCGGTCAACGAGACGCGCACCTTCACGGTGCTGGCCCGCGCCGAGACGGGCACGGCCGACGGCGTGTTGTTGCGCAACGTCGCCAGCATCGCCGCGACGACGCCTGACCCGAACGAAACCAACAATCGCGATGAGGCCGCGGTGCAGACGGTCGCCCACGCGAGTGTGACGATCACCAAGACCGCCGCGCCTGATCCGGCCGTGGCCGGCGAGCCGCTGACCTACACTATCACGCTCCATAACGACGGGCCTTCGACGGCGCGGCGGGTGGATGTGAAGGAATTGCTGCCCCAGGGCTTGACGCTGCAGCAACTGATCGCCAGCCAGGGGGTCTGCGCCGGCCTGATCTGCCAGGTCGGCGACCTGCCGGTGAGCCGCACGGTCGTGATCACCGCAGTCACGGTGGTGGATCCGAACCTGCCGCCGGGCGCACAGCTCTGCAACACCGCGGCCGCGTTCAGCAATACCCCGCGACCCGACGGCGCGACCGGGCCGATCTCGACCACGGTCTGCGTGCCCGTGATCACAGCGGCCGATGTAACGCTCGCCAAGCAGGCCTCAACCGCCGAAGTTGTGGCCGGGGAGCTGTTGACCTACACGCTGATCGCCGCCAACCTCGGCCCCTCGACCGCGCTGAGCGTCACCGTGACCGACACCCTGCCGGCCGAGGTAACGTTCGTCTCGGCCCAGCCCGCGGCCGACAGCGGGCCGAACCCGCTGCGCTGGAACCTGGGCGCGCTGCAGGTCGGCCAGACGCGCGTCCTGACCGTCACGGTGCGGGTCAACGCGTGGGTCACGCAGACCTTCACCAACACGGCCGGCATCGTTGCGACCACGGGCGACCCGAACCCCGGCAACAACAGCCAGCCGCGGCCGGTTCAGCCGGCGGCCAGGGCCGATCTGTCGCTCGTCAAGCAGGCGCAACCCCTCACCCCAACCCCTCCCCCAACTTTGGGGGAGGGGCCAGGGGTGGGGGCCAGGGCCGGCGGGCCGTTGACCTACACGCTCATCGTGCGCAACGCCGGGCCATCCGACGCGGTCAACGTGCGGGTCACCGACACGCTGCCGGCCGAGGTGCGCTTCGACGCTGCCGCGCCCGCGCCGAGCAGCGGGCCGAACCCGCTCATCTGGGAGCTGGGCCTCCTGCCGGCCGGGGCCAGCCAGCTCATCACGGTCAACGTGACGATCGGGTCGTGGGTGACGCAGACGTTCACCAACACGGCCGTCGTCGGTTCGACCACGCCCGACCCGAATGAAGACGACAACCAGAGCCCGGCGCCGCTGACCCCGACCGCCGTGGCCGACCTGGCGATCGCCAAGACCGCCGAGCCGACGCCGGCCATGCCCGGCCGCCTGCTCACCTACACGCTGGTCATCACCAACGTTGGCCCGGCCGACGCGGCCGACGTGCTCGTCACAGATACCCTGCCCGCCGCGGTCGCATTCGTGGGCTCCACCCCGGCGCCGGTCGGCGGGCCAGATCCGCTCGTCTGGAGCCTGGGCGCGATGCCGGCCCGCACTGCGCGGACGATCGAACTGGTGGTCAGCGTCCGGCCGACCGCGACGCAGGCCTTCTCGAACACGGCGCTTGTCGGGGCGCAGACGCTCGACCCCGACGACTCCAACAACGATGACACGGTCATCAGCCCGGTGCGCTTCGTGGATCTCCAGATCGCCAAAGCGGACGGGGTGAGCCAGGTGCTGCACGGCCAGACGCTCACCTACACGCTGGTCATCACGAACGTCGGCAACACGACTGCGACCGGCGTCGTGGTGAGCGACCGCGTGCCGGCGCATACCGTCTTCGTGGCGGCCAGCGCAGGCGGCGTGTTGAGCGGCGACACGGTCATCTGGCCGGCCTTCTCCCTGGCCTCCGGCGCGATCGCCACGCGGACGGTGACGGTGCAGATCGCGTCGCCGTTGCCGGAGAGCGTGACGACCATCATCAACTCGGCGACCGTCGGCGACGACGGCTCGAACGGGACCGACCCGACGCCGGACGACAACACCGCGGACGACGAGGATCAGGTGGCCGCGCGCATGATCGTCAGCAAGACGGACGGCGGGGTCATCGTCGAGCCGGGCGACACCATCGTCTATACGCTGACCTATACGAACACCGGCAGCGTGGCGGCGATCAACGCCGTGATCACGGAAACCGTGCCGGCTACGACCACGTTCGTGATGACGGCAAGCACGCCCGGCTGGAGCTGCCCCGATGGCAGCCCGGCCGGCGTGGCCTGCACGTTCACGCTGGGCAACGTGCCGGCCGGCGCCAGCGGCGTCCTCACCTTCGGGGTGAAGGTGGACAGCCCGTTGCCGGTGGCCGTAGGCGCGTCCATCTTGAACGCGGTGCAGATCGGCGCCGGGAACGAGGTAACGCCGCCCGGCCCCGGCACGACCGCCACCATCACCACGCCCATCGGCGTGCCGACCGGCGTCATTCCGGTCAGCTTCACGGCCACCGCCGACGCCGATCGCATCACCCTCCGCTGGAGCGCGGGCGATGGAACGGGCCGGGGCAGCTTCCATCTCTGGCGCAACGTCAGCGGCGACCGCCTGACCGCCACACGCATCACGCCGCAGGCGATCCCGGCCGCGGCCGGCCAGAACGGCGTCTTCACCTTCGTGGACGAGACGGCCAGGCCGGGGATCGAATACGCCTACTGGCTGCAAGCCTTCTGGGCATCGGGCCAGACGCAGGAATACGGACCGATCTTCGTCCGCATCCGGCCGGCGCCCGGCCATCGGCTCTGGCTGCCGATCATCACACGACAATGAGACGCGCGGGACGTCTGGTTGAACCGGACGTCCCGCGGTGGAGGCCACCATGAAATCTGGAACGACGGTGAGAGCGATCCTCGCTGTGAGTCTGGCGCTGCTGATCGTCGCGGCGCTGACGCCGGCCGGCGGCCGGCCCGGCCACGCGGCCGCGCCGGTCGGCCTGACGCCCAGCCCTGAGCCGCCCACGCC